>JBFRWK010000064.1:0-35180 GCA_051439545.1 Xenococcaceae cyanobacterium | reverse complement strand
TCCTTGACCTGATTCGTTTTTTTTTCTGATTCTTGTTCCTCTTTTTCTCGGAAATTCTTCACCATTTTTTCATTAACTTCATTAACCAAATTTAAGTCTATTCTTTCTCGAAAATAAACCATCAATGATGCATCAAACGGGGCTTCATTGCTATAAGATGACATCCCCAGGAAATATTGTAGGTATGGGTTTTCTTTAAGAAAGTTCTATAGTTTCTCTATCTGAAATCCCTAACTTTTCTTTAATAATTAATGCTCCCAATGCCATTGCCTTACGGTTTGGCTATTGCCCCCATTTTTTCTGAAAAATTTTGCGCGTATTCCTCTTCAAATTCTGACCAAGGTATTAATTCTGCCATGATTACCCATCGGTTTTCTGATGACAATTTACCCTCAAAAGGTAATTCAAATTTTTCTGGAGTAATGGTCGACTGGTCAGATTTACGGTACATTTGTTCTTGCTGATGGGATGCAAAGTGCAAGGGTCTTTTACGAATTTTAAGGCTTTTTCGCCCTTTTTTCCTCACTTTTTTCTGCCCCAAAAATCCTTGTAACCTTCTTTAGCTCAACTATTCAAACTTATTCAGCAAACCCTAAGTATGATGTAGCGTTTTTTTTCAATCGCGATAGTTATGTCATCAGACATTATCCTTATTGGTCCGATTGGTGCTGGCAAATCTACTGTTGGATTGCTTTTAGCTACTCGTCTTGGTCTTCCACAATGCTCGATAGATGAGTATCGATACGGCTACTATCAGGAAATTGGGTATGACGAAGAATTAGCAAAACACAAACGGGAAACAGAAGGATTTTGGGGAATTTACCAGTATTGGAAACCTTTTGAAGCTCATGCAGTAGAGAGGTTACTATCGGAGCATAAAAAATGCGTTATTGATTTTGGGGCTGGTCACTCTGTATATGAGGATGTTTTTCTATTTCAAAGGATTCAGCAAGTTTTAAAACCTTATTCTAATATTGTTCTTTTACTTCCCTCATCAGATTTAGACGAGTCAGTGCAAATTCTCAATGAGCGTAATAAATATATGCCTGATGGGAGTCTAAATATAAATGAACATTTCGTAAGGCATCCTTCAAATTATCAACTTGCGAAGTTTACGGTATATACGAAAGCAAAGACACCCAAGGAAACCTGTAACGAGATTTTGCAATTAGTGGACGTGGCATAATGAGATCTGTGATTTGTATTCTCTCACCAAGCAAGATTGGTATAACCGTCGAATCGTTAACAAGTAATATTCTTGTTACTTTTTTTTAATAAGATCGGAGTCGATCGCTCTTTACTCCAATAACCAATAAAATAATTCCCCTAAAGTTAACTAGAAAGTTTTAGCAAAATTGGGTATGGTTAAGACATCTGTTGCTGATTCAAAAAATGTGGGATAGTCCTATTTGCGTTATGCCCATTTTGCTCGAATGGAATGGGAGTAATGTCTTTCACAATGCTCCTTGAGTTTTTATCCAGATTTCTTTATGCAAGGAACTTATCGATGCCGTTGTGGTGCAAATCTTATTGTTTATGAAGGTGAAAAGAAAATTCTTTGTGGAACATGTGGCACTTGGCATGAGCTTCCAGCAACCTACTGGCAGACTGGAAATGAGAAGAAGCGACCACAGATAGCAAGCTCAGCCAACTATGTAGTGTATGTAAGTTATCGCTACGCCATTTCATTCATTTTCGTGACAATTTACAAGCGTTCTGCTCCGCACAGGACCGACGGAATCAATCGCTTTTTATGGCCTGTGCTTTATTCATTAATTACGCTTCTGCTAGGCTGGTGGGGAATTCCTTGGGGACCAATTCGCACAGTTCAGGCTTTATATATCAATCTTCGTGGCGGACAAATGGTTTTCTAAGTGTAGTTCTGGTAATACCAATTTACTTAAATAATGCTATAAATGCTTAAAAGTAACTAATCTATAAATTTGTGAATGTCTGGAGTCCTCAAAATTGAAATTGTTGAATCAGAAGCCGCACAAAAAAAAATAATTGACTCAACAGAAAAGTGCCAAAACGGTAGAAAGAGTTCAAGTTCTCTACTGGCTCAAAAGCGTTTTTTTCGCTCGAAATAGTTATGTCATCAGACATTAATGGTCGAAACTGGAGGATTTAGTATCACACCTATGAAAAGGTGGGTTTTGGGCTGTTTCCAGTCGCCAGATACTTTAAGAAGCTTTAAGTACAGATAAGTAGGTAGAATTAAAGTTAAAACAGTCTTTACTCCAATAACCAACCAAATAACTCCCCTAAAGTTAATTTAAAAGCTTTAGCAAAATCAGGTACGGGTAAAACATCACTTTCTGCTTCAAAAAAGACAGGTTGTTGCGATCGAAAATAAACCAAGACAGACTGTTCTTGCGGATCGATTAACCAGCCTGATTTTGTGCCATAGTCTAAACAATGAAGAATATTTTTGGTGACTCTACTATAGCTCTGAGCGGGAGATAAAATTTCAATTGTCCAGTCTGGCTCTATATTAAAAGCGTTTGCTACTCTACCATTATCTTGACGTGGAATTCTATCCCAAGCAAATACGGTTACATCAGGAACAATAGAACGTCCACCAAAAGTACATCTTAACTCTGGAAAAGCTCTCGCAATTTTTTGTGGTTTGAGTGCGCCATTAAGAGCAATAATTAGTTCGCCCTGTATTGTGCTGTGTTCTCCTTGAGGCATTGGTTTTTGAATAATTTTCCCGTCGATATATTCACTAGCGGGTTTGGTTTCTGGTAATGCTAAAAACTCTTTTAGGCTAATGGGTTTAGAGGAAGTTGTAACCATAGCTTTATTTGCCATTGGATGTCATAGTCATCTAGATTGTATTCTATTTATAGAACCAATAATTGCTCGTCTTTGTAAAAAGCTGCTTAAGCAGTTGTATTCATTTAATGAGTACAGCAATATAGTTATGTGCCGTAAACTCTTGAAGGAGTGACCATGGATTCAAGTTTTTGGCTTCAGAAGTGGGAAAAAAATGAAATTGGTTTCCACAAAAGTGAAGCTAACCCAGTGCTGGTGAAATATTTTGGAGAGCTTTCTCTATCGAAAGGCAACCGTGTATTTGTGCCATTATGTGGCAAAACTCTCGATATCGCTTGGCTGCTTTCTGAAGGATATCGCGTTGCTGGTGCTGAATTGGCAGAAATGGCAGTCGAGCAGCTATTTGATGAACTTGGTGTAAAGCCCAAAATATCGAGAATTGGAAAGACAAGCTTGTATAGTGCCAAAGATATTGACATCTTTGTCGGTAATATCTTTGATGTATCTGGCGAAATGCTCGGTTCGGTAGATGCAATTTACGATCGAGCAGCTTTAGTAGCCTTGCCAGAAGAAATACGTAATCGATATACAGCCCACTTAAAGGAGATTACGGATAAAGCATCAAAGTTGCTAGTTACTTTTGAGTACGATCGAAATCTGATGGAAGGGCCTCCTTTTTCAATTAGCAAAGAAGAAGTCGATCGACACTATAGTGATAGTTATGATTTGTCTTTCCTGGCAAGTAATGACGTTGTTGGTGGATTGAAAGGAAAATGTGCAGCAAAAGAGAACGTCTGGCTACTGCGGAAACACTAATAAGTATTCTATCAAATAGGAATTTTACAGATAATAAATAACTATCGGTCTAAAATGGAGCAAAACATTAGTAACAACTTTAAGCTACGACCTGCTGTTGAGGCGGATTTGCCCCAGATTAACGAGATCTACAATTACTACGTCTCAAACTCTACTTGTGTATGGACTACCCATATCTGTACAGAGCAGGAGCGCAAAGAATGGTTCGCCTCCCATGACGACGCTACCCCTGTCTTGGTTGCAGAGCAGAACGGCAAAGTTATTGCATGGGGTACTTTCTCGTTGTTCAAAACTGCTTGCACCTTTCACAAGACCGTAGAGAACTCTGTTTACGTCCACCATGAATTTCAGCGTCAGGGAATTGGTAGCAAACTTCTGGCTGAGTTAGTGCGTCGTGCGCGGGAAGCAGGCTTTGAGTCTGTCATTGCAGCTATCTCATCAGATCGAGAAGCTAGCCTTGCTCTGCATAGAGCAGCAGGTTTTCAGGAAGTTGGCCGTTTTCATCAGGTGGGTTACAAGTTCGAGCGATATATGGATGTTGTATACTTGCAGCTTCGGTTGGTAAACCGCTAATAAATACTTTGTTTTTTGATTAATAGATCGCGATCGCGCAGTGCCACAGCGCAGCCCGATCGCTCTTTACTCCAATAACCAACCAAATAATTCCCCTAAAGGTAATGCTAGAAACTCTTTCAGAGTAATAAATTTAGAGGTCGTTGTAACCATAGCTCGATTTGTCATTGGATGTTCTAGTTACCTAGATTGTATTCTACCTATAACTTTTAACCTGTCTATGTTTGAGACGCGATCTGCGCTAGAGCGTGCTGCGCGATCGCTTTAAGCTTAAGACAAATATACCTAAAGTTTCTTGATATCATTCTGTAGAGGGTAGATATACGGTAAATTTCTGCTTTGGCTTCCATACAGGGTTAATATCCAGAAAGTTTCCCCATAATAAATAGCGATCCCACATGAATGATATCGAGGCTTTGAAGAAAATCAGTAACGCCTTTGGCGAGACGCAGAGGCCTGAACACTTCACAAACTACCGCCATTGTTGTGAGTGTGCGGAACATGATGAGCTTTTGCGCAGCCGTAACCTGGAAACCCTTAGCGAAGCAGATGTCGGAAATCCTGGCTGGGATCCAATTTGCTTTGTAACAGAGGAAGGATTTAAGTACTGGATGCCTGCTCTTGCTCGGCTTGCCTTGGGTTCGGGAACAGAGCCAAATGACTGGTATCTGCCCCAGTTGCTCTTCCATCTGAATTACGACGGCAAATCGAACTACCACTTGATAGCTGCATCACCGCAGCAGCGTGATGCCGTAACGCAGTTCCTGATTCATATTAAGGATACACGCCATGAACTCATTCATCTATACCGCGTAGAAGATGAATTGGCTTTCACAATTGACATTTGGGCTAACAATTAGCTTCAGATCGGCGATCGCTTTTAATCTATCTGGGTTTGAAATACGATCGCACATCGAGGCAGGTAATTATTACAAGATTGTGAGGGACGATCGATATCGCAACAGCAAGCAATGATAAATGATATAAGTTAATAAAACTACATTGAGTACAGCAATATCCAAGCAAAAATAATCAATCTAGATCGGCGATAACTTTTAACCTGTCTATATTAGAGACGCGATCGCTAAGTTGCCAACTAACTATTTTAATATATCCGTACTAACTAAAAAAAATACTCGTACCTCGATCCAAATCAGATCCCTCAATCCTCTTAAATACAAGGCTGTAGACTTCGAGTACAGGACTAATCATATTAATGCAAACGCCTCAAATCCTTATTATTCGAGGAGTCTGATATAAATTGAGTAAAAGGGAAACAATAAGCAATAGCAAACCACAAAGGACTAATGACAAAAAACAAGCAGTGCGACCCTGGTGATTTTCGATCGCCTAAGGAAGGCACACTAAGAGAAGAACAAAGGACAAAATTATAACAATCCCAAATCCTGTAAACACAACCTAGTAATTTCTAGCCTAACTGCGGGATTGGTTTGAGAATCCATATCTAGATTGGTCGCGAAAAAATAAACATTATCTTTTTGTGCTAAGTAACCTACATACCAACCTATTTTCGAGGTTAATCCTGTTTTTGCCCGCAGTACATAATTTGGTGTTTGTTCGACAATCATTATGTCTTTCACCAAATTCATAGTTCTTGGGGAAAATGGCAGGTCATTTTGGTAGAGACGACGGAGAAAAGTAATTTGCTCTTTCGGGGTAATTCTTAATTCTCCTTCTAACCAGAACTGATCGATATCTTCTTCTTTACCAATATTTCGATCGCCGTATTCAATTCTCTTGACAAAATCCTGCATCCTTTGATGTCCGATTCTACGGGCGAGAACTCGATAAAACCAGACGGCAGAATATTTAAAAGCCAGACGGATATTTAAATCTTGATTCCATTGGGCAAAGGGAGAACCATTAAAACCCCTTTCAATGCCATCCCAGGTCAGAACGGCAACATCATCTTTAATTACCCCAGTTTCTAGAGCGATTAAAGAATTAGGAATTTTGTAGGTAGAAGCAGGAAGAAAAGCAGTTTCATTACGACTAGGATTATGTTCGTAAAAGCGATCGCCCTTAAGGTCATAAATGATAATCGAACCATTAACCCCTAAATTATCAAAATGAGGCTGAAAATCGACTGTTTGCTCTATGTTTACCTCAGTTTGTGAATAAACCCGATGTTCTCGAATCGACCAACTACCAAATATAGTCAAAACCAATAAAAATGACAGACTCAGCAGTTTTTTCATAATTACTCTTCTAGCAAAGATAATCTCTAATTTTACAAGTTAGCTGTTTTGTGTCATTTGTCCTTTATTGTTTGTGCCAGTAACGAACCACTACCCACTGTACGGGCGAATGGCGATTCGCCCCTACCAACGACTAACCCAATCAATCCAATTCAGGAGAAACACTAATGACCACCCAACCCATTTCTAACGAGGTAGCCTTGAGAATAGCCTTAGCATCTAAGGTATTACCCGATGTATCTGTTAGGGATTTAATCGAAGCTTTACAAACCAATCTCGACGATGAGATTACCGAAGAATCTCTAAGTAAACTTACAGTTACTCAATTAAAAAGGTCTTTTGGCAATATTTACGAAGTCGATAGCGAATGGGAAGGGGAAGATGCGGATAATAGCGATATAGCAGCTTTCAAAGAAGCAGTAAGAATTTTGTGGGGCGAAACAGGTTATTGCGAACAAGAATTACCCATCGTACCCTATCAAGAAGGGGATATGCCCAACTCTGTTAGAATTGCTGTCGCTTCTAACACTGGAGAGCAATTAGATGGTCATTTTGGTTCTTGCCATCGTTACTTGATCTATCAACTATCCGCAGATGAAATAAGATTGATTGATGTACGCTCGGCAGTAGAAGCGGATCTTGCTGAAGAAAAAAATGCTTTCCGAGTTAATCTAATCAGAGATTGTCCTATTCTCTATATTAATTCTATTGGTGGACCTGCTGCTGCTAAAGTTATTCAGGCTTATATTTATCCCATGAAAGTAGAAAAAGGTGGCAATGCCAGAGAAATACTAGCAGATTTACAAAAAGCACTCGCTACTTCTCCCCCACCTTGGTTAGCCAAAATTTTAGGCGTTGGCACTGGTAAACGGGTGAAAAATTATCAAGCAGTTAATTCTTAGGCACGAACAGCCCTTCGGTTTTGATAGTTTTTTATGGGGGCAAGCCAATCCGCTATATGCGTGAATTCATTTCAAAAGCAAGTATTGTATCGCCCCGTTCAAGGATAAGCTATCTGACCGTTTGCCCCTATAGCTATTGGAGGAAAAACGTATGAGCATTAAACAAAATAAAGACCGCGTTCGCGAAATTCAGGAAATAACAGGATTAAGACCTACTCATTTTGCCGATTTAATTCGAGTGGCACAACTCATCTACGATCCTAGGGGTGGTGTTGCTAGTAGAGTCGTTGAAGTTCATTGGATAGATTTTGGGATTCCCAGAAGAGTTGCAGAAAATTTGCGATCGCTCGGTAAAAAATATCAGTACGAATCTCCCCATGTTTCCCCCGATATAGTTTGGGATGAATTAACACCAGAAACCCGCAGTTGGTTTATCGCTAATAAAAGCGTTTTATGGGAGATTGAAGAGTCTTTTCCTGCCTTGGATGAAGATTAATATTCGAGAGTGAATTTTTAGATCGAGAATAAACCACTAACTACTAACTACTAACTATCATGCAAGTTTTAGGAGCGTTAAGTAAATTCGAGCAATGTGTTCTCAATATTTCTCTGATCAATATCTGTAATCAAGAGAGTTATGTTGGTAATCAGATGCGCCAACAATATAACCAATGGAAAAGAGAAACTGACGAAACAATTTACACTCCTTGGTTAGATATACATCAATTTACGATTTATCTACCCCATCCCGACCAAGAGTACGAAGGAATTACGTTAGAAGCAGGTTTGACCCAAGGTTATAACGTGGAAGTAAAACCCGTCAATAATCCCAGTCAACTACCCTATCGTATTCCTAGAGGCGCACATTTTGTAGTGGTAATGCGACAAAAAAAACTGGATTCTGATTTTGAAATCGCAGGTACGGGGATATTTATTCGTCCTTTAGGAGTTCTCAGTCTCGATCTAATTGTCGATTCTCAAGAGGAAGAATATCAATCGATTACTATTAAACATCCCATCATTAGGGATTATCCTACAGGTTGGGAAGATAAGCTCAATTTATTCCTTCAAGGAGAAATTGATAGTGAAGAACTTCCTCAATTAGTTAAATATGTCGATCGAGCTTTTAATCCAGACTACAGACAGCCTGCTTGGAATGATATTTATTTGGCAGCTACAGGATTTGCAGGATTTTAAAACAGCGAAGCTATTAGCAATTACAAAGAACGGAAACAATATTTAATCTGGTTTGAGGTATTATTATTTTCTCGCACTACTCCAACTAATTTAACTGGAGGTTCGAGGCGATCGCCAAAACGATCGAATTGTAAATTTCCCGTCACGCCTAGATAATTATTGTTTTGTTTAAATTCCTGTAAGACTTGAGTAAATTCATAGCGATCGCCCCCACCCTGAGAGTTAAATTTATCTATGGCTTTAGCTAACATTAAAGCAGAGTCATAAGCCGTTCCTTCTCGCCAGGTATTAATCGCTTCTTGCCAAATTAATTGACTTTCCTGACAGAATTGTTGGGCTAGAGAATTATGGTTTTGTTCATCGGGAAACCAGGGACAAGAGATAACAATTTTTTCGAGATTTTTAGTTATTTTTTGTCTTTTCGAGGCTTCTCTTACCCATTCTAGAATGTCTTGATGAATTAAAGTTGAGCCACCAACTAACCAACAGTCACTTTCTAAAATTTGGCGAATAATACTACCTGCTAATGACAGGGAAGCAAGATGAATACCCCCGTCGGGAATCAATAAAATAACATTAACTTGGCGTTTTTGAGCTTCAGTTATTGTAGCTTGCAACTCATCATAATTGTTAGAAGATAAATTTTCATAATTTAAAATTATTTTTCCTGAAAAATATTTCAAAAAAGATTTTTTAAAAGAACAACAATAATCACTACAACTATTATACATAATTGCTAGTTTTGCTTGCGGTTCGCGTTCGTTAATAAATCTAGCTAATGTAGCAGCTTGAATTTCATCTTTAGTATTTACTCGATAAAAAAGATTATTGGCTCTTTCCCAGTTTCCAGGTAAATTATTAGAAGCAGCACTAGCAGTAATTAAAGGAATATTAGAAGTTGCATAAATTTTTAAAGCATTAGCTGTAGCTTCACTAGAATAATGTCCGATAACTCCCATAATATCGTCAATATTTTGGATGGCGATCGCCGTCTTACTTTGAGGATTTTCTAAATCGCGATCGTCTTGAGCTATATATACTAGTAAACCAAATTTTTGTCGGTTATTAAATTTAAATTTTTCGATTTCCCTCAAATTTTCCGCAAGAGGATAATATAAATTATTGTTGTTACTAAGATTTAAATTTATCTTCAACTGTAAGGTAGCTATTCCTTTTAGTAAGTTTTGGGCAACCGAACCATTATTGTATAAAACTGGAATAACTACAGCTATTTTATATAAATGGAAAGAAGCAATTCCATATTCTTGTTTCAGAATGTTCTGATTTGCTAGTAACCAAGAATTATTTAAATAAATTAAGGTTTCCCCATGGCGATCGCCTTCATCCCAAAGTTGTAAAAAACCAGCCAATGCTGAAGGATAATCTTGTAACAAAAATTTTTGTGTTGTTTGAATTGCCTCTAAACTACGAGCGTTAGCCAAAAAATAACGACCCCCAAGACTCAAACAATTATCTATATTATTATTAGTAATTTTATATCCATATTCTAAGAGATAGTTAATCACTATAGTCCAATCAGAAATGTTATTATGAATCAATTTTTTAATTCCTTCTATAACATTTCTCATGCGGTTACTAATATCGTGCTTGGTAACTTTTAAACCTAGAGATTGATATTTTTGAATAATGCGATCGCTAGAATATCCTCGCAGATATAAACATAAAAGAAATTTTCTTTCTTCATTCAGTGGCTTATGATATTCTGGGATTTGTTGATTTACTTCATCTATTTTTTGAATCAATAGATCGATATCGATCGACAATATATCGATCACTTCTAGACGTATTCGCTCTATTTCTCTGCTAAACATATAGCAATATATATAACTACCCGTGCAAAATAAATTACTAATTGAGGCAGGTAATAGGTATGAGGTAATAGGTAATAGGTAATAGAAAAATTAAATGTGTAAACAATTTTGCCTAAGTACTTAAAGAGTAGGATATTTGATGACTCATTACTTATCACTCATTACTCATTACTTTCATTCTTCTATAAACCCCCAACCACCACCGCCAGGAGTTTCTACCACAAAAGTATCTTCAGGTTGCATTTCTACTGTAGCGGTACTATCTAATTGTTCGATAGTTTTATCTTTCCTTTCTACATAAGTTTTACCAACCTTTCCTGTCGCGCCACCGTTTAAACCAAAGGGAGGAATAACACGATGGCTAGCTAATATTCCCGCCGTCATTGATTCTAGAAATCTAATTTTTCTGACTACTCCATTACCGCCAAAGTATTCACCTTTACCACCACTATTGTTACGAATACAAAAGCTTTCTAATATTACAGGAAAACGGGATTCTAATACTTCTGGATCGGTAAGACGAGAGTTAGTCATGTGAGTATGGACGGCATCTGTACCATTAAAGTTTTTTCCCGCACCCGAACCACCGCAAATTGTCTCGTAATACTGATATTTTTCATTACCAAAAGTAAAATTATTCATCGTCCCCTGAGAAGCTGCCATAACTCCTAATGCACCATATAAAGCATCAACAATAGTTTGAGAAGTTTCCACATTACCCGCTACCACTGCTGCGGGATAGACGGGATTTAACATACAGCCTTCAGGAATAATAATCTCTATTGGTTTTAAGCATCCTGCATTAAGGGGAATAGCATCATTGACTAAAGTACGGAAGACATACAAAACCGCAGCTTGAGTCACGGCAGCAGGTGCATTAAAATTACTTGCTAGTTGGGGTGATGTACCAGTAAAATCTATTTTGGCACTTCTATTATGACGATCGATCGTAATTTTGACTTGAATCTTTGCCCCATTATCCATGTGGTAAGAAAATTCGCCATCTTTGAGAGATTCGATCGCATTTTTTACTGCTAATTCTGCATTATCTTGGACGAATTGCATATAAGCTTCTACGGTTTCTAAGCCATATTGTTCCACCATGTTTAAAAGTTCGGTAACTCCCCGATTATTAGCAGCAATTTGTGCTTTAAAATCAGCAATATTTTGCTTGGGATTACGTGCTGGATAGGGATGATTTTTGAGTATATCTCTAACAGCAGTTTCTTTAAAATGACCTTCTTCTACTAATAAGAAATTATCGAATAAAATCCCCTCCTCTTCGATATTGGTACTGTGAGGAGGCATCGAACCAGGGGTAATACCACCGAGATCTGCCTGATGTCCACGAGATGCAACGTAGAATATAGGTTTTAACCTCTCCCCCAACCCCTCTCCTACCAAGAGAGGAGAGTTAAAAAATACAGGGGTAATGGCAGTTACGTCAGGTAAATGTGTTCCACCATTATAAGGATTATTAGAAAGATAAACATTACCTGGTTTAATATTATCTCCCATATCGTTAATTAAACTAATAACGCTAGCACTCATCGAACCTAAATGAACGGGAATATGGGGGGCATTTGCTACTAACGAACCATTCCCATCAAAGATGGCACAAGAGAAATCTAATCTTTCTTTTATGTTTACCGAAGCTGCCGTATTTTGTAGCACAATTCCCATTTGTTCGGCAATGAATTGATAGAGGTTTTTAAAGATTTCTAAGCGGACGGGATCGGGTTGAGATATAGTGTTCATAATTAACTAAAAAAAATTAAAAATTTAACAAATAATGCTGTATAAATACACTAAAAAGTTAGTTCTTCATCTTTTAAATTACTGACAAACATATGCCCAGGAGAATGAGTAATTGCTAGTTCGGGTTTAGCATTTTCCACTGCAAGTTGAGTAGTAACACCACAAGCCCAAAAAATAGGAACTTCTCCATTTTTAATGGTAACTGCATCACCATAATCTGGTTTATTAATATCTTTAATTCCAATTGCTTCTGGATTCCCAACATGAATAGGTGAACCATGTGCTTTATAATAGCGACTGGTAATTTCTACTGCACGAACTACTCTATTAGCGGGTAAAGGACGCATGGAAACTACTAAGTTACTAGCAAATATTTTAGTAGAATTACATTTGATATTAGTTATGTACATCGAAACATTTTTTTTCTCTTCTATATGTCGTAAAGGTAATCCAGAATTGAGTATGGCATTCTCAAAAGAAAAAGAACAGCCAATTAAAAAACCTACTAAATCATCTCGCCAATATTTTTTAATCTCGGTAACTTCTGCAATTAATTCACCATGACTATATACTTTATAATTTGGCAGATCGGTTCTAAGATCGGCACCAGGTGCAATATATTTAGGTTCGGGATTTCCTAAATCTGTAACATCAAGAATTGGGCAAGGTTTGGGATTACGTTGACAAAAAAGTAGAAATTCAAAAGCTAAAGAATAGGGCAAAATAACTAGATTTGCTTGAACAAATCCTAAAGCAAGTCCAGGGGTGGGAGTAGTTAGTTTTTCTTCGCGACAAAGCTGCCGTATTTCTTGAGCAAGAAAGACTCGATCGGACATTTTTAAAATCCTTATAGTGTAGTTTATAAGTTAGCTAGAGTGGGCAACGCCTACATTACAATTAATAATTAACAAAATAAAATCATGGCTCGATCGATACAAAAATAGGAACATTTAAAGATTTTTGACATTGGAATAACTACTAACTTATGTAACTAATAAAAGAGCGTTAATATCGGCAGCAACAATTTGTTCGAGATTGTCTGATATTTTCTTTATATCCCAATTCCACCAAGCAATTTCTAGTAATTTTTTGATAATTTCATCGCTAAATCTTTGTTTGATTATCTTGGCAGGATTTCCCCCTACTATAGTGTATGGTGGTACATTATTCACTACAACGGATTTAGCAGCAACAATCGCGCCGTCCCCAATTTTTACTCCAGGCATAATAACAGCTTCATATCCAATCCAAACATCATTACCAACTACAGTGTCACCTTTAAAGGGTAATTCATCATTTTGTGGGTTTACTTTTTCCCAGCCATTACCGAAGATATAAAAAGGATAGGTAGAAAATCCAGATATTTTGTGATTAGCACCATTCATGATAAATTTTATTCCTCTAGCTAAGGCACAAAACTTACCAATAATTAATTTATCTTCGCTAAACGGATAATGATAAAGAACATTTCTTTCAAAGTTTTCTGAATCTTCTGGATCGTCATAATAAGTATAATCACCAATAATAATCTTGGGATTAGTTACTGTATTTTTGATAAAACAAATCTGGGGAAATCCTGTTAGGGGATGTTTAACTTGAGGGTTTGCACCGTACACGATAACCTCCAATATTTTTTAGAATAAAAATCAACTTTTTTTACGAGCCAAAATAATCAGAAACCAAGGTTTAGTAGATAGTTTTTCATAGTCTTGAGGATAAAGTTGTTGGCATTCTTCTGTAGGGCGAGGTTCGATGATATTCTCGACCGCAAATCCTGCGTTAGTAAGGGAATCAATCATACTATTTAAAGGACGACTATAAAAGCGCACTTTTACGGGTTTATCTCCGAAACTTTGCCATTCATCTTCAATTAATTCTTGGGAAAAATAATTAGTTTTCTCGAATAACAAATAATCCAGAAAAGGATGATGGGTGGAAAATAATAATAATCCTTCTGGTAATAAAATTCGATTAAATTCCCGAAAAACTTTTGTCCAATCTGGTAAATAATGTAGAGTCAAGGAACTAAAAATTAAATCTAAAGAACGATCGCGCAAAAATGTAAGAGGTCGATTTAAGTCTGCTTGGTCAACTCGACCGCGATTATTGATTCTTTGTTTGGTAAACTCTACCATCTTCTGATTAATATCGATCGCGACAACATCAGCACCACGATTTAATAACCATTCCGCATATATTCCCCCCGCACAACCTGCATCTAAAACTCGGTTAAATTTTAGATTAGATAAAATAGAAAACATTGCTGGTCTTTCATAATAGGCATTATGAGAGCTAGATTCTGTATGTTTTACGTAAGCTTCTGCAAATTCTGCGTAGTCATCAAAAGATTGCATGGTATTAACTAATTAGAACGACAAAAATCAAGCTAATCGGTTGAAGTAGTTAGTGATTAGTAGTAAAGGTTTGATTGCCGATTGATACTTTTAAATACATTGGTTTTATTAGACCTATGCGCAAAAATAAACATGAAATTAAAAAGCATACCTACTTAATACGTTCTAAGATTAAATAATTGCGATCGCTTACTCTAGCCTGCCAATGAGGTTCGATAATAATAGTGCTAATCTTTTCGACAATAATTGCAGCACCTCGGATACAGTCTTCTGGTTGCAAATCTTCTCTTCGATATACTTTCGCATCGTGCCATGTATCTGAGGCAAACATCTCAAGTGTTTCTATCGATCGAGGAGGTTCGTGTAAAGGGCGAGTACGGGTAATTCTGGGTTCAGAGGGAGTATCCATTTTTTGAATTAATTCCACTGAAGCAGATTCTACAATTAATTTTTTTTCTGGTTGAATAAAGCCATAACGGGTTTTGTGTTCCAATTCAAAATCTTGTTGCATTAAAGCAATATCGGAATTAAAATCAACCGTTAGAGTAGAATCAGTCCCCTCGTATTTTAAATTTACTTTCCTTACTATTAATTCTTGTCTTCCTTTTTCTTGCTCTTTTCTCCCTTTCTCTGCCAAAGAATCCATCAAAGACTCCAACTGAGGGATAAGATCGGAGGTTAAAACCATTTCTACCGACTCTATTTTAGTAACTCTAATATCAGCTAAACCGATACCATAAGCTGAAAGCACCCCTGCATAGGGATGAAGAAATATTTTAGTAATACCTAAAACATCGGCAATTAAACAAGCTACTTGCGCTCCCGCGCTACCAAAACAACAGAGTACATAGCGGGTGACATCATAACCCCGTTGCAAACTAATTTTTTTAATCGCATTTGCCATATTATTAACAGCGATCGCGATAAAGCCAGATGCCACCTGTTCGGGTGTACGATAGTTATCTGTAGCAGTAGCTATTTCTTGGGCTAACTGGGTAAATTTGGTAACCACAATCTCTTTATCTAAAGGTAAGTTAGCCTCTTTACCAAAGACAGCAGGGAAGTATTGGGGATGGATTTTACCTAACATGACATTGGCATCGGTAACGGTTAATTTTCCTCCCCTACGATAGCAAGCGGGGCCTGGGTTTGCGCCTCCAGATTCGGGGCCTACACGATAACTCATCCCATCAAAAGAAAGGATCGAACCCCCTCCTGCTGCAATGGTATTGATTGCCAATACTGGTACGCGCATTCGCGCCCCTGCAATCTCTGAATCTAATTCCCGTTCGTATTCTCCTGCATAGTGAGCTACATCTGTACTCGTACCTCCCATATCGAAGGTGACAATCTTCTCGAAACCTGCCCTTTGACTGGTTTGGACTGCACCCACAATACCTCCCGCAGGGCCACTGAGAATACTATCTTTCCCCTGAAATTTATCTGCTGAAACCAAACCCCCATCTGATTTCATAAACATTAAGTGGACATTGGGTAATTGACTGGCAACGCGATCGATATAGCGACGTAAGATAGGAGTAAGATAAGCATCCACGACAGTAGTATCCCCGCGACTCACTAATTTTATTAAGGGACTTACCTGATGGGAGATAGATATCTGCGTAAAACCAATTTTTTTGGCAATTTCTGCTACTTCTAGTTCGTGTTGCCTGTAGCGATAAGCGTGCATCAAGACTATGGCACAAGATCTTATCCCAGTATCATAAGCCTTTTGTAAATCCCACCTTACCTGTTGTTTATCTAAAGGTTTTAATTCATTTCCGTTTGCGTCATATCTTTCATCTACCTCGACTACAGATTCATACAGCATAGAAGGAAGAATGATCTGGCGGGCAAAAATATCGGGACGATTTTGATAGCCAATACGTAGAGCATCTTTAAAGCCTTTAGTAATTAACAGTACCACGCGATCGCCCTTTCTTTCTAATAAAGCGTTAGTCGCTACTGTTGTTCCCATTTTTACTACTTCTATTTGTTCTGTGGGAATTGGTTCATCTTTAGCAATACCGAGAATATCTCTAATTCCTTGTATGGGTGCATCTCGATATTGTTCGGGATTTTCTGAGAGCAATTTGTAGACAATAATGCGATTTTGAGGGGTTTTGGCAACTAGATCGGTAAAAGTACCACCGCGATCGATGTAAAATTGCCATTGTTGAGAAGGATTCATCTTAATTAGCTAGGTTTTATATCTTTCACATACTATAAATTCAAACCTAATTTGATTTCTGATATTATCTTGTAGATTTACTTACATCGACCTGTAGCAAGCGTGAAACCTCTAGTCTAAATAGGGGTTGCTTTAACCGATTAGAGATTTCCAGGATATTAATGAGAATGTCTTAACTTTTCTTAATGAAGCTTAATCCATCAGCGATGATTTTTAATTAAGTTTTGTAAATTAACAATTGCCAAAAGCCTAATTTTCTGGCTTGATTAAAATAGCAAGATAATTTGTACCATTGCTGCAATTTACGATTAGAAACTTGGATTATATTCTCACTGTTAAACTGTTATAAAATGACAGTGCTTGCGGTGGTAGTATTTTAGAGTGAATTATTTTCCCAACAATGTTTGCTCATTTTCTATTCTTGTTTCGATCGACATAAATATAAATTTTGCCGTGAGCTTAGCTAGAGGGAGAAAAAACTATTCTGTTTATTCTTACTAGTTAAACTTATAAGATCGAAAAATATCTACAACCCCTATTGTCTATTACTCATTCAATCCTATTCGCTCTTAAGAATTAGCTGAGAATAGCAGTCGGTTGTTCTGTTATTAATTTAATTTTCTGTTATTACAATCTTAGGAGTAACACTAAAAATGCTCGATAAACTCAAAAATTTAATTGGTGGCAATTCTAATGGGTTCTTTTTAGAACTCAATGATGATGATGAGCAGCCAAAAAAAGAACAAACAAAAACTGCATCTACAAAAGCAGAAAAGCAGATAGAGGCTGACGAACCAGCTTTTGTAGCTAAAGAAGAAACTAAATCCGAACCCGTCGCTGAAACTCAAGAAGAGAAAAAACCAGAACCTGCTAAGGCAGAAGGAGCGACAAAGAGCAAAAAAACTTCAATTAAAAACAATAAGCAGAAATCAACGGCAAGCACTTCTAATAATTCTGCTGCATCTTCTGGGGGAGCATCTTCTTGGGAGCAACCCTTCTGGGTTAAAGCCATGTATCAAAATAACGGTAGTAGCAATGGTAAAGTCGAGCAAGAGAAAACTTTTGCTACAGATTATTTGTTACCTACTCCTTCTAAATCTCGCCGTCGTCCAGGGCCGAGTTTAAATAAATTTAAAGAAATGGCTCGTCAAACCAAATCAAATCCTCGTATTTAGCTTACGCTTGCTGAGGTGGGCAATGCCCACCCTAAAGTTCTTCAATTTCGACCTTCTTTTTCAAAGGCATGGGTTTGCTCTCTGCTTGAGGTAACTCAACGAATTCTCTTTCCTTAACTTTCTTAGGCATGAGTATAGGTAGAGGCTCTGGTTCATCCATCCAGTAACTCGCCACAGGCAGAGTATGTTCTAAATCTTCGAGTAATCGAGGAATTACCATAACTGCATGGAGTTCGCCGATTCTTTCAGCTTCCTGCATTCCCGCTTCAATACCTACTGCGACATTAGCGATCGAACCGCGAATAATTGCCGTACATAAACCATCTCCTATTTTTTCATAGGAAGCTAACTGTACATCTGCTGATTTGAGCATAGCATCGGCTGCCCCGACCATAGCAGGAAAACCTCTGGTTTCGAGCAAACCAATCGAACGATTACTTAAACGACTGTAACCCCTTCTTTTTTGGACTAGTTCGACTAAGTTACTACCTATAGGAAAAATCGCTTCTAGGTTAGGCATGGGGCGAGGAATAACTAGTTTAGAGACAAGTTGTCCGAATTGTTCGGCTACTTTTGCTCCTTCTTCTACTGCTAAGCGGACATCGGCAATATTACCGCGAACAATTGCCGTACAATGACCGCTACCAATTTTTTCGTAGCCTACCATGATTACTTCTGCGGATTTTAGCATCATATCCGCCGTCCCGACGATCGCGGGAAAACTTATAGTAGAGACTAAACCGAGCGCACTATCTTGGAATGGATGCTTTTTGATGTAATCTCGCCCTTGAGAAGTTGGTTGTCTCCTGTAGTCCAAATTAGCCATTCAGTATTTCGTTCCTCTAAAAATATTCTCGCGAGAAGAAGATAATGGTAGTTCTCTTATACCCAGTTTAGTCAGAAAAATAAATTAATGCTTAAGAAAATTTCAATAGTTGGATTAAGTTAAACTAATGGGCTAGCTTTTTAAGTTAGTTTTTTACTTCTTCGGAGGTATATAAATTCTTGCTTATATCTATACATATTAATCAATATTATCGGCTAATTTTCAACATTTTATTACCATCTTTTTGAAACTCATAGTCAACAGCGATAATTTGTCCTTGCCAACCAAGGCGATCGACTTCTTGAAGTACTGACTCTACATAGGGAGAAGGCTGACAGTTTAATTGTAGCAAGGGAAAAATACGAACCTCACGAGCAACCCGCAATAATTCTTTAATTGAAGCTAATTGATTTTTACTATAAACCAAATTTCTTTTAACTTTCTTTTAAATTTTATAAAGGTTGATAAAATTTTATTCATTTCGAGCTTATTTCTTATAAATTGATTAAATTTTAGACTTAAACTTGTGTATATTTCAAGATAATAATAAATTGGAATGACTATAAACTGTAAGAGAGCTTATGATATAAACCCCTACGATTTAACTTTGATGTAAACTTCGTAAATAATAATTAATAATCCCAGAATCGCGACTCAATTCTTCTGGCGTACCAGCTTGAATAATTTTGCCTGTTTCTAGCACATATAGACGATTGGCAACGGAAAGAGCTAATTGAGCCATTTGATCTACCAATAAGATCGAGATTCCCTCAGCACATAATGATGCTAAAGTTTCGTAAACATATGCTACCAATTGCGGTGCTAAACCTAAAGAAGGCTCATCTAAAAGCAAAATTTTTGGTCTAGCCATTAATCCCCGTGCGATCGCTAGCATTTGTTGTTCTCCTCCTGAAAGCAAACCAGCTTGTCTATTTTGTAGTTCTTTCAAAGCAGGAAAGCGATCGAACATGGCTTCTATATCTTTTTCTATCTCATTATCGCGACGGTAAAATGCTCCTAAGCGCAGATTATCCATAACTGTTAACTGTGTAAATATCTGTCTTCCTTCGGGAATTAAAACAATTCCATTTTTGGCTAGTTGTTGGGGGGATAGTTTAGTTAAATTTTGACCGCGAAATAAAACTCGTCCCGATCGAGGAGTTAGTAAACGAGCAATAGTTTTTAGTAGGGTGGTTTTACCTGCACCATTAGCACCGATAACCGCGACTAACTCTCCTTGACGAACTTCTAGGGAGATATCTTGTAAAACTTGTAACTTGCCATACCCTGCCACTAAATTTTCCACTGCTAAAATTGTTGGGGTTGCACCAGTAGAAACAGAACTTAAATTACTATGGGAAACTCCTAAATAAGCTTCTTTAACAAGTTTGTCGCTCTGTACTTGGGCTGGTGTTCCACTACAGATTACTTTACCACCATCGAGAACCACAACGCGATCGCTAATCTCCATGACTAAATTCATATCATGTTCGATGGCAATTACTTTAATTCCTGTATCTGCTAAGCGACGTAACAATTTAGCTAACCAATCTCGCTGTTGCTGTCCCAATCCTGCTGCTGGTTCATCTAATAATAGTACTTGGGGACTGATAGCTAAAGCACGAGCAATTTCTACCAAACGGCGATCGCCAAAAGCCAAACTGTCGGCACGATCGTGAATATTACCTCGATAGCCAACAAAAGCTAGCAGTCCGATTAATTGGTTTTCTGTAGATAATCTTTGCTTGTCTCTCCAACCCAACAAGGCAGTAAAGATGTTACCCAAGTTATCGCGAGTATAGGCAACTTTTAAATTATCCAATACCGAAAGAGAATCGAATAGACGAGTGGTTTGAAAAGTTCGGCTTAAGCCAGTGCGTACTATATCTAGAGTATTTTTGCCTGTTAAGTTTTGCTTTCCTAACTGAACCTTACCAGAGTCGGGACGATAAAAACCCGTTAAAAGATTGAGTAAGGTAGTTTTACCAGCACCATTAGGGCCTATTATTGAAGTTATTGTTGCCGATCGCGCTACTAAATTGACGTTATCTACTGCTTTGATTCCACCAAAACTGATTTTCATATTTTCCACTACCAGGGGCAAATTATTTTGATTTTTTACTACCAATGCTGGTAAATGATTCAGAGACATTTCTGGCGGATAAACGGGATGAGAATTACTAAAACGCCTGAGAAAAAAGCTGACCACTCCTTCTGGAGTCAGCCATAGAGTAAGTAAAAGTAAGATACCAAAAACTAAAAGCTGATATTCAGCAAAATCGTTAAGAAACTCTGGCAAAATCACTAAAGCGATCGCTCCTACTAATGAACCTGCTACCGTTCCCAAACCACCTAATATAACTACCAAAAGAAACAAAATCGATTTATGAGAAGTAAAACTATCAGGACTAATAAACCCCACAATTGAAGCAAAGAAAACTCCTCCCAAACCAGTAAAAGCAGCAGATACAGCAAAAGCCATCCAGCGAATTTTTAGTACATTCAAACCAATAGCGGTAGCTGCAATTTCATCATCTCGTACCGCTTGCCAAGCTTTTCCCCAAGGCTGATTTTTAATCGCAGCAAAAGACATTAAAGCGAATATTGCTATAATCCAAGCTAGCAAAACCACATCTCGCAAAGCTGGTTGTAGATTAAGGAGTGTTGGCTTAGGAATATTGAAAATCCCCCCAAAACCCCCCGTCAGATCGACCCATTCAATTAAGATGCGCTCGACAATAATACCAAAAGCCACTGTTACCATGGCTAAATATGGGCCTTTAACTCCCAAGGCAGGAATTGCCAAAGCTATACCCATTATTGCAGCCACGATCGCAGCGATCGCCGTAGCCAGCCAAAAGTTCCATTGTAGCTTGGTCATTAATAACGAACCCGTGTAAGCACCAATGGCAAAAAACCCTGCATGACCGATGGAAACTTGCCCCGATAGTCCAGTGAGAATATTTAAACCTACACCCACTAAAGTAGTTATGGCGATCGTGCCGATAATATATAAATAATAAGTATTGGGAGCAATAAAGATCGCAACTAAGACAACAATTATTAATCCTAACCAACAAAGATAGCGCATGAGCAATCTAGAGCGTTGCTAAATTAGGGTACGATAACAAATTTTAGTTTGGTTTTAAGTCGAGCGCGATTGTTCGGGGAAAGAACATTCTACAGTAATTTTAAGATTACTTTCGGCAGAACCTTCTGTAACATAAGGAATTCCAGCTTTGCCTCCTACCTTAATCCCGAATTCTAAAGTAACCTTATTAATATTTCCACTAGCTAGGATTTGCTGAAAGCGTCAATAGTATCTTAAAAAAACTAGACTCCACTTCCAGGGCGATCGATTAAGATCGGGGTATCAAAAATATCTCGCACTCACGATGCAAGCAGACAAACTTAAAGGAAAAATCTCTCCCGATGGTAAATTAATTATTACCGAACCGACTAATCTCAATCCTGGCGATGTAGAGGTGATTATTTTACAGTCAGCTACAACGAAAAATACATCTTTCGATAAAGAAAGGATTGAAAAAAGACCGTCTAAAGTTAAAACTTTTCAACAGTGGTTCGCTGAAACTGAACCAACTTCATCTGAATTCGAGCCAGATAAAGCTAAATGGGAATATTTACAAGAAAAATATCACCTGTGAAAGTTTTATTCGATACAAATATTATTTTAGACTTTGCTCTAGAGCGTCAACCTTGGTTTGTAAATAGCGAACAAATTATCTATTTTGCAGAACAACAACAGATTTTAGGCTATGTTTCCGCATCTACTATTAGCGATCTTTATTACATCATCAGAAAAATCACAGGAAAAGAGCTTGCTTTAGAATTTGTTGTTAACCTTACTACTATTTGCCAAGTTGCTGCTGTCGATAGTTCAGTAATATCTATGGCACTTAACGTGAATTTTAAAGACTTTGAAGACGCAATTCAATACAGTACGGCGATAGTAAATAATTTAGATGCGATCGTTACTCGTAATCCTCAAGACTTCCCCGTCCAAATTCCCAAAATTTTAACTCCAAGTCAATTAATTCGGGTAGTAGAAAGGCAGAACGACCTAGACTTAGAAGATGATTAAATGAATATAACGTATTGGTGACAAGTTAAACAATAATGGAATCTGTCAACAACTTGTCACTAATGAATATAACGGGGTGACAAGAAACCTGAAAAGTAGTCACAGTATGGGATAAAAAATAGTAGACCAATCCTCTTTGTTTTAACTCAAAGCTGTATCTCTGGCTAATCTGCCATCTTCCATATGGATAATGCGATCTGCTATATCGAGAATACGATTATCATGAGTTACTAAAAGAATCGTGCTACCCTGTTCTTTGGCTAACTGTTGCATAATTTCTACAATGTTGCGTCCAGACTTACTATCTAGTGCTGCGGTGGGTTCATCTGCCAAGACTAACTGTGGTTGACTGACTAAAGCGCGAGCGATCGCCACCCGCTGTTGTTGTCCTCCAGAGAGACTATCGGGATAAAAATTCACTTTATCTTTCAGTCCTACTGCTTCTAAAATATTTGTAGTCATCAGATTACGTTGTTCAAAGGAAATATCTTGATGTAGTCTCAAAGACATTCGGACATTTTGTTCTGCTGTAAGACAAGATAATAAGTTATGAGATTGAAAAATAAAACCAATTTGCTGGCGAACTCGAACTAATTCGGATTTACTAGCACCATAAAGTTCTTGTCCTAAAATCTTAATGCTACCTGATTGGATAGAACGTAAACCACCAATAAGAGTCAATAGAGTAGTTTTGCCACTACCCGATGGACCAGTCATAATCACAATCTCGCCAGTATAAATATCTAAATTTACGTCAAAAAGTACCCCTTTGCGTAATTCTCCTTTGCCGAAGGCATGATTGAGATGATTAATTTTAACGACATGATTTAGAGTCATGATTGGTGGTTAGTATCCGCGCAAGGTTTGCGCCCGTTGTTAGTCTTTAGAGATGTTTGGTTGTTGGATTGTTTGTCTTAATTCTTTGCGGGTTTTATCATCGAGAAACTCTTCTAGTAAAATTTCCCAATCCTGCCATTTTTGAGAGCGAGTTTTGGTTAGTAAGTTTGAGAGTTCGGGCATTTTGTTGGCTATTGGTGATTTTAAGGCTTTTTCTAACACCTGTCTTAAGACGTAACAATCTTGAATTTTACCGAGAACTTCTTGAACCTGCTCTATTTGCTTGACATAGTATTCATAAGTATCATCGTAAAATGGAGAAAATAATTCGAGATTGTAGCGGGTTTTTTTAGCTGTTTTTCGTAAAGCGTGAAGAATTGATTCTTTTTGCTCTAATAGTTCCTCAATTGCTTTTTCATCACTGATTTCGGGCAATTGAATTTTTCCGTCTTTTATCTCTACCCCCACTAACCAACCAGGGTGGAGTAACAGTTGACTGAGTTGGGGTAAAAGTAAATCTGGCAATACGGGATAAATAGAAAACTCACCTATTGCCTGATAAACAGGATGGTCTAACCAAGCTTGTAATTCTTGCTTGAGATTAAAATAGAGCTTGCTTTTGAGAGTTTTCCGAACCTTTTTTAGTTCATGTTTGCGTTGTTTGTTTAGATATTCGATCGCTTTATCTAATCTCTTTTGTTCTGTTGCTGGTAATAAAGGTCGATAATCATTGGTTAAGGCAGCGAGTAAGACATCTAAATCCCTGAGGTTGCCTAATGAACGTCCGATTTTGGCTATATTTTTTTCATTTACTGTCTTTGGTAAGTCTAAAGCAATACCAAAACCAGCGATCGCACTGCGTAAGCGTCGCATTCCTACTCGCATTTGATGTAAGTCTTCTGGGTCTTTATCTGCAATTACATCGACTTCATACTTTAGCAGTTTGCGAGTGTGTTTGGCGATCGCTTTATATGCCCATTCCTTTAGGGTAAAAATCTCAACTTCATCGGTCATCTTAATTATTTACTTACTCCTCGGTGGTAAATTTAGTATCGTCTAACAGTTCTTTTTTGGAATGCTCTAGCTGTTTCCAAAACTTCTTAATCTCATCATAGGTATCTTTTGGACTTATTTTGCCATTTGCCTCTAAACTGCAAAGATAAGATACTTGTTGGGCAAACAGTTGTAAATTGGCGTTAAAAGCTAAGTTTCCAGGATTAAACTCACCGTAATAGTTACCAATAGGATATAAAAAGCTCTTTTTGCTATCTTTTGATTCTTCTGCCATTTTGTTGTCCTTAATTGATTTCTAATAAGATCTCTTCCTAATGACTAACTCCTAATTTCCAACTTTATCGATCACCAAGAATGTAAAGCCCTTAACTGGGGTGTTTTTTTTGACTGATGTGCTTCCATACGGGTTAAAACATCATCAAGAATAGTTACTGCTTCAGAAATATATGCTCCTTTATTAAGCATGACACATTCTGCGCGTTCTGCCATTGCTGCATCAGTCATTTCTGCTCGTGAGGGGATTCTTGTTTTGACCAAATTTTCTAGCACTTGGGTAGCCCAGATTACGGGAACATGAGCAGCCTGACATAGCCAGAGAATTTCTTCTTGTATTTCTGCTAGACGTTGATAACCAATTTCTACTGCTAAATCCCCCCTAGCGATCATCACGCCAAAGGGCTGTTTACCAGCAGCACGGACGATTAATTCGGGCAGATTTTTGACGGCTTCGGGGGTTTCAATTTTAGCCACAATAGCTGGTTGACAACTATTAGCACCCAAACGCTCTTTTAGTTCTAGCTGGAGTAACTCGATATCAGTAGCTTGCTGAACAAAAGAATAACCAATGATATCTGCATCAGAGGCAATAAAGTCTAAATCTTGGCGGTCTTTACTGGTTAAAGGGCTGAGATTGAGCATAGTATCGGGGAAATTAATTCCCTTATCAGAACGTAATTTTTCTCCTTTGGTTCGAGCGCGATCGATCTCTAAGAGAACCCCCTCAGGTAATAAGGATGTTACTTTTGCGCCAATTTTACCATCATCGATCCATACTCGGTCATTTACTTTTAATTGTGTAAGAATTTCGGGAATAGTACAGTTAGCCTTAAAGATCTTTTTGTCTGCATCAATCGGTATTTCTGGAGTAAGTAATAATCTATCTCCTTGATGTATCCGTCGTTTATTTTTTGAGAATAAGACAGTTCCTATACGGGGTTTTGGCCCTCCAATATCCATAAATACTTTACAAGAACGTCCCGTTTCTATTTCCGCTTGACGCAGATGATTAATCATTGCCAACCATTCTTCTTTGGTGTCGTGGGCGCAATTAATCCGAATACAATCTGTTCCTCTTTCTACTAATTCTCGCACCAGTTTGTAATTCTCAGCAGCTTCGGTTGGGAGAGTAACCATAATCCTAACTTGACGCTGGTTATTAGACTTACCGAAAACTTCTTCTGTATGTTGCTGCAAAAGGCGATCGCCAGCAAAAAAAGCGTTTAAAGATGGACGTTTGGGTAAAAGAGCGGGATCTTGATGACATACTGCACCTAAAGTAGCGATCGCAGCATCTAGGTTAGGTAAGACTCTTGCTTCAATGCGTCCGAGAGAAGATAAGCCCCAAGGCATTAAAGCTAACTGTAATTGACGCAAATCTTCATGTCTTAAAGCTAAATAATAAGCTAAATTTAAGGCACTATCAATAAATGACTGACGAGCGATTAATGGCTTCCATTGGCTAAAAATCTTTTCTCCTTCATAAATTACAGTTTGACGAATTCTTTGTAATTCTTGAAGTAAAATTTCTGGCTCTGTAGGTTTATCGATCGTCAAGTTCTGATTTGAACTCAGATAAGTATGCATTGTTTAACTCTTACTTTAATATCTCTTTGCTCGATCTCGTGCGATTCTATTGTGTAGTGTTGTCTGACAAGGTTAAGCGAAGTTTAAAAGACCGAAAACTTTAGAAATTTTTATCTTTTAACGGAACTTTCCAATTGAAAAATCAACGAAAGCATTCACCAGAGAGGCTTTCATCCATTTTTAAAGCCTCTGTTACTGGGTACAATCTCTCGCTTAGCTTATATGAAGCGTGTTTTGAGGTGATCGCACCTATATTTTTAGTTTACTGCGATCGCTCAAATTCAACAAGAGGTTACATGGACAGAGTAATCGCTCAGTACATTCATTCAAAGCCTTGCCAAGCAAGGCTTTAATCCCCATATTAATACTTTTGTATGCTGAAAGTTCCGTTTTAAATCAGCTTTCAGTTTTAAAGTCAAACCGCTTCGCGGTAGCTAGATCGCTCTTAGCTATCAGCTTTTAGACAGGCGACTTAAACTGCGGAAGTAAATTTCGCAGTCGCGCCCTTCTTAATTAAAGGTAGATTTTAACTACTTTTAATTAAAGACTTTTCATCTCTTCGAGATAGACAAGGGGACTTAGACCCGTTTAGCTAATAGCTAAAAGCTTTTATTAAAGTAGATGAAGCTGCGGATTATTAAAATATTCTAGAATTTAAGTTTGTCGAGAAATTAACGTAGCGAATTTTTATCGGTTTAAAACAATAACACTCAAGCTATACTCACTAAGGTATTTCCTTTATTAATTAAGTTTAATTTGGAGATTCACTGTTAATATTACAGTCGATTAACTCCCTTTCTACTATTTAAGGAAATGTTAGCTTTTTAGTTGAGTGTTACTGTTGTTCTTTAACGAGACAGATATTAGATGAAACAGATTTTTTATCCTCCTTTGGGTGAATGTAAATAAACCTGTAGTTTCTGTCAGGGAAGCTTCTTAAGCTTCAATTATTAATTTACCATCTTATTATTTGAAAGCTGAAAAATGATACATAACTTTACTTAAAAATCTAGTTTTGAGTACTAATTTGCCAGAACAAATTACTATAATTCTCGCTCGATAAAGGCTTGAGTAATCGAGCGTATTTATACCTAAAATACTTCTGTGTACTTGGTAGACTGTAGTTGTAAAATCGCGATCGCATCTCTTGGCGAACAGACGTAAAAGCTAGGGAGAAATAATAGCCATTAACTAACAGAATCACTTTGTTTTTTCACTTTCCAGCCTGTTTGCGCGCCAATTTTTCCTGCCTTAATAAAAGCCCAACTACCTCTATAGTAAGAAGTCTCATCATGACCGCAATGAGGTTTAACACCGATTAGATGTTCCACTTCATCAGTAGTCAAAATCCAGTTAGCAGCTTCTGCTTTTTCCAAAACATCCATATACCATAAAGGGTTGAATGGCTGCTGTCGAGAGGTTAAAGTTGTTGCTAAATTTACCAGAGCATCAGAGATCGCTTTTAGCTGTTGTACGATTTGTCGATCTTGCTCTATCTGAGTCTGGGGAGAAGAGGTTACAGGTTGTTGAGAAATTTCAATTTCTGGTGCTTCTAAATTAGTTGTTTGAGTTTTTGTCACAGCTGAATCTGCTGCTGGAGTAGTTTCATCAAACCAGGGATCGGGAGCAATCTCTTTTTTGAGTGTTGGTTTAAATTCGTGGTTTTTCAGCCAAGTGCGGTTTAAATCTGTTGCCAAATTAGATAGAAAACTAGCTGTTGATTCATTTCCTTCCGCTGCTATTTGGCTCGCAACTTGCTTCATCAGTTTAACTAATTCAGGCCCGATTAAATCTTGGTGTGCCTCTAAAATTGATTTTTCCTCACCTTCAGGACAATCTAGCAGTGCTTGAATAAGTTCTATATAGGCTTGGGTTTTATCAGTATCATTTTGAGGAACGGGAATATTCTCTGTCAAAATATGATGTAGTTTTCCTGCCCAGTTGTGCAGATACTTGGCTGCTTTGATGTTTCCTTCCATGGCTAGATGATGGGCAACTTCTTCCATCACTTCTACGAATTTCCCATCAACCAAACCTTCATTCTGTCGCAGTAGTATCCATTCTTCTCCTCTGGGACAACTTAACAATCCTTGAATCAAATTGAGATAGGCTTTGAGTCGTTGTTGGTTCATCTCTTCAATACTCATAGAGAATTAATATCTATTCCCATTATCTCTTTTTAAAAGACTACATAGCATTTATTTACTACCGTTTTGCCATTGTTCATGGGCTTCTCGAAGTAAAGCGATCGCCTGTTCGCAGTTATCAACACAAGTAGGAATACTCATGTCTGCGGGGTCTGCCATTGGTGGTTCGACATCAATAGTATATTTTTTTGCCCAGATAGCCAACTCACTCCACATCTTCCCAATCGTAATAAACGGCGTATTTTGTAGCTTACGAACTTGTAATAATTGCCAGATCATGAGGGTTTCTAAAGCTGTCCCAATACCCCCGGGTAAAACCACAAAAGCATCAGATGCAAGCACAAAATGGTGTAGTCGCGAAAAAAAAGTGCGATGGAGATAAACCTGCTCTACAAAAGGATTAGTATCTTGTTCAAATCCGAGATCGATACGAATTCCAATAGATTTAGTAATGTCTTCAGGATCGGCAATGACACTACCTTCATTCGCAGCTTGCATTAAACCAGGTCCTCCGCCAGTAATAATATCGCAACCAATTTTAGTTAGTTCGCTAGCGAGATCGCGCACTCCGTTATATAAAGTTGTATTGGGTTGGATTCTTGCCGAACCAAAAAGGGTAACGCGATAACGTTCTCGTCTTGGTGGTTGAATGCTAGATAATTTGTTAACCGTATCCCAAAGATTGAGAATAGTTTCGTGGATTACTTCAAATGCAGCTTCAGAATCAGCAATGCTAACAGTATTGGGAATTTGGGAGAGATTGTAATATGAAGGAAGCGATCGCATTGGATTATTCATAGGATATATTGCCAAGTAGAAACTAAAAATCACTCGCTCACCAAATATTAACTTCTAATTCTTTTGGTTAGACACAGAGTTGAGATTAAGTTTGGTGGTTTTAATTGAGATAGGGCGATCGCATATTTTCCAGAGCAATATTCAGTCAGTACAATAAATGAAACTTTTAAAACTTTCATAACTCATTTTTGATAATGATATTTTTGCGCTATCTTGTCGTCACGGCGATCGCCATACTTTTTTCAGTCATTACCCTTGCCACACCTGATGTAGACGGACTGATTACGCAACCTAGTGCTAATTCCGTCGATGTAACTATAGAGAAGTTCGAGGCAGCAGCAAAAGAAAGAGGACTTAAAATCTTTGCGCGTTTAGATCATGCTGCTGCTGCTGAGTCGGTAGGCTTGGAGATGCCACGAGCAACTGTTATTGTATTCGGCAATCCCCGTATTGGCACGCCAGTTTTTATCGAAACCCCGACAGTGGCGATCGATCTTCCGCCCAAGGCAATGGTATGGGAAGATGCTGAGGGCAAAGTGTTTTTAAGCTATAATTCGGCTGAATTTCTGTTCGACACGATTTATGCCCGACACGGTATAGAATCTGACAAGGAAACAACGGCAAAAGTCGCCAGCTTATATGCAGACATTGCTAGTGAAGCGGTGAAGTAAGATGGTTGCTAGCCTTTAGCTTATCTGGAATTATCTCTAAATTTTCAATATTTGAAATACTTCCGCAGAATATACGGCTTGTAGTTTGTGAATGGCGATCGCCTACTAACGACTAACGACTAACAACTAACCAAAATTTAAAACACTTCCGCAGGATCGGCAGAATGAAGTTTCCGAATCGCGATCGCACCAGAAGCAGAACACATAATAACAGTCAGGACAAATACTCTTAAAGCAACAGCAGATTGCATGGATAGAGGCATTTGGGTTAAAGCTTCTAGCACACCATACATTCCGATCGAAAACCCAAAGCCAGGAATAAAACCCAATACAGCCAGAATAATTGCTTCTTGAAAGACTACGGCTAACAAGCTTTTATCGGGATAACCCATTGCTTTGAGAGTAGCGTATTCGGCTAGATGATCGTTGACATCGGCAAATAAAACTTGATAGACAATTACCACACCTACCACAAAACCCATTGCCACGCCAAAGTTAAAGATCGTTCCTGCTGGATGATTTTTGTCCCAAAATTCTTTCTCTGCTGCGATAAATTCTTCATGAGTCATTACCGTAACCATGTTAGGTAAACTAGCTCTAACTCTTTGCTTAACTGCTTCTGTATCTGCACTAGATTCTATCTTGAGTACGCCAACTTTCACCTTATCAATGCTATCTGCACCGTACAATCGAAGATAATTCCAGTCGCTAGTAATTAGATATCCCTCAACAAATAGGGTACTGCCCAATGTAAACATACCACTGACGCTAATTCTTCGTTCTGATATTTCTGTAGTAACTGTTTCACCACGATCGATAGCTTCGGCGATCGCGCCTAAATCGGGTCTGGCTAGACGATCTACTAAAACTTGATCGGCTAATTTAATTTGCTCTAGCTGCCGATTAACATCGGGTAAATTTAAGACAGGATGAGCGGGATCGAAAGCCAAAATAGCAACATTAGTAACTTTCTTATCCCAAGGATTTACCCAACCCGCATGGGAATAGTAAAAAGGACTAGCTGAAGTGACTCCCTCTACCGCATCCGCTTGATACAAATGACGGCGATCGAAGGTTTGACCATCATCTAAAAATTTAGCCCGCGAACTCACCAAGTATAAATCTCCATTAAGATGTTCGTGGATGCGAGTAACACCTCCAAAGAGACTGTTATAGAAGCCAAGCTGCATAAAAATTAAGATATCGGCAAAAGCAATTCCAGACAAAGCTACTAGTAAACGGACTTTTTGATGTGACAGTTGCGCCCAACCTAATGGGGGTTCTTTGGTAAATTTTTTTAGTAGGGTTTTTAGAGACATGGTTAGTGGTTAGTTGTTAGTGGTTAGTTGTTAGTGGTTAGTGATTTATGGGTAGTAAAAAACTTAGTAACTAAAAACTAAATAAAATATATCTGCTGGATCGGCAGATTTTCCTCATGGCGATCGCACTTAGATATTTAGTGGTTATTTTTCGGCTATTACTAACATTTCATAGTCTTCAGTTGTTAAGCGATCCTGACGACTAAAAGCACCAAGTTTTGCCCCGAATATGTCAATAACTTTAAAATTAAGTGTTTTTAAAAGCCAGGTGATTTCCGATGGAACATAATAGCGTTCGTTGCATTCTAATTCTTTAGTGTTACCGAGATCGTCCTCAATCTGGATGGTATGGCGATCGCGAAATGTCATTAGATCGAATGAATTATTACTATAAGTGGCATTTCCTTCTTTCGTTGCTGAAGCGAAAAATTCTTTCACCGAATGGAATAAGGGAAATAAGCCATTTAAGGTGGTAAATATTAATTTTCCTTTTGGTTTTAAAGCGTTGCTGGCATTGCGAAGAATTTGAAAATTCATCTCATCGGTTTCCATTAAGGAAAAACCTCCCTCACAAAGCATAATTACCAAATCGAATTCATCACAAAAAGTAAGTTTTCTCGCGTCTTGTCGTTCAAAATTAATTGGCAAATTTTGTGTGGATGCCTTTTCTTTGGCTCTTTTTAATTGAGATTCGGATAGATCGATTCCCGTAACGGTATATCCTCTTTTTGCTAACTCAATAGAATGTCTGCCAGTTCCACATCCAATATCTAAGATTTGCGTTGCTTTGTTGTAGTTTATCTCTCGTTCGATAAAATCACATTCTCCAATTGTGCCTTGGACGAAACTCTCGCGATCGTATTTCAGGGCATAGTTTTCAAATAATTCTTCATACCACTGTTTCATTATGTTTTCTCCATAGATATGATATTTACGATAGCCTACTAACAACTAACTAAAACCTAAAACACATCTGCTGGATCGGCAGATTGGAGTTTTCGCATGGCGATCGCTGCCGAGACTAAGCACATCAAAATAGTTAGAATAAACACCTGTGAGGCAACATCAAATCGCATCGGCAAGGGAATTCGTGTCACATATCCGAGTAGGGTATAGATCCCCAGCGAACCAACAAATCCAGGAATAAATCCCAATACACCAAGAATAATACCTTCTTGGAAAACAACGATTAATAGATTCTTATCTGAGTAGCCCATCGCTTTGAGGGTGGCATATTCAGCTAAATGATCGTTTACATTTGCATATAAAACTTCATAAACAATCACCACTCCAGTAAAAAATCCCATCACAACGCCAAAGTTGAAAAGTATGCCACCAGGAACTTTAGCCCAGTAATCTTCTTCGGATTTGATAAATTCTTGATGGGTCATCACTTCCACATCTTGGGGTAAATATGCCTGGATTTTGCTCTTTACCGTTGCCAAATCTGCGTCTGGTTCGAGAATGAGAATACCAACTTTAAGATTATCGATGCTGTCTGAACCAAATAGACGTAGGTAATTCCAATCGCTGGTAATAATGTGTCCGTCAATAAAAATCGTGCTACCCAGGGTAAAGATACCACCAACGTTAACTCGATGTCCCGATATTTCAGTAGTAACGGTTTTTCCCTGAATCAAAGATTCGGGTACAGAACCCAACTTGGGAAGAGATAGACGGTCAAATAGTACTGTATTGGGTAATTTTATTGTTTCTAGCTGTTCATCTATTTCTGGCAGATCGATTACTGGACGGACGGGATCGAAAGCAATTACGCCGACACTGGTGATTTTATTGTTCCAAGGATTGACCCAATTACCATAAGAAAAGTAAAGGGGGCTAGCCGATGCGACTCCATCGATTGCTTCTGCTTGGTATAAATGACGGCGATCGAAGGTTTGATCGTCGGTGAGAAATTCAGCGCGATTACTGACTAGAAATAAATCTCCGCGCAGTTGTTTGTGGAGGTTAGTAGCACCGCCAAACATACTCAATCTAAACCCCTGCATGGTAAAAATTATAATATCGGCAGAAGCAATGGCTATTAGTGCTACCAACAGGCGAACTTTTTGATTGCGGAGTTGCGCCCAACCTAAAGGGGGTTCTTTATTGAATCTTTTTAATAGAGTTTTAAGAGTCATTAATTTAATGGTTACTTACGATATCTAAAAAACACCTCTACGAACAACTAACCACTAACTACTAACCACTATCCAAATCAATCCGAACTCTTACCTGTAAATTAGTCAATCCTGCAACTCTATCGCTATCTTGGGGGTCGAGACGCACTTTTACTTCCACAACGCGAGCATCTTTATCCGCAGCGGGATCGGATTCGAGAACATCTTGTTTTTTGATTTGCAAGCCGATATGGTCTACTGTTCCCTGTAATTCTCCTTCAAAACCGCCATGTTCGCTGACTATTGTGGCTCTCTGTCCGCTTTTAACTTTGCTGACATCTGTTTCATATACTTCAGCGATCGCATACATTTGACTGGTTTTTCCTAGTTCGACAATGCCTTGACTCGTATCTACTTGTTCCCCTACTAAGGTATTAATCTTCAGAATTTGTCCATCTATAGGTACGCGCACGTAATAGTCTTCTAGTTCGGATTCAATGCGTTGAACTTTAGCGATCGCATAATTGACTTCGGCTCTTGCTTCTGCTAAATCTACTGGACGAACTTCCCTTAACTTATTAAGCATTGCCTGTTCGCGAGCGATTTGTTCTTGTAAAGTAGAAACAGTGTTTTCTAGCCTTGCTTTTACTCGCTCTAATTTAGCTTGCGCTCTTGCAGATAATTCTCGGCGATCGTCTAAGTCTGCTTGACTGACTGCTCCATCTCTATAAAGACTTTGATAGCGTTTGTAGTTAATTTCCGCGTTTTTTAATTCTGCTTCGGCATCGGCGATTTCTGCTTCTCTTTCTATTTTTTCAGTGCGTAACTGTGCTTCTAAACGGGCAATATTAGCTTTTTGGGCGGTAATTTCGGCTAGTTTTGCTTCTCCTGCTTTTATTTGTGCCAATTTAGCTCGGTAAACTTCTACATTCTGTTTGGCTTCGGCTAGTTCTGCTTGTTTTTGGTCTAAACCCTGAAGAGTGGCAATTAACTGATTTGCTTTAACGCGATCGCCTTCTTCTACTAACAATTCATTAACTCGACTGTCTTGAGCATTAGCTACTGAAAGCTCGATCACTTCTCCTTCTGGCTCTAATCTGCCTAAAGCTGTTACGGCTGAGGGTTTAAACTCTGTAATTGGTTCTGGACTAGTGGTTGGTGTGGAGCTTTGCGAAATATACCAATAAACCATTCCTCCCCCTAAAGAAGCGATGGTCAAAATACCGATTAACCAAACATTAAGCTTTTTCTTAGCAGATTTTTGCCGTTTTTCTTGAGAAGGTGGATTAGTTGACTTTTTATAGCGTAAAAGTTCCATAAATAATTCGATCGCAGAGAATATCTGAAAATTAGATAATCACTCTTAATAATTGTCGAATCACTCTAATCTTCAATCAATTTACATCTACTGTTTTAGGAAAATATTTTGAGGAAGTTGTGAAAGTCTAGTATTCACAGCTTTTAGCTTTTAGCTCTTAGCTTTTTACTTTATTTGCTTGAATGTGAAAGTATAGCTATAGCTAAAAACTTAATTGCCCAAGTTAGTTGAATTATTTTAGTGTGTTAAACTAAGCCACCTCGTCACCGAGGCGACTCGTCTTCAGAACGCAGCATGAAACATTTCGCTTCACTACGCTCCTCTGCAATCAGGCTCTTTATGAGTACCATGACCAGTAATTAGAGTAGGA
>JBFRWK010000063.1:0-29357 GCA_051439545.1 Xenococcaceae cyanobacterium | reverse complement strand
CAAATTTAAGCAGAATAAGGGTTTCAACAGTGTGTAGTTTTTTTCAAGCCGATTTAAGCAGGGTCAAACGCTTACTACACAAAGCTTTCAGAGACTGCGATCGCCAAGTTTGTGAGAAATGCGGGTAATGCTAGTAGAATTTTGTAAACATACTGCCGCTTGGTTTCCCAGACAACCAGAAAAAGCCACTCTTCTCGCTCCTCGCTGTATCAGTCCTTATCGCTAAGTAATATTATATTTATAACGTTACGCTGTATTATTGTTTTAATTATACTCCCATCCCCTTATAAGATTACCTAAAATAAAAAAAGCGATCGCTAGTTCTCAAGCAAAAGAATAACCAATTGCCAGACGCTCGGATGGAAAAAAGATCGAATAAATTCGGTTTAAAATTAGTTGCAAACTTTTGGATTATTTTACGGTCACTTGAAAGTAAATAAATTTTTACAACAATACAGCACGGGAAAAAGAGCTTTTCCTAAAATTAATTTACAAGAAGCAGAATTAATTAAAGTCAATCTAAGAGAAATAGATTTAACCGCAGCAGATTTACGACAAGCTAGACTGGGAAGAACTAACTTAAGTCGTGCTTGTTTGCGTAAAGCAGATTTAAGCGAGTCTATTTTGTGGGGGACAGACTTAACTAAAGCGGATTTAAAACGAGCTAATTTAAGAGAAGCCGATCTTAGTGGCGCGATTTTAACTAAAGCCAATTTAAAACAAGCTAATTTAATTAAAGCCATTTTAAAAGGGGCAAATCTCAGTGGTGCTAAACTTTCTGAAGCTGTGATGTTTGAAGTCGATCTGCGTCCTACTACAGATTATCGTACCAATTTAAGTCATGCCAATCTTAGTTATGCCGATCTCAGCTACGCTAATTTGAGCATGGCAATTTTATATAAAGCTAACTTAGATGGTGCTAAACTTTGTCGCGCCAATTTAAATGCAGGGATGGGATTAACTACCGATCTGACAGAAGCTAGTTTTCAGGGTGCAGATTTAAGTTATGCAGATCTTAGTGGTGCGATTTTATTTAAAGCCAACTTAAAAGATGCTGATTTAACTCGAACAAATCTCGATGATGCGGATTTAACAGAAGCAATTATGCCCGATGGTAGGATTTATCAATAAGATGGAGATCGGGCGATCGTCACAAAATTACCTTGAGATAAGTTTCAGATCGATTGTCAGCTAGAGGTTCACAAACAGTTTCTTAGTAAAATAAAAGTCGATCGCACAATCTAAAGACAAATGTTCCATGAACTCACAATCAAGCTTGTTATCTCGCATTACTCAAACCCCTGGTCAATGTGGAGGTCGTCCCTGTATTCGAGGGATGCGGATTCGCGTCACCGATATCCTAGAAATGTTAGCTGAAAATGTTAGCACGACTGAAATTTTGGAAGATTTTCCCGATTTAGAACTAGCAGATATTCAAGCCTGTTTACTTTTTGCAGCACGACGTACTGACTTTCCCAGACTGACTGCATGAAAATCTGGATTGACGCTCAATTACCGCCAACTTTGGCAAGCTGGTTAACGAATAATTTCGCTCTAGAGGCGACTGCATTACGAGATATTGAACTGCGAGATGCTCAAGATACCGAGATTTTCGAGGCAGCACGAACCGTTAACGCTGTAATTATGACTAAAGACAGTGATTTTATTGACTTGGTATGCCGATTGGGAACACCTCCTCAAATTTTGTGGCTTACCTGTGGAAATGTCACCAACCGTAACTTAAGAAGATTACTTACTGCTACTTTGCCTGATGCGCTAGAACGATTGTTGCAAGGAGAAGCAATTGTAGAAATCAGTAACAATCTCTGAGAATATTATTGGCAATTTATTTCTCGATCGCGCCTCTGAGTATGATTGAAAACAGGCGATCGCAATAATTAGAGACTGAAAAAAACCAGAATTGAGATAAAAGTGCTTTACTAGGTTTAAGATTGAGCGATTGATTCCAAATCTCAATCTATAAAACCAGATATAACTTTAATATGGTACTGTTGAAAAATTGTAATTTAATATCGTTCGATTTGTCCAGAATATAGTTGTCATGAAAGACTTGGGTATACAAGGCTCAGAAGAAAATACAAGTGAATGGTCAGAATCTTTACCATCGGTTGAGTCCCTTGTATCAGGATTTAAAATTCCTTTGGAAATTAATCGTGGAGTACAAAAGCTAATCCTCGATTATACGTTGGGGGCTGCCATTATTGGTTTAATTCCCGAAAGTCCGGTCGGAAACATCGATCTTTTAGTTCTGGCTCTGATAAATCTGAAGATGGTTGTAGATATTTGGTTGCGCTGGGGTAAGCCCAAAGGGAAAAAGATACAGGCGATCTTAGTCATCTTATGCGCTTTTTTGGTTGCATTTGCCAGTGCTTTTCTGGTGCGGTTAATTTTTTCTCTTATCGGTCTAGTTATTCCTTTAATTATTGTTCTCAATAGTGGAGTGGGTCATGCTACATTAACCTGGGTCTTTGGCAGAGCTACCAATCAGTTTTTTCTGAATGCCACACGAGCTAATTCTTCAACTTTGAAACAGTTACTCAAGGCTTATCAGACCTACTGCAAATAAAAAAAGCATTAATCAATCGAGCAAAATCATGAAATTCAACCGTCGGTATATTTTACTCGCAGGCTTAGGAGCAGGTGTTACAGGCAGAATTACCCAAGAACATTTGCGAATCCGCTCGGTTCTCAAGCAACAAGAACTCAAAGCTTTAGCCAACGAAACTTTAGCTGATGATATCAGTATTATCGATGCAGCCTATGCCTCAGAAGCTAATTGGGAAAATGAAGTAGAAAAAAGAAAAAAACTGCTGGCATCAAATATTTTGACACCACCTACTCAACCCTACAATCGTGGGTGGTGATTCCCATGTAGTGAAAAAAGGATCGATCAGCTTCGCTGCCAGTCAAGCTGGGTGCCAAGGTATTAATACAGGTATACTAAATTAGGGATTTCAGTCAAAATCTTGGAAGTTATTTATATTTGAGAGTTTTTTTAAGTATAATTTGATTTTCGCCGAAGAGTTATTTGATGTTTAAATTATTGAAATCATTATTCTTTTTACTCATTAAAGGTGCTTTAAAACTTGAAAATGATGTTTGTCCCAGTTGTGGCAGCAATGACCTTAGAAAAAATGGGACAATTCATAATAATAAAGCCAAAAATGGGTTGTAGTCAAGAAGCTTTACGACAACTCAAACAGCAACAAGAGAGACAAGGTAACTCTGACGATACCAAAGGGGCAAAACGCGATCACGCAGTGCCTCGCTTTCAGCGAGATCGCCAAGAAGCAAATAAAAAATAATCAAATTAGCACAACCTGGATGTTAAGTTTTACAAAATCCAACCTTTATTCGATACATTGATATATAGTTAGTAAAATAAAAACTTATCTTTGTAATCAAGCTGATTCTTGTCAATTTTTTGGGCTTACTTTTTCAGCAAACCCTAGATAGACATGGGCGAATCAATATATGCTCTGGGTTGTTCTATTTCATAAGCAATACCATATTCAGTCAGTTTTTGAGCAATTTTTTTACTAACAATATCCAACAATTGACGACGTAGTTCCATGGATATTTCCTTTCCAGAGCTCAGAATAAATAAACTAACTTGTCCTCTTGTGGCTGGCGAACTCTCGCCGTTGCCATTAGCGTTACTAAAGTTAACGGCAGTACTACGAGGATCGAACCCCCAAATATCTCTAGTGTCAGTAACTATTACCTGACGGATTAGGGATTGTTCTTCAATGCTAATTCCCTGGGGAAATTTTACATCCACAATAGCCATGATTTTGCCAGCATTAGTGAAATTTTCGACATTTTCCTTAGCTAGAGCATTATTAGGGACACTGACGAGTGTTCCTTTTCCCGAAGTACGAATTTTCGTCAGACGCAATCCAATGGACTCTACACGACCGAAAGTACCATCTGGGAGTTTAATATAATCATCGAGGGCGAAGGGACTATCAAAAAAAAGCACGAACCCACCGATAATTTGCTCTAAAATGGTTTGAGCAGCAAAAGCGATGGCTACGCCACCAATACCAATACTAGCTAGCAAACCAAGGATATCAATCTCATGAGTTTCAGCAAAGATGGTAATGATAACAAAGAAAATAGCTAAGATAGCCAGAATCTTACTAACTACAAAAAAATCGGCATCGAGTTTACGCCCCTGATTAACAGTATCTTCTACATAGAAGCGAAAAAAACGGCTAATTAGTTGATACGCCAGATAACAAAGAGCGATCGCTACACTTAAACCCAGATTAATTTCTAGGAATGATATCTTAGTTATAGGTTTGAGCAGCAAAAGGAGAAGATCGGCGATCGCCAGTCCAAAAACGATCTGAATTAAAGATAAAGAAGGTTCGACTATTTGTCGATAAGCGATCGCCATTTGAGAAGAAGCGAAACGTTCTAGCAGAAATTGACTTAATTTAGGTAGTGCCAGAAACCCCAGCAATGCCAAACTTCCAGTCAATAGTAGTAAGCCACCAAGCTGAAGTAAAGGAGCGACACCAAAAGTTAACAAGATTGGCAAAGAATTATAGTTAGTCATGGGTTATACCAATGATTTTATTTTGGTGAATAAATTTCAAAAAGACCTCTATTGGTCTAGTTTTTTCGCTTATTCAGACAATAATCTGCATCAGACAATGCTTGAGGTAGGTAATCTCCTAACCATTTATCCGTAAGGTTACGTTCTTGTCGATCGCGAAGAAAAGCGTTGACTGTCTTGCGCCATTCGCGTTCGCCTTTGGGCAAAATTAGTCCATAGAAGTCACAAGTTAGAGGTTCTTCTGGTACTAACTGGTAATTTTCTTGAGCTAAATTCTGTCGATCGATTTCTCCTGATAACAAAACAGTATCGCTGACAAAGGCATCGATGCTGCCGTTGGTAACTGCTGTAACTCCTTTCTTTCTTCCTTGTTCTCCCTCAAAATAGACTACTTCTGCCTGAGGATAAGTTTCTTGCAGGAATTGCTCTGTGGTAGTTTCTGGGAGAACTCCTGTCTGAATCCCTTCCAGACCATTCTCCAGATGAACTTTAGCTGCGTTGCCATTGGTCACTAAAAAACGAGTACCACTGGCAAAAAAGAGATCGGAAAATCTAATATCTTCTTGGTCTGTTCTGATGGTATTGGGACCACATTCGAGGTGAACTCTATCCTGCTGTACCAGTTCAAAACGATTTTCTAGGTTAGATGATAATTTGATTACTTCGATCCCAGAAGGAATATTCAGTGTTTGGGCTAAGTATTGTCCTAAAGAATCAGCTAAATCTGCGCAATAACCAGTCCACAAGCCATCCTGACTATCTATATAGCCAAAAGGAGCAGCATCACTTCTCATGGCTATTTTCAGCGTTTTAGTGTTGCGGATTTCAGCCAAGATATTCTCTTGTTTTCTGGGAGATACTGCAACCAATGATTCGGGGATAGGTGGAGTAGGAGGAGTATTACCATAGGCAAGTTCGAGTTGTTCTGGGGTTAAAGATCTAACTAAATGTAAGGGGAGTTCCTCGTTACTGATAGTTTGAGCATAAGCAGAACTCAGATAGGTTTGGTAGTCAGAGCGAGAGCGCAAATGAACTTCAAAAAAAGCCAAACTAAGTGCCTTGAGATAGCCTCTGGCTAGGTCAGGACGATTACCTTTCAATAAATCTGGCAGGTTGGCAACTCCTTGGGCACTGCCGGTAGAGTTATGAGAACTCCCCACCATTACCGCCAAATATTTGTTTTCAGTCGTCAACCACAGAAAGGGATGAGCCTGTTCCTCAATAAAAGGAGCAACGATATCTTTATTGCCTCCCACAATCATGGTGGGAATAGGGATTTTACTCATGCTTTCTGGTCCCAAAATCGAACTGGTTACAGGATTAACTCCTACTACTGCTTTGATGCGAGGGTCTTGCAAATTATAGCTTCCTGGGGGCAAAAAACTAGCACGACACTGAAGCAGTTCTGAAGCATTGAGAGTAGGTTGGTTTGGCTGACATACTTGGCTAATTCTCTTTTGATTGAGAGGAGCACCAGAAACTACCAAGGCAGTATTCCCACCAAAAGAGTGACCGAGAATGCCTACTTGTTCCCAATTGATCTGTCCTTTAAACTCAGGATGATTTTCTATTCTGTTCAGAAGATAAGTAATATCTAGGGGGCGGTTAAAAAATTCGATCGGGCTAACATCGACGCTTAGTTCACCCCGCAAAAAAGCTTCTTTAAACTTGCTATTGCTGCCAATATGTTCTGGTACCACTACAACATAGCCGTGAGAAGTCAAATGTTCTGCCAAATAGTCAAAATGGGAGCGATCTGAAGTAAAACCATGACTGAGTACTACTAGAGGAGCTGGTTGCGTTAGATTTTGCGGCAGATAGATATCCGCTTTGAGATTATAATCGGCGGAAAAACCTAATCGAGTCTGACGCACTTGCTCGATCTTGAAGGTCCTCGTTTTTTGCACGACTGGATAAGACCCTGTTTGACGCAAATCTGACAACTGCTTAAAATTTAATCTTGGCTGGGAGGTAATTTCGCTGTTGGCTTGTTGGGCGATCGCCTTAAGAGTGGTGTCGTTATAGGCAAAATAATTGCCAACCTCTTTGAGCAGGGAAAAAATAAACTTGGTGTTTAGTTGAATCTCCTGGGTGGGGAAGTGGCGCAATACATTGATTGCTGTTAAACCTTCTGAATCTGCTGCTGCTAAAATAAGAGCCGAACGTATGGCATAAATACCGTTGCGACCAGGATGAGTATAGATGACCTCTCCTATCTGCCTGAGAAAATCTTCTCCCATCGGCATTTTAGTCACCCGAAACATAGTAGTCGGACTAACCTCAAACTGCTTTTGTAATATCTCACGGAATCGAGTCAAAGTTTGCTGGTCTAGGAAACGGGCATAGAATTGAAACTCTCGAGTAATTTTGCCTTCTTTAGCAAAAACTTCTAAAGAGTTCACGGAAAGGTGAAACTCGCCCAAGACAGGAAGAGAAAAACTAATTCGTTCTGCTCCTAGACTGGGTTTGGGTTTCAGTGCCATAGACATTGCTCCCAAACTAGCCAGAAGACCTGTCAAAATTATTTTTAATAGTTTTTTTCTTATGGTGATGGGAATCATTGCGACTTGCTGATCTTCTGCTGCTAAACTAATTTTTATTTATTTGTACAAAATATAAGTTAGGCATCTAACTGGATTTGATATTATTCTAAACTCCAAACTCACGTTTCTTAAAGCTTGAGTTGAGCAAAAACTTCCCGCAGAACTCGAGCAGAATCTCGGAGTTGTTTTTCTTCTGATTCATTGAGAGCTAGATTAACTGTTTTAAGTACGCCTTTTTCGTTAACAACTGTAGGTAAGCCAAGACAAACATCATGAATACCGTATAGTCCATCAACCAGACTACTGACAGTAAGAACGCGCTCTTGACTGCGTAAAATAGCTTTGACAATATCGGTTACCGCTAACCCAATTCCATAAGAAGTATATCCTTTGCGTTTAATAATCTCATAAGCAGCATTTTTCACTTGTTCAAATATGGTAGTTAACTCCTTTTGTTCGGCAGCACTAAGGTTATCCCAACTGTTGGGAACGAGTTTCGCGCCAGCTACATTTGCCGTACTCCAAATCGGCAGTTCACTATCCCCATGCTCACCAACAATATAAGCATGAACGCTACGAGCATCAATATCCAATTTTCTAGCTAGTAAAGTACGGAAACGAGCCGTATCCAGAACTGTTCCCGAACCAATCACCCTAGAACTGGGGAATCCAGAGATTTTGAGGGTTACATAGGTCATGATGTCAACGGGATTGCTGACAATCAGCAAAATGGCATCGGGACAGTATTTTACTACATCACTAAGGATGCTTTTAAAGATAGTGACGTTCCGTTCGACTAGATTTAAACGACTTTCTCCTGGTTTTTGAGCAGCCCCAGCCGTGATAATTACTAAGTCAGCATTGCGTCCCTCATCAGCTACAGTTCCCGCTTTGAGTTCGGTAGGAGGAAGAAAGGGCATACCAGACAGAAAGTCCATCACTTCCCCCTCAATTTTATCCTTAGCTAGGTCTTGAAGAATTAATTCATCGAAGCAGTCTTGAATCAATAGGGAATACGCACAAGCTAGTCCCACTTGCCCGACACCAATAATCACTCCCTTACGAGGATTCAGAGGAGTAGGTTTTTCTGCTTCGGGGTTAGGAATAAAAAGTTGTTCAAACATAAGTATCTAGGTGAAATTAACAAGACAATAGTGGTGATAGGGAGTAGGGAGTAGGGGTTAGGGCTTGGGGGGTAGGGAAAACTTGTCAGGTTTTTTGAACCTCTCTCACTGAAAGTGAGAGATTCCCATATAGACTCTTATCTAGACAGAGTTTTAAGGCTCTGCCCCCGACAGACCGCCGTTACTGGGCAGTTTGATTTAACGTTAACGGGCGCACCGACCGCAAACGGATCTAAATTCTATTTAGTTATTTTGGCTATGCTTTCAAGCTTGAACCTACTAGTCGCGTCACCATTACAATTTCGCTTGGCGATATTTGTCCCGACGAGCTAAAGTTGGGGAAGCCAGTCCCTGTGATTTTTAATTGCGCTTTACCGCGCTTAACTATTGTACAAGCTGTTTTCACTTTAATTCATGAAGATGAGGACACGGAGTCTGGGGTTTCCCCAGACTCGTGAGATGTCCGTTTAACGTCTAAATTGTCACCCCGTGAGCCAAAAAGTCCCATGCGCTCGTTCTCATCCCGTCGTGGGACGCGAGGGTCTTCCCACTCGCAAGATAAATTATTTTGCCGACCTAATTTAGGTTGGGTTAAACTGTAGTTTTCTCCATCAATATGACAGAAGAGCGTGCCGTAACCAGGTAACTCTCTTGGTTAATTTTTACTGCTGTTTCTAAGTCAGAAAAATCATTGGGTGCAGGTAAGGCAGTATCCACAATTCGATGCCAGTATTTTCCTGGTTCTAAGGGGGGTAATTCAAAATTAAGCGGTTTCCAATAGGCATTGAGTATAATGTGGAGGCGTTCCCCATTAGCTGGGTGACATAGCGAGAAGGCTAGATGGCGAGACTCCTCTCTCCAATCAGGTTGACCTAAATATTGTCCGTGCCAAATTAGATGGGGTTCTTGACTAGCATAGGTAACTTCTAAAAACTTTTCTTGCCTAAAAATTGCCAGTCCTTGAATAAAATGAATTAGCTTTTTGACAAAACGCAGCAAACCATTATGTTTGGTTAACAAACTCCAGTCAAACCAACTTAATTCATTATCCTGACAATAGGCATTATTATTCCCCAATTGGGTGCGCCTGACTTCATCTCCCATTAGCAACATGGGTGTTCCCTGAGAAATAAACAGAATAGTCAAGAAATTTTTAATCTGTTGCGATCGCAATTGCTCTATGGCTGGGTCGTCCGTTTCTCCTTCTACCCCACAGTTCCAACTATGGTTATCGTTAGCACCGTCACAATTTTCTTCTCCGTTAGCTAGATTATGCTTGTGATTATAGGAAACTAAGTCGTTGAGAGTAAAACCATCGTGACAAGTGATAAAGTTAACACTACGATTGATATCTGTATCTGAGCGTGAGTAGATATCGGGACTGGCTAAAATTCTGGCTGCTAAAGCGTTAATCGAACCGCGATCGCTTTTAACAAAACGACGCACATCGTCTCTAAATGGGCCATTCCACTCCGCAAACCAATTTGCTAATTCGACAAACTTACCCACCCCATATAATCCCGCTGCATCCCAAGCTTCGGCAATTAGTTTGGTTCCAGCTAAGATGGGATCGGATTCAATTGCGGAGAGAATGCTCATCGTTCCTGCTTTTTCTTTTATTGGTTGCCCAAAAATATTCCTGGCCAAAACTGTAGCCAAGTCAAAACGAAAACCATCGACGTGCAGTTCCGAAACCCAGTAACGCAAGGAATCCAGAATCAATCTACCGACGATGGGATGATTGCCTTTAAAAGTATTGCCACAACCACTATAGTTGGTGTAGTAAGCGGGATTATAATCCTCTAAAATGTAGTAAGTCTGGTTGTCCAAACCTCGGAAGGAGAGAGTTGGCCCTTGATGATTGCCTTCTGCGGTATGGTTAAATACCACATCTAAAATTACTTCAATTCCCGCTCGGTGTAGGGCTTTTACCATGTCCCGAAACTCATCTACTGCTCCTAGAGGCTCGCGCTGTGAACTATAACCCCTGTGGGGAGCAAAAAAGCCGATTGTACTGTAGCCCCAGTAGTTAGTGAGTCCAGGGCGTACATCCTGAGGATCGAACTGGTGGACGGGTAATAATTCTACGGCGGTAATTCCCAATTCCTTGAGATAGGGAATCTTCTCAATTAAGCCAGCATAAGTACCTCGTTTTTCTGGAGATCCACCAGAGTTAGGATGACTGGTAAAACCGCCTACATGAAGTTCGTAAATGACACTACTAGCATAGGGAATTCTGGGATGTCGATCGCCTTCCCAGTCATAGGTATTAGGGTCTACAACTACTCCTTTGAGGGCTTGGAGGCAGTTATCTCCAGGATTACTTGCAGAAGTGCGATCGTAATTTTCATCTCCTACAATTGCCCGTGCGTAAGGGTCTAATAGTACTTTGTCACTGTCAAAGCGATCCCCTCTTTCTGGGGCAAACTGTCCGTAAGCACGATAAGCGTAAATTTGTCCTGCCTTAATTCCTGGGACAAAGACATGCCAGTAGTAACAAGTCTTATTTAGTAAGGGATCGAGTTTAATTATCTGGGCTGGTTCAGCAGCATTAGGAGTATCAAATAATAGCAGTTCTATAGCTTCCGCATTTTGGGAAAAGACGCAGAAGTTTACCCCATCAGGGTAAACAGTAGCTCCCAAAGGGGAGCTTTCTCCAGGCAAAACTCTCAGATTTTCAGTTTGTGAACCATCCTGCCCTGCTGGGTATGTTAATAACTGTTCCATAAAACTTAGACAACGCGGTACATTACTGCACTACGAATGAGTCATGTTTACCATTTGCTTCCTACGGGACTGTCGGCAGCTACTTGTCCACAAAAATAAAGTGAGCAATAGTTAGTATTTTGCTAACTGTTAATTAACCCTAAATCATCTTCAGTTAGTTAGTTCCAATCTGTATGGTCGATCGCTCTTGGTCTTAATTCTTAATTGACAGGGAAGATGGCTAATTCTTCTCTCTGTCAATTAATTTTAGAAAAGCTTAAAAGTGATAGTACCGTTATTCACAATTAAGTGCCCGTACAATCGCTGCTGCTGTATAGTCACGATGGGCTGGCTCTGTGGGAGCAAACGCATTGCCTTCCTCATTTAGCGGAGAAGCAACGTTGCAATAAGCTGACATTTGCATCGTTAATACCTTATCGTATCCAGATACATCGGAAAACTCTATTGGTTCATTCGCTTCCGTGAGTTCTGGATTTCCTCTGAGTCTACTTCCCACGAGTTCTGCTGTCCGTCGCAAAAAATCGACTAACTCGACTCGGGTAATGGGATCTTCTGGGCGAAAATTCCCCGTAAGCTGAGATACATTTGCCGGATAAAGATTCCACTGTATCCAATTAATCTCTTTGGCACTCCAGCGATCTTCGGCTATGTCCTGAAAAGGTCGCACTGTTCTGTTAGGGGGTCTTGCGTCAAGATCGATGGTAGTTACGTTACCAATAGCTTTTACGATCATGACAGCAGCTTGCTCCCTGGTTACTTGGTTATCTGGTTGAAAAGTCCCATCAGGAAAACCCTCGACAATGCCTTTGGCTACAGCATCCTCAATTTCTGTCATATAGACATTATCACTTATATCGGGGAAACTCTGGGCGAGAGTTGGCAAAATGGACAAACTTAGCATGGTTGCAGCTATAGTGGCTGCCTTGATACTAGATAAAAGCTTCATATTTCTTGCTCCTTAATTTTATCACTTTAGAGTGATTAATCTGATACTGTTGGCAAAATATTTCTCAACGAACCTATTAACTGATGTAAACCTCGCCTCCAGCCCCACTTAAGGAGAGCGTAGCCGAACATAGCAGAATAAAGGTTTCATGAGAATGCCACCAGTATTATTAATCTAGGCCAAGATTGACTCTAGGCAAGTTTTTTTCCGTATTTACAGGTAATCATGCCAATAATAAACGAAAAACTTATTGCTCGATCTTAATTTTTTATTTACTTAAGAATGTCTGGGCAAGCAACCTTAACTATGAATACTTGAAGACTGGCTGGCTGACTGCGATCGCCTTTGATATGAAGTCCGCTTGAATAGTTATAAATAAGGTTGACGCGGAGCGGGAATGGGCAATGCTAATTACTCGAATATTCTCACTTATTCCTGACAAACCTGGACGTAGACAGCAAATACCCCTGACGATTAAATCGAGGGGTATTTGTACTCCAGCTTGGGAAGCTTCGTATAAAGTGGTAATTATTTCTGGGTCAACTAGAGAGTTCATTTTGGCAATAATTTTACCCGAACGCCCTTGATGAGAGTGTTTGATTTCACGGTGAATCATTGCCACCAAGCGATCGCGCAGATTCACTGGAGCAATTAATAATTTGCGAAAGGTCTGCTGTTGGGAATAACCAGTGAGAATATTAAATAAGTCGCTCAGATCGGCCCCTAATTCTTCGCGACAACTCATTAATCCCAAAGTCTGTATAAAGTTTGGCAGTTTTTGAATTGTAATTGCCTGTACCAATGTGGACGTAGCGATGAATCTCTTCTCCTTCTCGACGAACTACCAAGACTATCTTGGTGTGGGTTTTCAGTCCCACTAAACCATAAACTAACCTTAATCTTTTTCGTACATATTAAAATCATAAAAAATTTAGAAACTGTCTGTCTAAGCCCAGGGCTGTTTAATTCTAAATGTTAAATTGCTGTGTCTGAAACAATTATTTTGAAAGCCTTTATGGCTGGAATTATCAGTTCTTGTTCCATGCCTTTGGGGTCTGTAACTTCTTTATTTTGGAATCCTCGCAAGCGAATTCTAGCTTTTCTAATTGCCTTTGGTGGGGGAGCTTTGCTTGCTGCCTTGGTAATCGATCTCGTTGGCAATGCAACTGAGAAAGGACATTTACTGGAGTTAGTTGTGGGTTCAATTATTGGCAGCTTATTCTTTACGTTTGTCAATCGCATCGTGAATAATTCTGGAGGTTTTTTACGCAAGCCTTCTACTACTCTAGTCCATATGACCCAAAAGGAAACTGAAAGATTTCAGCAGAGGATTACACGACTTCGCCGTACTAACCTATTTCGCAATTTATCTGTGCCAGAGCATCAAGCTTTGGCTGACTCTTTACTCGTGTCACGCTACCCCAGGGGAGCAACAGTCTATAGCCAAGAAGATCCTAGTGAAAGTCTTTACATTATTGAAAAAGGTCAGGTAGAGCTATTAGATCCTCAAGCAGAGTTACGTCCTTTGGCAATCCTTAAGGCTAATGATACTTTTGGTAAGCTAGCTTTCATAACTGGTAGTCCCCATCAAACGATGGCTGTGACGACACAAGAGACACAACTGGATATTTTGCCTCGTCCTGATTTTGAGCAATTGCTACAGACCTCTCCTAGATTAGTCCAAGCCACCGAGCAGCTTTTACAAAGTGAGCAAGTAGCTAATTATCTTCCGCAGCGTCATCAATTAACGCGATCGCAAGTTCAAAATTGGATTGCCTTGGCAATTAACAGTCTGCGACAGGAGAGAATCATTCCTCCCGCCATTCAAGTCGATAATCATGCTGAGGAATTTCTCAATCTAGCACGTCAAATTCGTCGATTTCCCGTCTTGAGCCATTTACCAGAAGCAGATTTAAGAGAAATTGCTGACCGCTTAGTTTATCGTCATCTCGAAGACGGCTATGCTTTTTTTCAGCCTCAAGAGCTTTCGGATCGTCTATACATTATCGATCGAGGAGAAGTAGAGGTTTTAAACCCCAACACCCCCAGAAAAAAACCGCTAATTTTGACTCAGGGTGATGCCCTGGGGGAATTATCTTTTATTACTGGCGCACCTCATACAGTTACTGCTGTTGCCAAAACCGATGTTGCCGTCTGGGTTCTCAGAAAGCAAGATTTTGAAGAAATGCTACAACAGTCAAAGGATTTAGAAGTTGGAGTCAGCAATTTTCTAGAACAACCCAAAGTTGCCGACTATCTTCAAAAAAGGCAGCATTTTGAGCCTAATAAAGTTGGGGTTTGGGTTCAGCAAGCTCTTAAGAGTATGAATGCAGGTCAGTTAATTCCTTCTGCCACTGCTATTTCTGGAGCGGTTAAACAACATGAGGATGCCCCAACAGCCATTTGGTTGGGTTTATTGATGGACGGGATTCCAGAAGCTTTAACCATTGGGGCTCATATTGTCTCTGCACCCATCAGTCCTTCTCTCTTAGCAGGACTATTCATCTCTAACTACCCAGAAGCTTTTTCTAGTTCAGCAGGCATGAAACATCAAGGTTTCTCTATTCCGAGAATCTTACTCATGTGGACTTCCATTATGCTGATTACAGGAATTCTTGCTGCTTTTGGCACTGTTGTGTTTGCTGATGTCCCAGAACCTATTATTTCCTTTTTGGAATCGATGGCAGCTGGAGCCATGCTGACGGTTATTTCCGAAACCATGTTACCCGAAGCTTATGCTAAAGGGGGTTCTCTAGTGGGAATTTCTACTTTGCTAGGATTTCTCATCATTATTTTAATTAAGAGTCTAGATTAACCTTGCCCGAAGGGCAGGAGGAAATAGTCAATCAGAAAATACTAACTGGAAAGAGCTCTAAAAACTCAACCAAGTAACTATGAGTAAGAGACTGAGAAGCAGTGGCCAGTAAAATAGCTTCGGCAGCAAGTTATCTTGATACTCTATCAACCAGAATTTGATACCTAAGGCAATCAGCAAAGCATTCAAAGTAATCAAGACAATCACCACATACAAGGCAAAGTATAAATATTCCAGATAAATTAGACTAGCCGTGACAATAGTTCCTCTCAAATTGAGCTGATCCAGAAGGACAATAAAAATCAAGCCCCCGCCCACGGAAATAATCTCTAAGGCAGTAAATTTGCGCGTCTCCTCTTCCTGAACTTTTTGACTGATGATCAGCTGAATCGCGAACATCATAATCGCCACCACCAGAAGGGGCATGAAATTAGAAATAAAGACGGGGAGAAAATGTCTGGTGGCTAGGAGCGTAAAATGAAGTTCGGGGAACTTGTCTTGACCCACATAGTTATTGAGACCGAAATTGGTGTCATAGCTCTTGAGCTGGTACTCAAAAAAACTCTTCTCTATGTTCCATCCTGGCAAAAATAAATTCCGCTCTAACCCTGGACGCTTTCGGTGAATCATCTGTGTGTAGGATTCTAAATCGGGCACCAAAATAACATTTTTGTGAAAATCTTGAGCCAATAACCGCAGCCTAATCTGCTTGCTATCAAAAGGATATCGGCTATAGTCAAATTCCTGACGCAGGTTGATCTCAAAATACCAACCGATAATCTCCACCGAATCTTCTTGGTATCGATAGGCTTCCGTCCACCTGCCTAAATCAGTAGCAGTGATCGCGTCTGGCATGATAAAGCCACGAGCGATGCCATCGTGTTCCCCCTCGGAATACTTCTGCCAAATATAACCACTCACAAATACATTATGGGCCTCTTCAAATTTGAGCGTCCGCAGGAAAATCCCCGTAGGAATGGAAATAGGGGGCTCTTGGTTTGAGGCTTCAGCTATTTGTGTGCGCTTGGTCCAGAAAATTTCTAAGTCAGTGGGAGTCTCAATTTCTATTTCTTCCGCTGTTTGATGGGTACTCTCAGCTAGAGAGAGATACCATTGATAGCCGATGCCTGCGCTCAAGACAACAGAAGTCACCCCCGACACAGCCCAAAGACTCCTAATGCTGCCTCTCCAAACTCGGAACAGGAGCAGGGACAGGAACAAGAAAAAGCCCATTAGTCCTAAACTGAGTCCCAGCTGCTTTCGCTTTAAGCTCTCGGTAGAGAGCAGAATTTCCTCCTGGTAAACCTTAACGGCGAGAAACCAGCCTGTACTCCGAATCGGTTCATAGAAAATCCACACCGATTCTCCCGTCAAAGGATCGACTAAATCGACTACTCCACTCTTTCCCTGAATGCCTCGATTCCCAATTTCCCGAATCTGTTCGCTGTTAAGTTCTTTCGCTAGGTCAAAGATGTTTTTCCTGCTCTCGACCATTTCCTTAAGAGGATGGTATAGGAATGTTCCTTGCCCAGAAACCAAATAGCCATAACCAGTTTTTCCTAGCTCTAGGGATGTCATTAAATTCCTTACTTCTTCCAAAGAATAATTAACCGAGATGACACCGAGGGGTATTGGTTTTTGGCTGGAGTGAGGAAACCGATAAAAAGTAGCACCAAATTCCGCCAGCAATGTCCCTGCTACTTTTCCCCAGTAAGGTTCTAACCAAACCGAGCCTTCTTTTATCGGGCGATGATACCAATCATGCTCTGGCTCAGTATAATCGTACTCCGATTCCACTTGCACTAATTGCCTTTTTCCTTGGCTTTTAGTGTAGAAAGGTGCATAAAGCCGGAGTGAAGACTTGTAACCATAGGGCACGTAAGCTGCCCCAACTTGGTAAAAAGAAGGATTTTGCTCGCTCGTGCTGCGCAATCTATCTAGGAGCTGCTCTTGCTTTAATTTTCCCGCCGTGAGGTCGTCAGCGATGGCTTGAGCACTATCCATTAGTTGGCGTGTCTTTTGCTCAATGGCATCGGCAGCGCGGATAGCTTCCTGCTTGACTTGGTTTTGGGTTTGTCGTCGTCTTTGCTGTCTTTCCTGCCAGTAAGAGCCAAATAAGAGTACCACTAGTAGAAAGCTAGTGAGGCATAGACCTAGTGATAGTCTAAATATTAATCTGACCAACCCACTGGTAATTTTCAGGGAAAAAAGTGCCACTCCTGAGCCCGCTATCCGAAAGTTCTCTCCTAAGTTCAGTTTAGCTCCAGTTCTTCTCTTTTTGAAGCCTCAACCTCAGAAAATATCGAGAGCTGAAAAAATCCATTCTGCTCTGTTCTGCTCTGTCGCCCCTCAAAAAAAATCTAGGTAAATTTTGACTAGACATTGCCTTAAGTTCCTTCCCTTTCTCGTAAAGATTGTCTCAAATGAGAGCGATCGCCCAAAGCTCGGAGTAGAGGTCCTCTGTCAGTAAATTCAACGATACTAACTGAAGCAACTGGCATCAGAATGCGATCGCGATAGCGACCCACATCGATACCGAGTAGAGAACACAATATAATGCGGATGGTTGCTTTATGAGAAACTACTAAAACATTACCACTACTATAAGTTTGTTCGATTTCTTCTAACACTGTGCTACTACGACGGGCTATATCAATCCCTTTTTCGCCACCAGTAGGACAATTCCACCCAGGATCGGCTAACCAGCGCACGTATTCATCATGAAACTCTCGATTAACCTCTTCTGGGGTTTTTCCTTCCCATTTACCATAGGCAATTTCTTTGAGTCCGTCCCTCAGTTGCATATCCATCTTAAGCAGGCTGCACAAGGGTTCGGCTGTTGCTATAGTACGCAGCATTGGACTACAGAAGATAGCTGTCCAAGGAACAGACTTATAGGCAGCCGCAAAATCTTTGGCCATCTCCTTTCCTGCTGAAGTTAATTCAACATCAAGAACACCGCAGTAACCACCTGTTTGACTGGCAGTAGTTTCCCCATGTCTCAGAAAATAGATTTTTAGGCTCATGAGTCATTCAAAAAATTAGTCTTAGGGGCAAACTGCCGTTCGCCCGTACAAAAGTGAGACAATTGAGTTTTAAACCCTGAATTAATATCTCACTGGTCGAGCAAAGGCATCTTTACCTGCATAACGAGCAGCTTTGCCTAAAGCCTCTTCAATTCGCATAAACTGATTGTACTTTTCTACTCGCTCTCCGCGACATGGCGCACCTGTCTTCATGTGCAGCACCTGGAGAGCAACGCTCATATCGGCGATAAAGCTATCCACTGTTTCCCCACTGCGGTGAGAAACCATCGCGCTCCAGCCTGCTTTCTGAGACATGCGCACGGCTCTCACAGTTTCGGTTAAACTGCCGATTTGATTGAGTTTAATTAAAGCAGCGTTTGCCAGATTTTTGGCGATCGCTTCAGCAATAATACTGGGGTTGGTACAGAGTAAATCGTCTCCCACCAGTTGAATTTTGCCACCGATGCGCTGGTTTAGTTCTTGCCAACCTGACCAGTCATCTTCAGCTAGTCCATCTTCAATGGAAATTATCGGATAGTTATCGATTAGCTTTTCATAGAGATTTACCATCTCACTAGAAGTGCATTTACGATTTTCTGTGCGCAGGTTGTACTTGCCATCTTCGTAAAACTCAGTCGAAGCGGGATCGAGAGCGATACCAAAGTCAGCACCAGGTTTGTAACCTGCCTTTTCCACTGCGGTCATCATCAGATCTAAAGGCTCACTATTGGAGGTAACTTGAGGGGCAAACCCTCCCTCGTCGCCAATGCCCACACTGAGACCTTTATCTTGCAAAACTTTTTGCAGGGCGTGATAGGCTTCTGCCCCCCATTGCATGGCTTCTGTTGCTGAAGATGCACCGTAAGGTACTAACATGAATTCTTGGAAGTCTGCTCCTTGCCACTTAGCATGAGCTCCACCATTAAGGACATTCATACAGGGAACGGGAAGATAAACTGCGTCTGAATCCCCTAGATATTGAAATAGGGGTAGATCGCTAGCGATCGCAGCAGCACGAGCGCAGGCGAGAGAAACTCCTAAAATAGCGTTAGCTCCCAACTTACCTTTGTTGGGAGTACCATCGAGTTCGATCATGGTCTGGTCGATCAGGGCTTGTTGGGTAGCTTCCAGCCCGAGCAGAGCGGGAGCAATAGTTTCTTTGACATTAACAACTGCTTTTAATACTCCTTTACCACCAAAACGCTTGGGGTCTTTGTCTCTTAACTCTACCGCTTCTTTTGAACCAGTAGAAGCCCCCGAAGGCACTGCTGCCCGAGCTTTGATACCTGATGCTAAAGTGACTTCAACTTCAACGGTAGGGTTACCGCGAGAATCGAGAATTTCCCTAGAGTGAATGGCTTTGATTGTGGTATCCATAATAGTTTGCTCTCTCTTAATTATGTTTTTGATGAATCATAAAGACTAAAAATATTTGGTTTATCTTAATTGTTATTAGTTGTTGCTCCCAGACTCCAAACTCTACTGTTCATAACTTTTTCTAAGGTCGATCGTTGCCAATTTCCGTTCTATAAAACCTACCTAAATCTACCTAAGTAGACAAGCGTGTTTACTTCTTGCTTCACGACTCGCGCGTTCCTTAGATGAGTAAAACTCATCAGGGTCGCTCGTCAACTAGGGTAGTCGGCTACTTCCTATCCACAAGCGTTAGTTCGGCAGGGACTCCACCTACTTAAATTAATGCTGGCGTTCCAATCGCGTTCAATAAACGAACCACAATCAACACAGAGAAACCATCTTTCCGATAACTTCAAGTCTGGGTTGTACCAGCCACAGTTAGAACAAGTTTTGCTTGATGGAAACCACCTATCAGCGATGATTAACTTACTACCATAAAGCTTACATTTGTACTCTAACTGTCTTCTAAATTCGTAAAAACCCATGTCAGCAATAGCGGACGCTAGCTTTCGGTTCTTCAACATTCCAGACACATTCAAGTCTTCTATTACTATCTGACCGTGGTTCTTGGCTAAATAGGTAGTAAGTTTGTTTATTGTATCTTTGCGGATGTTGGCTATTTTTTGATGTAGCCTAGCTATCTTGATTTGAGCCTTCTTCCAATTGGCTGAACCAATTGATTTATTACGATTACGCCATTGCAGTTTGGCTAACTTCTTCAAGTATTTTTTGTGGCTTTTTGCTCCTTCAAAAACAATTCCCGTACTTAGAGAAGCTAGGGTTTTGATTCCCAAGTCTACTCCTACTTGATCTACTGTCTTGGGTGTATTCTGGGGTTCGACTTCTATCTTGAAACTAAGATACCAGCTATCAGCTTGACGCGAAATAGTAACATTTTTAGGTTTGTAGCCATGAGGTAATCGTTCATAAGTACGTAATACTCCAATTTTGGGAACTTGAATTTTTAAGTGGTCTATTACTTTGATTGTGCCATCTAGAGTAAAACTGTCATTTCGTCCTTTTTTCTTGAATCTTGGTGGTTTAGCCGTTTTTTTGAAGGCTCTGTCCCAAGCAGCTCGTAGATGCCTCAAGGCATACTGAGGCGCACATTTAGAACTCTCGTAATACCAAGGATATTCAGGTTTGACCATTGCCACTAGCCACTTGTGTAAATCAATAGCGGAGGGAAACTTGATTTTCGCATCGGGGTGATCTCGATTATGTAAGAGTATTTGCTTGGTTAAGCCAAGCCCCCAGTTGTAAGCATGACGTGCCGTACCTGCGTGTTGAGCTAAGACTGTGCGCTGCTTATTATTTAATTTAAGTTCAGTTTTAAATCCTATCAGCAACTTCTCTGAGCTCCTCTACTATCTTTTTATTTTTGTGGCTTCTCGACCCGTACAGCCTAGCTGAGAAGACCGTAATTATTTCTAAAACATCACTGGCTAAATCTTCTTCAAAACTACTGTCTTCTGTTCTATTGATAATTACTACTTCCGTTCCGAAGTGTTCGCACAAACTAAAAATTAATTCACTTCCAAATCGAAGTAACCTATCTTTATGAGTCAAGACTAATCTTTCTACTTTGCTATCTACAATTAAACGAATTAATCGCTTCAAACCTTTTTTACTGTAGTTCAGACCTGAGCCTAAGTCTTCTATAATTTCAAACTGCCAACCATTTTGAGAACAGAATAACTCTACTACTTCTTTATAAGTAGCTGGATTATTTTGGCATTCCTAGTGCAACTCAACCAGCAGAGACTTTGAGACTGGATGGCTTAGAGCGATCGCCACCGAGCGTAATCCCTCGGCGATTGGCTTCTAGGTGTCGCACGATTTTGTAAACTGCTTCCACTTGCTCAGAGGCTCCTGCTTTGGCTGCTAAAGTTGCTAAGTCTAGGGGAGTACCTGCTGCTTTTAGTGCTGCCATTACTTTGGTTTGTAACTCCAGTAGGGAAGCTGCTGCCTTTTTCCCCGCTTCAACCCCTGGTTGATGGTAAGCATTGATATTTACCAAGGAAGCATAGAATCCGACTGCTCGTTCATACAGAGCAATCAAGGCTCCCACCGTGCGGGGATTCACTTGGGGAATTGTTACTGTAATCGAGTCGCGGTGATTTTCGTAAAGTGCCTGTCGAGTTCCCTGCAAGAATCCTGCCAAATAGTCTCCAGTGTTGATTCCTGGTTCGAGTTCAATAGAAGAACCCGTACGGTCTTCTAGTACCTCAATAAAAGTAGCAAAGAAATTCGGTATCCCTTCCCTCAGTTGCTGCACGTAGGCGTGCTGATCCGTTGAGCCTTTGTTCCCATAGACGGCAAGACCTTGATGGACGATATTGCCATCGAGGTCTTTTTCTTTACCCAAAGACTCCATAATTAATTGCTGCAAGTAGCGACTGAACAGTAGTAGGCTGTCCTTGTAGGGCAGAACTACCATATCTTTCTTGCCCTGACCATCCCCAGAGTAATACCAGCAGAAAGCCAGGAGGGCTGCTGGATTCTTCTGGATGTCCCAGACGCGGGTAGCAGCATCCATCTCCTTAGCTCCAGCTAACAGGGCGCGGATGTCAATGCCTTGGAGAGCAGCAGGTAGCAGTCCTACAGCGGATAGCTCTGAGGTGCGCCCTCCCACCCAGTCGTACATGGGGAATTCGGCCAGCCAGCCCTCAGCTTTGGCCAGCTTGTCCATTTTACTCCCCTCCATGGTAGTAGCTACAGCGTGTCGGGCAAAGTTCAAGCCCTGAACCTCATAGGTATGTTTAACTTCTAGCATGCCGTTGCGGGGTTCGGGGGTACCGCCAGACTTGCTAGTGTCCAAAATTAGGGTGCTTTTGAGACGGTCCTTAATCTTACTTAGAACCCGATCGATCCCAGCCGGGTCAGTATTGTCAATAAACTGAATCGCCAGGGGGGGATTGTCTGGAGCTAGGGCAGAAGCGACAAACTGAGGACCGAGGGCTGAGCCACCAATGCCGATCGCTAGCAGGTCAGTAAATTTAGGTGCTTCGGGGGGGTAGACAGCACCACTGTGAACCTGTTGGGCGAAGGTTTCAATTTGCTCGATCGCCCCTTCAATCTCTGTTCGGATTTCTTCGGTGGGGGCTAATTCTGGAGCGCGCAGCCAATAGTGACCCACCATACGGTTTTCGTCGGGATTGGCGATCGCCCCTCCTTCCAGAGCCTCCATGTTCTCAAAAGCTTGGTTAAATTTGGGCTTTAAAGTTTCGAGTAGCTCTGGAGCGAACTGCATTCGGCTGATATCTAGATACAGTTCCAAACCTTCGTGATAGTAAAGCCAGTCTTCATAGCGTTGCCAGAGTGCTGCTGTGTCCATAAGTCAATTTTGTATACACTATCTATCAATCTCTAACTTAAGAATTAAACAATTGGCTGAGAAGATTTTTCGGCGAACAGGAAAACAATAGAAAAGAGGGAAAACTTCCCTGTCTTCCCACTTTATTTGACTTTCTTTAATCCCAAACCTTTTCAAGCTCTCCACGGTCAATTTTGTCGTATATCAGGGTTTGTACCAGTCTTAGTTCTTCATAACTTACTTTTTTATCTTCACGTATTGCAGCTTTAATTCTGTCAAATTCTGCACCTGTAAGTTTACCATCTGCTACGGCCCGTTCAATTATGGCTTTGAGTTTTTCCAGTTCTTTAAGTTCTTCGGGAGTAGGTTCTTTACCTTTGGGGCTTGATATTTCCATAGTTTGCTCTTGTATTCTTAGATTTTGCGAAAATTTTGCTGATTTGAGTGAGACATTTCCTGGACAGGGATTCTCATCTCTACTAAGCTAACTTCCCACCTCTGGGGCAGTTTCCAGCTTATTTAGTAAAAATTCCTGTTGATTCAACGACGTACTCCACACCAAGCTTTTGCCAAGGCAATTGTTCTGGCTCTTTAACTGAGAAGCAAGGTATAAACTTCCCATCAACAACAATACCATTTTCTTTTGCTTCTACAATGCCAGGAAAACGACCGTGAGTAGAATCGTATTTGAGTAAGTAAGCAATACTTTCTGGCGGTACGAGGTCGTTAATGCCTAGAAATTCCACTTCTCGATTGCTCAGTCCAGCACGAAATAATAAACGCCCGATGCGACCAAACCCGTTAATTCCAACTTTTACAGTTGCCATAAGATAGCCTCCTGATATTTTGCTGTCGGTTTACTTCTAGAGATATGGTTCTTAAGTTATTTGCTTAATCTCCTACTGTTACAGCAAAGAGTTAAGTCAAGGTTAAAAAAGTCAGGTTAAGTCAAGGTTAAATTCTTCTTTTGCTGACAATTATCGGGCAATGATAGCGATCGCAATTCCTTGAGTGGCTGAGCGATCGCCATCTTAATTCTAGTTATCAACTTTCTAATTTTACGGTTCACTGATAACCGATCGCTGTTAACTGAACTAATAAGGCCATTTCCAGTTGACAATTTCTGGTTTATCTATGCCTTGTTCGTGAGCATATTGAAGATTGCTGATAATCTCGTTTTTCATGCGCTCTTTAACATAGGCAGCCCTAGAACCAAGCTTAGGTACTCGATCGATCGCATCAATTACCAAATTAAAGCGATCGATCTGATTGAGGATGGCTAATTCGAGAGGAGTGTTGATATTACCTTTTTCCTTGTAACCCCGAACGTGAATTCTTTCTTGGTTACTACGGCGATAAGCAAGTTTGTGAATTAGCCACGGATAACCGTGGAAGTTAAAGATGATCGGCTTATCTTCTGTAAAGAGAGTATTGAAATCTCTTTCTGAGAGTCCATGAGGATGTTCCCCTTCAGACTGTAATTTGAATAGATCGACTACATTGATGAATCGAACTTTGAGTTGCGGAAATTCTTCTCTTAAAATGGCGGTTGCTGCTAAAGATTCCATTGTCGGAATATCACCACAACAAGCCATGATTACATCGGGTTCATCGGGTTCTGTGCCACAGTCATCGTTACTCGCCCATTCCCAGATCCCAATGCCTTTAGTACAGTGTGTGATTGCCTCATCCATACTCAGATACTGGAGGTGCATCTGCTTATCGGAGATAATTACATTGACGTAATCTTTACTCTTCAAACAGTGGTCGGTTACAGACAATAAGCAGTTAGCATCGGGAGGGAAGTAAATACGAGTAACATCGGCACTCTTATTAGTAACCAAGTCTACATAGCCAGGGTCTTGGTGAGAAAAGCCATTATGGTCTTGTCTCCACACTAGAGAAGATAGCAAAATATTCAGGGAAGAAACAGGAGCGCGCCAGGGTACTTCATTTTTGCAAATATCTAGCCATTTAGCGTGCTGGTTGAACATAGAATCTACCACATGAGCAAAAGCTTCGTAAGTGTGAAAAAGACCATGTCTTCCCGAAAGCAAATAACCTTCTAGCCATCCCTGCAAGGTATGTTCGCTCAACATTTCCATTACCCGACCATCGGGAGATAATAAGCTACCATCTTCATCTTCGGGAAGATAGTCTGCCATCCAAGCTTTCTGACTAACTTCGTAGATGGGAGAAAGACGATTAGATGCGGTTTCATCAGGACCAAAAACGCGAAAATTAGTCATATTTTTCGCCATCACATCCCGCAAGAAGTTCCCCATAATCCGGGTATTTTCTACTTCTTTTGTCCCTGGTTTCGGAACTTCTACTGCATAGTCGCGGAAATCGGGCATCACCAAGTCTTTTCTCAGCAAACCCCCATTAGCAATAGGATTGGCACTCATACGGCGATCGCCTTCGGGTGCTAGTTCTTTTAGTTCGGGGATCAGGGTACCATTAGCATCAAACAGTTCCTCTGGCTTATAACTCTTCATCCACTCTTCCAGCATTTCCCGATGTTGGGGGTTAGAGTGCATTCCTCCCATCGGAACTTGGTGAGCGCGCCAGAATCCTTCTACTTTATGTCCGTCTACTTCTTTAGGTCCTGTCCAGCCTTTGGGAGTACGTAGAATAATCATCGGCCACATGGGACGCTTGGCAATACCAGTGCTGCGGGCTTCTTGCTGGATTTCTCTAATTTTGACGATGCACTCTTCCATCACCGCAGCCATTTTCTGATGCATCAGTTCTGGGTCAGACCCTTCTACCACGTAGGGAGTATAGCCGTAACCTTGGAAGAGATTTTCTAACTCTCTAGCACTAATGCGAGAGAGGATGGTAGGATTGGCAATTTTGTAGCCGTTAAGGTTGAGAATGGGTAATACCGCCCCGTCGCGAATTGGATTCAGAAACTTATTAGAGTGCCAAGCGGTTGCCAAGGGTCCAGTTTCTGCTTCTCCATCCCCCACAACACAAGCAACGATTAAGTCGGGATTGTCGTAGGCAGCACCATAGGCGTGAGAAACACTGTAACCTAATTCGCCACCTTCGTGAATTGAGCCAGGTGTTTCAGGGGTGCAATGGCTGCCAATATGACCAGGGAACGAGAACTGCTTGAAAAATCTCTCCATTCCCTCTTCATCTTCGCTTTTATCGGGATAAACCTCGGAATAAGTCCCTTCTAAGTATACAGGACCAAGAACTCCTGGTGCGCCGTGTCCTGGTCCTGCCATAAAGATAGCGTTAAGGTCGTATTTATTGATTAACCGATTGAGATGAATGTAGGAGAAGCTCAAAGCAGGAGATGCACCCCAATGCCCTAGTAGTCTGTATTTTATCTGTTCGGGCTTGAGGGGTTCTTTGAGCAGAGGATTATCCCGCAGATAAATCATGCCAATAGCAAGATAGTTACAGGCTCGCCAGTAGGCGTGTATTTTGCGGAGTTCTTCTGGAGTAAGAGGTTTTTCTGAAGCTTTATTTTGGGAAATTGGTGCTTTAACCATGAAAAATTCCTGTTTGTGTATATTTCGTTTTTTAGTATTGACGAGGGTCTGAACTGAATCTAACAGCCAGTCAATCCCGATATTTAACTGAGTTAAATATTAAATTCAAGAAACGCTTACATGGACTTGATTTTTCAACTGATTGTTCGGTTAATTTTTGGATGTTCTCTTCTACAATCTGAATTGACTAAAAACTATGAATTCCCAAGCTTATTTAGTGAAGCCAACAATCAACTGTTCTCAATTCAAGCTAGTTTAAGTTAAGACAATTTGGTAGGTAATCCTATTAAATAATAGCGATCGCCAACCAACCGAGGAATAAAGGTTTGTACTTATATAAAGCTCACATTAATAAAGTTAAAGTGAAAAATTTGCACATTCTCTGTACTCAAAATATACAATACAGCAAAACAAAAAAAAATAAATTAAAGATTTTTTAAGTTTATCTTTAAGGTTATCTTTATTAGGCTTCCCTAGACTATAGCTTTGAATTAAAGAAAAAGCATTGATACCTTGTAAAAAATTTAGTGTAGTGTGGGGAATTGTAATTAAATGTCAATAATCATCGCTCGGTCTCGAACTCTGGTTGGTTTCTTTAATTTGGGCTGGAAAACTACCTTGATTTCCCTATTTTGGGCAACTACTGCTTTCGGGCAACCTGTTTTGAAAAAAGAGACTCTTCCCTCAAATTCTGTAACTGAAACTGAGGCTACTATTGAATCGTTAATGTTAAAAACAGTTTCTACTAAGGCTGAAAATTTACTTGCCAATGAGTATAAGCGTGGATTAACTGCCCAAGACAATTCCTCTTCAGAATCTGAAGACAAAAATCAAGTCGATCCTTTTACCAAAACTACTGGTGGACAGTTGCGAATAGACCTTACAGATCCCAGTAAGCCATTTACCTATGGTTTTGGTTCTATTATTAGCTATCCTGATGTTTTAACTAGTCCTACCCGCGACGTATTCAATGTACCAGCTGAATCTACTCAATTATCAATTTTTACAGTTAAGGCTCATGCGCTACAAAGACTGGGAACTAATCATGCCCTACTCTTAGAAGCACTTCTCGATCCTACGAGGTATGGTCTTGATTTCAGATACGGAAATTTTGCTCCTTCTTTGCCTGGAGCATTTGCCGTTAACCTATTTAATCAAAATGCCCGCAGTCCAGCCTTTGAAAATGGGGATGAAGATGTTGACTTGCCTAACGGAAATGTCCCTTGGGTCATTCGTCTTGGTGGTGGAATTGAATATGTACAACCGTTAACCTCTAAACTGGATGGGGCTGTGGGCATAAACTATCAAATAGTTTCTGTCCGCGATGCTGCTTTTACTAATAGTATTGAACCTGAAGATGAACTGGGAAACCCTCTAACTTTTAGTGAAGATGGACAAGACACGTTGTTGACTCTTGATGCTTCTCTTTTGTTTGATACTACAGATGATCGCAGTTATCCAACCCATGGTTCTCGATTGCGGTTTGGCATGAGTCAATCGATTCCTGTGGGAGATGCCAATATTCTTTATAATCGCCTCTCTGCTAGCTTCAGCCAATTCATTCCCCTAAATTTGTTTGGATTTACAGAGGGACCCCGTACCCTGATCCTGAATTTTCAGGCAGGGACTTTTATTGGCGACGATATTCCTTCCTATCAAGCTTTTAATTTAGGTGGTTCTGATACAGTTAGAGGCTTTGATGTAGGAGAAGTGGGAACGGGTCGTAGCTTTATTAAGACAACTGCGGAATATCGTTTTCCGATCATGGCTTTTCGGCTCTTTAAGCAAGATATTGGTCTAGGGGGAGCTTTATTTGTAGACTATGGTAACGATCTGGCAACAGCAGATGACGTGAGAGGTAATCCAGCAGATGCACGAGACAAACCTGGTGACGGTTTGGGTTATGGGTTAGGGTTGAGTGCCGATACTTCTTTTGGTCGCTTTAGAGGAGAATTGGGTTTTAATAGTGATGGTGGTAGTCAATTCCACTTTGCTATAGGCGATGACTTCTAAATTTAACTAAGACATAAGATTTAAGTTAAAAACCAGAGACAGGAGTGATAGGAGGTTTAGATATCTCAACTTCTCGATCGATAGCTGCTTGATAAGCAGCTAATTGATGATTGGGATTCAAATCTCCTGTTTGATTGATAAACGACCAAGTCTGTCCTACGTGCAAGTAGACAGACTCTTTGAGTTGTGTAGGGGGTAAAAGCCAGGTAGAGTCAGCTTGATTAACTATACGATAACTGTTAGGAACTAAGTTACTATAAAACTTAGCAAAACTAGGATCGCCTACTCTGGGTGAAGCATAGCTATACATCCTTATTTGCTTGCGGAATTGCTCGAAATTAAGGGCAAGGTCGAAAGCTGCTAAAACTGCCATAGCGCCACCTAAACTATGTCCAGTTACATAGCAAGGAATGTTTGGGTCAAACAATCTTATTGCTTCACGAATTGGAATTGCTAAATTATTAGTATAGAGTGAATAAAAGCCTTGATGCACTTTACCAGCTTGAGGATTGTCGCTCTGATAATCAGTCTGTGTAGCGTTAAGATTAGCAATCCAATCATCTGGTTCTTGAGTACCTCTGAAAACGATAATATTATTCTTCGGCGACTTGAGCATAAAACCATGGTAAATCAAATCTGTCTTGGGAATAAGATTGCGTAAAGGGGTTTTTTTAATGACGGGTTCAAGCCAAGAACGCTCCCTGAGAGCTTGGAAAGTAGCAATTTGCTCATATTTATTGAGTTGAGAAAAATAGCTTTCTAGAGAAGCGATCGCGCCATTATAATTAGGATCTGCTACTCCCTGAAGATACTGTTCTGTAGCCAACCGACAGCAGCGTACCAGGAGTTTCGACATCTGACGATTATAAGGAATTGTTGGTTGCCTCAAGGCAATGGATTGCTCAATCTCGCGAATTCTACGTGAAGAGATATCAGCTTCATAAGCTATGTCAGCCCCTTCCTTCTCTCGATCCCATTCATCACCATTTTGTTGGCGACGAAAATGGGAAGTTACAATTGATATTCCTGCTCCTGTAGCCAATCCAGCTAGCAAAACTTGACGACGACTCAATTTAGCCATAGTGAATCCTAAGTATATATTATTTATATTAAGCAACGTTTAAGTTGGGTTCAAAAATTGCCATTATGAATAATCATCAGTTAGAACAACTTGCCCTGCATCTATCTATTTGGGGAGCATTGAGTCAGGCTTTATTAGGAATTGCCTTTGGTTTATTTGTTCCTTCTGAGGCAATTATGCTCGATGGCTTTTTCAGTTTTATTAGCTTTGTGATGGCAGGGATTTCCCTCTGGGTAGCTTGGTTAGTAAAGCAGCCTGA
>JBFRWK010000062.1:0-22189 GCA_051439545.1 Xenococcaceae cyanobacterium | reverse complement strand
TCTTGCACCTAGTCTGTAATTTAACTGTGCTATTTGGGTAAAGGGGAAAGGTTAAAGGGAAAAGGGTTAAAAATTGATTTCCAAGCCTTAATAATTAAGTTTTTATGTACTGGTGCAAGATCTCAGTATTAAGAGACGCATAAAGTTACCTGTGAGATAAATTATAAACTCTACTTCATCAAAGGAATAATTTTCATCATGTTTGACAGCATTATTTTGATAATTTTGATATTGGCTTAAAAGCGTTTGATACAAGTTTATTACTTGACTATGTAAACCTTTCTCCTTAAGCCAGGAGCCAAGATGACTCTTTTGTTTCTCTAATGACTTCTCATTACTTAAAATCTTTTTCAGAAGTTGTTCAAGTGCAAATCTAAGGTTATCAAGCAAATTCCTATATTCGAGTTTCTCACCGCGTAAATAAATTCCTAGTGCCTTTTCAAAGGGTTTAGCAGCCTCTGGGTAATCTTCAAGCCCAGAAAGAGTACAATCAATAATTCCTCTATCTAAAAAATGATCGCCGTTAGGATAAACAATAAACTGCTTGCCCCTTTTATGAATTGTAAAACTAGCACTTGGAGTTAGTACGCATATTCTCTTGATTTCTTTTACTATTTCTGAAGCTATATCTTTTATCTCGTCATATTTTACTTCTAGCGTCCAAAAAAGAATTTGAAGAACTGTAGCTAGTTTTTGTAAAGTGTCACAATCACCAATGCATTTATATACGTATGTATCTCCAAACTCATTTTTTGTGTAAGAATGAGGTTGGAAGCTTTGAATTATTTCATTTGGCAAAGACGGAAAAGGGTTAAATGGATTACCGTTCTTATAAATTGGTTGTGACTTTTTTACATAAGGTTTATCTGCTTTATGAAGATCGAAGACTTCTTTAAAACGCCCGTCAATATCTGAATTCTCAGCTAGATACTCTCCAATCAATTTGTTAAGAATTTCAATCAACCTATTCTTAAATTTTAAAAATTCTTCTTCATAATCTAAGACGATATTCCAGCGCTTATAGTGATTTTTCAAACGCTTTTCAATTTGCATAGTAGAGAACTAACTTTATTTGACTTCATACTTTGACTCTCACGATAATAACTCAAAAGTATGAAAATTACCTGTAGCTCGGAGCAGGACTTAATAGCTGACATTTATCGTCTTACATGATTCCACAGGCTGCGGTTTCCGCAGCGTGGCTCATACGCGAAGCGGTATCCTTTAGGACGCGCTTCATCGATCCACTGAATGCCTGTTTGGGTTCTTTCGATCTAGTTTCAGTGATTCTTGAGAGAATAAAAACTATCACAAATAAATATCTTTTCTGTGACCGACAGCAATAACCAATACTATCAAAGCTTTATCTTCTATTTGGCAGAGAATTCGATAGTTACCAACTCGATAACGCCAAATTCCCGCTTTGTTCCCTTTTAATGGTTTACCAAATTGATATGGATTTTGGCTTGCCAACACCCGTTTTTCTAAATAATCAACAATCTTTTTCCGAGCATCGCGATCGAGTTTTTTGGCTTCTTTAAGAGCCTTACTATCCCATTCAATCTTCCACATCGAGAATCCTCTTAGCATCTTCCATAGATACTCGTTCTCCAGGGTTCTCAATGCGATCGATCGCAAGATAAGTATCTTCCATATCTTCAAGATAGCGAATCAATGCTTGTTTTATATAGAAGCTTTTGGAACGTCCCGTCTTTGTAGCGAGGGTAGTAAGTCGTTGATTTAGCTCTTCCTGAAGTCGAACGGCAACTGTATTAGAACTCATTCTTTGTCCCCTTGAACTTTTAAGCGATCTGTATAACTTGTATAACAAGTATAACGAACTGCAACTATAGAAGATGTGAATGAATTTCTAAAATTGTTGTTTTATTGAAGCAAAATAGTGTTTAACTCTTACATGAGAAAAGCGATCGTAATTTATGTATTTTTAGTTACAGGCGATCGCCTTAAACCAATCCTTCATTCGTTACTATTTAGAATAAGCTACTTTAGGTATCGGTAAAGGTTCTCCTGTACTTTCATATGCCAAAATCAAAGAATCAAGAGCTTCTTTGCCATTAGCAAACGCTTCATCGTAGGTATCGCCGTGAGTTCGCCAATAGCTACCAGGAAAATCTGGGAATGCTACCAAAAAACAATTATCTTCATCGCTCCACTGAATAATCATTTGGTATTTTGCTTTATCCATTTTCCCGTTTTCTGTTTACTTCTTGAATAGCCTGTTTAATTTCTTTCTCTTGGTATAGCTTGGCATCATTGCCATCTTTACCTGATATTGTAACTTTTCCAGAGTAGAGAGGATGAATCCAGTTGGTGTGACTACCTTTCCCTGGTACTTCCTGAAAACCCGCGTTTTGAAGCATTTTTTTTAGCTCTCTAATCTTTTTTGGCATCTATCCATAGTCTTACTCAACAGAATATTTTTTATTGTAATCTTCAATGGTTTACCAAATTGATATGGATTTTGGCTTGCTAATACCCGTTTTTTAAATACTCGACAATCTTTTTCAGAGCATCGCGATCGAGTTATCCTAGATTGTAGTGTTAATGGCGATCGTATATGTTTACAGCATAAGCTTTAGTTATCAATATGTTTTTTAGAGAGATCGATCGACATATCAAGTTAAGTTTATCCATTTGAATAGTTATAAATAAGGTTATTTATTTTGTCGGGCTTCTCGCCAGATTAGCTAAAAACTGCTCGGGCAAAACGCTACCTAACTAAAAAATTATCGAGAGTCTGCACTTACTTTAGTTTTGGCTTCTTCATACCCGATCATTAAAGGGGCAGCAGTAACACCATGAATTACAATCGATAGTACTACCACTGTAAAAGTAATCCAAGAAAGTTGTTCGGCAGTTTCTCCTGTTATTCCTTTCCCCAAAGCGTAGGTTAGATAGTAGATCGAACCCAAACCTCTGATGCCAAACCAGCCCATTAGAGTACGACATTTTTTAATCAAATTTTCTCCTATGGTAGCTAACCAAACTCCCACAGGACGAATTACCAAAAATAATAACCCCGCAACCAACAAAGATTGCCCTGCGTATTTAAGCATCGGCTCGATTAACAAAATTGTACCTAAAATGACGATCGCCGTTACTTCTAAAAGCTTTTCGATCTGTTCGGTAAATTCTAGCTGTGCTAGTCTTTTATCCTGTTGGCAATAATAACTACGCTGTACTATTAAACCCGCTACAAATACTGCTAAAAAACCATAACCGTATAACAGCAGCCCAATCAACAACAAATTGAGAATATAAATATTCATTATTTAGTCTTTATTTACCAAATTTTTCTTAATTTATTTTGTTTTTTAAACTAATTAAATTTATTGAAATTTATATATTTAGTCAGTTAAGTTACTTTTGAAATAAAAAAAATACTATACTGTATCGTTTTTTCGTATATTTTAAAATTATTAGCTTCGAGAAATAAAATAATTTTAGGAGTTGGCTACATCGCTTTTCCTAACAAAAAGTACTACTCCGCCAAGAGCTAATAAAGCAATTCCCCACCAAAGAGAATCACCAGGAAGAACTTTGAGTAATAATGTAGTTAAACCTGAAGAAAGTAAAGACCAGCCTACGGTTGTTTGATATTGCATTATCTTTAATATTTGAGTCAATTTTTTCTCTATCTACTAATCATTATAAGAATCAAAAAAAAATAAACCTCTCTCTAAAGATATAGTATATCTGTCAAATTTTTCCTAACAAATTAACTCAGCAAAAATAGAAAATATAAATAATTTTGTATTGTGATTAGTTATAGTTGCGATCGCTATTTATGATGTCTAAGTGCGATCGCAATTTCTTACTAACTACTAACTCTTTGAACCAATTAATCTCATTTACACCTTTCTACTTAATTTACACTCTGTTATATTCCCCACTAATTAACTACGCTAGAATTAAAGAAATATCATGGTTTGTTGACCAGGGAGGGATTATGTTTCTCAAACAAAAATCTAGTGGTGATTTAGTAGAAGTACTAGAAGCACAAAACCTCTACGATCCTTTTAAAGTAGAAATATTGGCTAGGTCTCATGCTGGGGAAGAAATGCAAGACCCAGAAATGTTTGTCAAGTCAGAACTTATCTTTCCTTCGGGCGAATCTTTACCTAGTTGTTGGCTAGATCCAGATTATCAACACCTAATCCCGAAAAAATCCCGCGCAGTTATAGCTTAATCGAGTTTTTCAAGTTTGCAAAGCTTGTTTCATTCTCGATCGAAAAGATGGGGAGATAAGAGGCTGTTTGTAAAACAAAGATTAAATTCTTGAGGACTTAGGGATTTGGGGACTTGGGGAGAAAGCCCTCGGAGCTTCGGAACTGCCTTAAGGTTTACTTTATAAACAGTCTCTAAAAAGAGCAAGAAATTGGGGATCGAGATCGTGAGTAAACAATTCAAATAAAATACAAGTAATTTTTATGCTTGTTCTTTTTGCCTAGTTTTTCCCCTTCTTCTTTAAAAATTACCACTCTAAAAATATAGTTAATCAATTGTTGTCAATTACTTTAATTAGTACCGAGCAGTCGATCCCAAAAGGTAAAATACAGTCCGTAATGGCGAGTATATTGACGATGATGTAGAGAATGATGATCCGCACTGATGAACCATTTACCCAGCCAGTGATCGGGAAAGCTAGGAAATAATTCAAAACCGAGATGATTTACTAACGCCCAAATCGTCATAACGATTAGCCATAGTCCTAAAATGTATATGTGTAAGGGAATAATAAATACTATTGCTACCATAAATAAACCTTGAATTAAGGCTTCTGGAAAATCAAGAGCAAAAGATGTCCAGGGTGTAGGGTGCTTTGAGCGATGATGTCCGCGATGTAACCAATTATAAACTAAAGGATGATGAAATCCGCGATGGAGAAAATAAAAGCAAGTATCTTGTAGCAAAACTACGCCTAGAAAACTACTAATTGAGTAAATAATTCCATAATCGCCAATCGCTCCATATAATCGAGTAGCACCAGAATCATAGATAGTCATCACCAATGCCGAACATATCGCTAATGCTACCGTACTAATTACAGAAAGAGCGATATCTTTTTTAATAGATTTGAGATTGGGAGATTTGAGATTTTCAGGTTTTTCTATCGGGTTATGGTTAAAGGAATAAAATAACCAGTATGTTCCCCCAGCCACTATAAAATAACGCAGGAGAATGATCCCAAAAAAGATCAAAAGGTAATAGAACCAAAGTTTCATTGAATTATGTCGTTATAGTTTAAATTTCTAATTAATATGAGCCATTCTAGTGCGATCGAACTCTTTTACATCTTTGAGTGCCGAAGCTGAACTATTGTTAATGTTTTGAATTACGCTAAAGCTACCATCTGTTTCCAAAACTACCGCATCTGCATCTTCTATTGCAGCAATACCACTAGCACGTAAAGCAGCTAAAACTTCACCTTCGGCTACTCTTTCTCGTTTGAGGACATCTTTTTGAAGTTGTCCTTTATATAGCAATAATGCTGGTTCGGCTTTAACTAACTTCTGTACCCACGAGGAACGCACCGCAACCCAAGTGAGCATATATTGAAACAAGATCAGCAAAGCAAAAGCAAGAATTCCCGTTCCCAAATAATCTTTAGTCGATAAGAGTATACTTGCTAAAATCGAACCAAAGGCAATAGTAACGACAAAATCAAAAGAATTCCATTTGGATAGGGTGCGTTTACCAGATATCCGCAGAAAAAATATTATGGCGATATAGGCAATAGTCCCTAAAACAATAGTATTCAGAAAAGGATTGTTAAACATGATTATTATTTTTTCGCTCCTTATTTGTTAGCAGCGATCGATGTTTTTTTTTCAAACTATGAACTAATTTAATTTGTAGTTTTTTTGGCTTTTCTATCAGATTGCAGGATTTTGAAGATTTTTGTCTCTATCAAAAGAGAGAACTAGAAAAAAAGTCGATTATTGCATAATTACTCGATCTGCTGATAGCTACAACCGATAACATTTGTGCTTCATAGTTGCCCTCGACAACGCCAAATAAGTACTATTAGCCTCAAAAGTTGCTTTCACTCTCAGATATTCTTTACTCTAGAAGTTAGTATTTTTTTAATTAATTAATATTCATAATGACTGAAACGTCTCAAAGAATTGAATTACCCAGTATGGAGAGCGCGATCGCTTTAAGTGGTACAAACGAAGATAACCTCAACTTATTGTCTCGCCATACTGGAGTAAAAATTATTCTTCGGGGACAAGACTTATTGATTTTAGGTAAAGAAAAAGCAGTAGCAAGAACAATGCAGGTAGTGCGATCGCTCGAACCTTTATGGTCGGAAGCCAAACCAATCTCTACACCAGATATTATGACAGCTTTTCAGGCGGTGGATACAGGACGCACGGAAGAATATCAGGAAATACAAGCAAATGTCTTAGCACGTACTCGTAAAGGAGAGTCAATTAGAGCCAAAACTTTCAAACAAAAACAATATGTTAAATCGATTCAAAACCACGATATAACTTTTGGTATTGGCCCAGCAGGAACGGGTAAAACTTTTTTAGCAGCAGTATTAGCAGTCCAAGCTTTACTCAACGATCGCTACGATCGACTTATTTTAACTCGTCCTGCCGTAGAAGCAGGAGAAAAATTAGGTTTTCTGCCAGGAGATTTGCAACAAAAAGTCAATCCTTTTTTGCGACCCCTTTACGATGCTTTATACGAATTTATCGATCCCGAAAAAATTCCCGATCTTATGGAAAGAGGAAAAATTGAGGTTGCTCCCCTTGCTTATATGCGGGGACGTACTCTATCTAATGCTTTTGTAATTGTCGATGAAGCTCAAAATACCAGTCCCGCTCAACTGAAGATGGTCTTAACTCGTTTGGGTTTTGGCTCGAAGATGGTAGTAACAGGAGATATTACCCAAACAGATTTACCTTCTCATCAGGATTCTGGTTTAATTGTCGCGAGTAAAATACTTAAATCTGTTGAAGGTATTGCTTTTTGCTATCTTTCTCAAGCTGATGTAGTGCGTCATCCTTTAGTCCAAAAGATTGTGGCAGCCTATGAAAAGTTGGAAAAATAATAAATATGCCTAAATACATATTAGCTAACAAGTCTTTTACACTAGTAAGGAAGCAAACTGCTGAATGATTTAGCCCCAATTTACCTTAATTATGTTTATCAGCGAATTATCTCCTATCTTTAAAGAACTTTGGCAACAGCCTCTAGCTTTCACTGGTGGCTTTTTTTCTGGGATATTGCGATTAAGCTTTCAGGAAGAACCGTTAGCTAGTTGGTTATCTAAGCAAGGTTTCGATCCTAGTAATCCAGATATTAGCACTGCTAACAATAGTAATAAACCCCAATCAATAGAAATCGACTAGCGGTCTGATAATTAAGTTATTAGATCTTAGTGACAAGTTGAGATTAGTTATCTATGAGTTACCTACTATAATTTAAGCTAGAAAAAGTAGATAATAGCGATCGCCTTACTCGGCTTATTTTAACGCTCACTCATGCAAAGTCGATCTCTTTTGGACAAAAACTAAATTTCCTTAACTTGTCACTAATAGTAAAAAATAGCGATCGATTGTTAACGATCTCCGCGTCAAGTAGCAATAGATACCAAAAATCCCCTCATAACCTGAAGCTCGTCTTAAGCTTATAACTTCTTGCAAAAATGTTTCCCTAAGATAGATAAATAGAGGGTAACAATCGAGCCAAACTAGTAATACTGCTAATAGCTAACTATGCTATCGCAAGCGAATTTAGCACAACCAACTACTAGTTACCGTACTTACGGTAAAAAAATCGATCGCCCAGGGAGATAAAAAAATATGACCATTCAAGACCAGCCTGTAATTCCCGAACATAGTCTAGACCGAGATTGTACTACTCTATCTCGTCATGTACTCCAGCAATTTCCCAGTTTTTCAGCCGAAGCTCAAGATATCAGTGCGATTATGAATCGTATTGCCTTGGCAGCTAAATTAATTTCCCGCCGTCTGAGTCGTGCGGGTTTAATGGCAGGGACTTTGGGGTTTACAGGAGAAACCAACGTTCAAGGGGAATCCGTCAAAAAGATGGATGTCTATGCCAATGAGGTATTTATTTCTGTCTTTAAGCAAAGCGGTTTAGTTTGTCGCTTAGCTTCAGAAGAGATGGAAAAACCCTATTACATCCCCGAAAATTGTCCGATTGGGCGTTATACCCTGTTATACGATCCCATCGATGGTTCTTCTAATGTCGATATTAACTTAAATGTAGGTTCTATCTTTTCTCTGCGTCAGCAAGAAGGTGACGATCTAGATAGTGAAGCCACAGATTTGTTACAAAACGGCCACAAGCAATTAGCAGCAGGATATGTCCTTTATGGACCGAGTACTATTTTAGTCTACTCTCTCGGTAAAGGAGTACATTCTTTTATTCTCGATCCCAGTCTCGGCGAATTTATTTTAGCTGAAGAAAATATTATAATTCCCAGCCATGGCCCAGTATATAGCGTCAACGAAGGGAATTATTGGCAATGGGAGGAATCTATTCGAGAATATATCCGCTATGTTCATCGTCATGAAGGCTACACTGCTCGTTACAGTGGGGCTTTAGTTGGAGATTTTCATCGTATTCTCATGCAAGGGGGTGTTTTTCTGTATCCTGGTACAGTTAAGCAACCAGAAGGTAAAATAAGATTACTATACGAGTCCACTCCCCTAGCATTTTTGATCGAACAAGCTCAGGGCAAAGCTAGCACGGGTTTTCAAGACCTCCTCGATATCATACCCAATAAACTGCACGCTCGCTCACCTTTAGTTATTGGTAGCGTTGAAGATGTTCAATTAGTCGAATCTTTTATTCAGGACTGGGCAAGAAGAGTATCGGAAGAAACAGCAGTAACATCTTCCTGAAGGATACTCTCTAATAGCTCTGTATTTAGATAACACTCAAAAACCAAGGGACTGTTATCAATTTTGTTCACTCAATCTACAGGAGAAAAACATGGTTGCATCCAACCCTATTTTAAAGATAGAACAAGAATACGGTCAGAGTATCTGGATGGATAACTTGAGCCGTGACCTTATCGAATCTGGGGAACTCAAAGCACTAATTGATAGTCGAGGTATTCACGGGATCACCTCAAATCCAGCTATCTTTGAAAAAGCGATCGCTGGTAATAAAATCTATGATGCCGATATCGAAGCAGGTATTAAAGCAGGTAAATCAGTAGAGGAAATTTATGAATCTCTAGTATTTACAGATATTAGCAATGCTTGCGATATATTTATGCCCGTCTATGAAGAAACTAATGGTTTGGATGGCTATGTCAGTATCGAAGTCCCTCCTACTATTGCTAAGGACACTGAAAGTACTATATCTGAAGCGCAAAGATATTTTAAAACCCTCGCTCGACCCAATGTAATGATTAAAATCCCAGGTACGCCAGAAGGTTTACCTGCTGTAGAACAAGCAATTAGTGAAGGGATCAATGTCAATGTAACTTTACTATTTTCCGTAGAAAGTTATGTCGAGACAGCTTGGGCATACATTCGCGGTCTAGAAAAAAGAGCAGCAGCAGGAGAAGATATTAGTAACATTGCTTCTGTAGCTAGTTTCTTCCTCAGTCGGATTGATAGTAATATTGACGCTAGGCTCGATGCCAAACTTGAAGGCGTAGACGATCTCGATCGAAAAGCTAAATTAACTAATCTTAAAGGTAAAATTGCGATCGCCAATGCCAAAGTTGCCTATCAAAAATATAAAGAAATTTTTGGGAGTGAAAGATGGCAAGCCCTAGCAGCAAAAGGGGCGAAAGTTCAGCGTCTTCTTTGGGCTAGTACTAGTACCAAAAATCCAGAATACAGCGATGTCATGTATGTGGATGAATTAGTCGGACCCGATACCGTTAATACTCTACCACCTAATACCATCGAAGCTTGTGCCGATCATTGCGATCCCGCTAGCCGAATTGAAACTGGTATAGAAGAAGCTTATAGCGCGATCGACAGTTTGAAAGACCCCGAGGTTAACATCAATCTCGATGAAGTCATGGATGAATTGTTAGAAGAAGGGATCGATAAATTTATCAAACCCTTTGAATCTTTGATGTCTTCTCTAGAAACAAAAGTAGAGCGATTAGCTGCGGTATAGATAATAACTATAAAATTTGCCCAGTTAATCGCTTGATTTAGAAGTTGCTGGAGTTCGGAGTAAGGACGAACTGCGGTTCGATCGGACAGGAGTTCTCCTGTAACTTCTATAACTTCTATAACTTCTGTAACTTCTACTAATCAAAAACAATATGGTTGCAATACTAGAAAATCCTCTTCGCGTTGGACTACAGCAAGAAAGAACTGCCGAACCATTGATTATGGTTATTTTTGGTGCATCAGGAGACTTGACTCAACGCAAATTAGTTCCAGCAATATATCAACTGAAAAAAGAAAGAAGACTGGCACCAGAAACAACGATTGTCGGTGTAGCCAGAAGAGATTGGAGTCACGATTATTTCCGCGAACAACTGCGTCAAGGCATCGAAGAATTTGGCGGTGGCATTGGTAACGAAGAATTTTGGAAAAGTTTTGCTGAAGGTTTATTTTACTGTTCTGGGAACATGGACCAGGAAGAAAGTTACCAGAAATTAAAAGATTTTTTGAGCGAATTGGACGGTAGACGGGGGACGAGAGGCAATAGAGTCTTTTATCTCTCTGTTTCTCCTAAATTCTTTAAACCAGCCCTAAAAAATTTGGGTGCAGCAGAAATGCTCAAAGACCCAATTAAACATAGAGTGGTTATTGAGAAGCCTTTTGGTAAAGACCTAAGTACAGCTAAATCTCTCAATAAAGTAGTCCAAAAAGTATGTAAAGAACAACAAGTTTACCGCATCGATCATTATCTAGGTAAAGAAACTGTTCAGAATATTTTGGTCTTCCGTTTTGGTAATGCTATTTTTGAACCCTTGTGGAATCGTCAATTTGTCGATCACGTACAAATTACAGTAGCTGAAACCGTTGGGGTAGAAGAAAGAGCAGGTTACTACGAAACTTCTGGCGCCCTTAGAGATATGCTGCAAAACCACTTGATGCAGTTATTTGCTATTACTGCCATGGAAGCACCTAACTCGTTAGATGCCGATAGTATTCGGAACGAAAAAACCAAAGTATTGCAAGCAACCCATATAGCCGATCTCAATAATTTAGAGAAATCTGCTATCCGCGGTCAATACTCTTCGGGTTGGATGAAAGGGAAACCAGTAAAAGGCTATCGCGAAGAAGAGGGGGTAAATCCAGAATCGACCACACCCACTTTTGTCGCTTTAAAATTAATGGTAGATAACTGGCGTTGGAAAGGCGTACCTTTCTATTTGCGGACTGGTAAGAGGATGCCTAAAAAAGTAACCGAGATTTCCATTCATTTTCGCGAAGTTCCCTTGCTAATTTTTAAATCCGCTTCTCAGCAAGCAAATCCTAACATTTTGACTATGCGTATCCAACCTAATGAAGGTATTTCTCTCAAATTTGAAGCGAAAATGCCAGGGCCAGATTTACGGACTCGTACCGTGAATATGGACTTTAGTTATGGTTCTTCTTTTGGTATGGCAACGGCTGATGCTTATCACCGACTTTTACTAGATTGTATGTTGGGAGATCAAACCCTATTTACTCGTGCTGATGAAGTAGAAGAAGCCTGGCGGGTAGTTACGCCAGTTTTAAACGCCTGGGAATCTCCAAGCGATCCTAGCTTAATGCCTCAGTACGAAGCAGGAACATGGCAACCAACAGAAGCAGAATTTATGATCGAACGCGATGGTCGTCGCTGGCGTAGATTATAAATTGTTATCAAGAATACATAGGGTAGCGATGTACCGTCCTACTCTTATTTAAGTTAATAGCGATAGATCGAACTAATCAAGGGCAAAGAGAGATAAATGTTAACTGCAAAATCCGCTCCAATCGTTTCTTTACAAGCACCAAAAGATGTTTCTATTGAAGAGATAGAAGCAGAACTAGCTAAAATTTGGCAAAGTTACGGCTCTGATGAAGAAGGTGCTGCTGCAACTAGAGCAACAACCTTTAGTTTAGTAGTTTATGAAACCGATCGTACCCAACAATTACTAGCCTCTTTGGGTTTTTATACAGGCCCAGTAGACGGAATTGCTGGCCCTCGCACGGAATCAGCGATCGAGGCAGCCCAAAAAACCTATGGCATGGAAGTTACTGGTAAATCGAGTCCAGAACTATTGAGTAAATTACATGATGAGTTTGTTAAGGCTAAAGCAGAAGATAAGTTAACCACTGAAAACAAAACGGCAGCAATTAATTATACTCCCGATTTAAATAGTGGTGGACTTGCCGATGCGATCGCGTCTTCTAATCCTTGTCGGATCGTTACTTTATGTCCCATCCTCGGAGAAGATCGAGGAGTAAAGGTTCAAGTTTCTGCTTACTGTCCCCTCGATAAAAAAAATAAAAACACTTTAGTCTGCTGTGAATATATTACTCTCATTGGCACGGCAGAGGCCTTAGAAAGAATTGGTGGCATTATTGCTGAATTAATGATTAGCGATCTACCTAAATTTGTCTGGTGGAAAGCTACTCCTGCTCCAGATTATCTTTTATTCCAACGTTTATCAGAAATTAGTGACAGTGTTATCTTCGACTCTAGTAGTTTTCTCCATCCAGAAGAAGATCTTGTTTCTGTAAGCAAACTAATTCAAGAGACATTATCCATAGCAGACCTCAACTGGCGTAGGTTAGCACCATGGCAAGAACTAACTGCAGCAGCTTTCGATCCTCCAGAAAGACGTGCTGACATTTATGAAGTAGACAAAGTTACTATTGATTACGAAAAAGGAAATCAGTCTCAAGCTTTAATGTTTTTGGGTTGGATGGCTAGTCGCCTTGGTTGGACTCCTGTAAGCTATAAACTAGAAGGAGGGGATTATGATATTCGTCGCGTTAAATTTACCGATGACAAGCAACGGGATATTGAAGCCGAATTAGCAGGAATTCCTACGGCTGACTGGGGCGATATTCCTGGAGATTTAATTAGTTTACGTCTCAGTTCTACTAATTTAGATGCTGATTGTTGTACTGTTTTATGTTCTAGTACTACTGGTTGTATGCGGATGGAATCGGGAGGCGGAGCGCAATCTTGTTATATCGAGCAGGTAACGCCAATGGTCGATCAAAAAACGGAAGATTTACTAGGTCAACAATTGCAAAGTTACGGCAGAGAAATGCTGTATGAAGAAAGTATGGCAGTTATCTATCAAATTCTTAAGTCGAGCGAGAAAGAATAAGTTAACCTACTTTTGACAATCCCTGCCAATCGATCGCAGGGATTCTGTTTTTGGGATCGATCGCTACGGAATAGAGCCATTTGGCTCTCAGTTGTTAAAATTTTGGTAGGTATAGTCAGTAATCTTTTCTGATTAATTTAAAACAAAATTAAGCAGAGTTTACTACTGCTTTATTAACTTTTGTAGTTATTACTGCTAGGATTGTAGTTTTAGATATAGTAATATTCTCTAGGAATTCAATATGAAGTTTAATAGGTCTTTTTTAAATCAGACGTTATTATCCCTTATCTTATTAACATCGGCTACATTATCTACCCATGCTCAAGTAATAACTGACGAAGTCTCGCTTAACTTCGTCTTGGCAAGGCAGGGAAGGGTTTACTTAAATGGCGAATCAAAAACCCTCTCAAATTCAGCAACTGTTACTGCCATCGATCGCTCGAATGCAGCGGAAAATAAAAACCTTGTTTTTGCTGGTACGATAATAGCAGCAGCCGATGCAGCAGAAAGCAGTTATGATGCAGAGAATTCAGACCAGGGATTTCTTACTAAAAAGACTGCCAAAATCGAGTTTATTTTGGCTCTCTTGATTATCGTGGGTAGTTTAATTATCTCTGAAAGAGTTCAGCAACTTCAAGAGCGAAAGCAATCCGATCTAGACCGAGATAAAGTTAATAGTTCTATTGCCACAAATACACCCGAACCCAAAAAAACTGTAGAAAAATAATTGGTAAAAAGGCTTAAAATACTATATGAAATTAGCAGTTCGAGATTTATGATGTCGCGAACTGCTAATTATTTTAAAAATTAAAAGCTAATAGCTGATAGCTACGAACGATAACATTGGTACGTCATATTTTAGCTCGCTAACGCCGTTTATTCTTTAGTTGAGAGCCACGGTACTTCCACTAGTAATTATCGTTTAATCAAGATAAACATAGCAACGGCTAACACAAAATAACCAAAGCCTTTCTGAAGATTTTTAGCATCGATAAAACGAGTAAAGTATGCGCCTGCGAGAGTTCCAAAACTAGCTGCGATCGTAAAAAAAATTACCAAATTCCAATCTAGCTCTACCTGGGAAAGATAGCCGAGAAATCCAGTGGCAGATTTAAAAGCAATAATTAGTAAGGAAGTACCGATCGCCTCTTTCATGGGAATACCGCCCAAAAGTACCAGGGCGGGAATAATGGCAAAACCACCGCCTACACCCACAAAACCTGTGAGAATACCAACTCCCAAACCTTCTAGGGGAATTGCCATCCAATTACTTTGATGGGGAGATGATGAATCAAATTTCTTGTTAGAAACAATTTCTCGATTCTTAGATGATTTACCATTTTTACGAATCATTAACAAGCTAGCGATTACCATGACTATACCGAAACAAATCAGTTGAAAAGTCTCCGTAATAAAAGGCAGAGATGCTAGACGCGCACCCAGATAAGCTCCAACCATAGCAGTAGGAGCAAAAATGACAGCAGTTTTTAAGTTAACATTCCCTTGCAGCCAGTGAGGAATCGCACCAATTAAACTAACAATACCAACAATAATTAAGCTCATGGCGATCGCAGCTTTGGGCGTTATTCCCATAATATAAATCAGAACTGGTACGGCTAAAATCGAACCGCCACCGCCAATTAAACCCAGACTCAGACCGATACACCCTGCTAATATGTAGCCAATTATTAAAGTCATTCTCGTGTAAACTCTTCGACATTTCAATCTGGTAAATTCGGGTTAAACTAGCGAAGCCACCTTGCCACAACGCTCGTTAGCAGGAACAGCTTCCATCATCTTTTTGGGATTGGGCAAGTTAAGATTATCCATAAAAGTGATAAAACTATCGCGATTTTTGCCGACAAAGCGAGGATTAAAATGTTTTTCTTCCCCTATAGTAGAAACCGTTTGCCCTTTATAGTCGTGTCCTGGATACACTAAAGTTTCATCGGGTAAAGTAAATAGCTTTTGGGTAACGCGATCGTATAATGTTCCCGCATCTCCGCTTTGAAAGTCGGTACGTCCACAACCACGAATAAATAAGGCATCCCCAGTTAAAATATGGGTGTTATTTACCAGATATGCCATATGACTGTCAGTATGACCGTTAGTTTCAATGGCTTTAATTTCAATATCGCCTACCTTTAGAATTTCACCATCTTTGATATATCGATCGGCACAGGCAGCTTGAGCATTTTCTGGCACAATACCCGTGCAGCCAGTCATTTCTCGTAATTTACCAGTACCAGTTATGTGATCGGCATGAATGTGGGTTTCCAAACAGTATTTCAACTTTAGTCGCAACTCTTTGAGTAATTTAAAATCCCGCTCTACTTGTTCTAGGACAGAATCCACTAAAATGGCTTCTTTAGTGTTGATATCTGCAATTAAATAGGTATAAGTCCAAGTGTCTCGATCGAATAGTTGACGAAATAACATCGAATTTGCCCCTCCTTTAAATTAAAAAAATAAAACTATTGTGTACTAGCTAAATTTAATTATTATATTACTATATAGTAATAGTAATTTATCTGTCAGATTAGAGTCAAGTTTGTCAATGCAAACTTAACATTATTTTTAAAATCAAATTATATAACCAAATAGTTTTATGATACAAAATATAAATAAGACTTATTTGGCTTTCATATTCGATTTAAAAAATTGTTAACGAGGAAATTATTGTGTCAATATCTCCACTGCGATCGCCTTCAACTAGCAAAAATAGTATTTCATCGGGCGAACACTATCAAATTATTATCATAGGTGGAGGAGCAGCAGGAATTACGACCGCAGCCCAACTACTAAAACAGAATTCTAAGCTCGATATTGCGATCGTCGAACCCAGTGAAAAACACTACTATCAACCAGGGTGGACATTAGTAGGCGGTGGTATTGCACCCATAGACAAATTTAGGCGACAGGAAAAAGATGTTATTCCTCAAGGAGCAAAATGGATTAAAGATTACGTTACTAATTTCGATCCCGATCGAAATACTATAATCCTAGCTCAAGGGCAAGAGATAACATATGATTATCTTGTGGTGTGTCCTGGTATCCAAATCGACTGGCACTTAGTTAAAGGATTAAAAGAGGCATTGGGTAAAGATGGAGTAACAAGTAACTACTCCAAAGACTACGCACCTTATACTTGGGAAACTATTAAAAATTTTCAGGGCGGTACGGCGATTTTTACCTATCCCAATACCCCAATTAAGTGTGGTGGCGCACCTCAAAAAGTAATGTATATGGCAGATGACTACTTTAAAAGTAAAAGCGGAGTGGGTGTGAACACTAAGGTCATGTTTTGTTCTGCGGGGGAAACAATGTTTAGTGTTCCTGCCTACAATGCAACTTTAGAAAAAGTAGTTGAAAGGCGTGGAATTATCACCAGATTTGGTCATAACCTCAAAGAAATTAAAGCAGATACCAGAGAAGCTATTTTTGATGTGACTACCGATCGTGGGGTAAAAGAAGTCAGCATTCATTACGATATGATTCATGTAACTCCACCGATGAGCGCACCCGATTTTATCAAACAAAGCCGATTAGCTAATGATAAGGGTTGGGTTGATGTCCACAAATATACCCTACAACACAATCGTTATCCCAATGTATTCAGTTTGGGGGATGCCTCATCATTACCAATCTCTAAAACTGCTGCTGCTGCCCGCAAACAAACTCCTGTAGTAGTGCAGAACTTGCTTTCCCAAATGAATGGTCAACAACTTAAAGGTAAATACGATGGTTATACTTGTTGTCCGTTGATTACAGGTTATCACTCGGCAATTATGGCAGAATTTGATTACGAAGGAAATCCTGCTCCGTCTTTTCCCCTCGATCCTACAAAAGAACGCTACTTGATGTTTCTTGCCAAAGCCTATGCATTACCCTGGATCTATTGGCAGCGAATGCTGAAAGGAAAATCCTTTGAAGCAGATATCTTTAAGCCAATCAATCAGCTATTACAAAAGAATGATGGAAAAGCTTCTATTCTGACAACTGGAGATAATAGTAGTACTTGCTAAGGGTAAATTATTAAGATCTAAAATATTAAGATGTTTCGATCGATTAGCCATTAGTTTACAGTCAAGTATTGTCAATTGTGTATCTTCCGATCGAAAGCTTTAAGCTTTTAGCTTTTAGCTCTAAGCGGGTAAGCAAAAAGCGTAACCCTCGTACAAGACTCCACCGCCGTAGCACGATTGAGACTTGCCATTGCGGAGGTTTCCTCCGCTGGCTTCCTCAATCTGTCTACAATCGCCCTAGAGTTTAAGACTTTATTTGATTGAAGCTAACAGCTAAGAGCTAAGAGCTAGGAGCTTCGCTCCTTTATCGAACAAAAGATAATTAAAAATAATTAACTCCCTTGATGCAGAGTTTTCAGCATTTCTAACTGTTGGTTTTGTTGCTGAAATTGAGCAGAGAGGGCATCACATACTAAATCGCATAATTCAAATAAGAAGGGATTGGCAATTTGATAATAGACACAAATGCCCTTTTGTTCGCGGGCGACAATACCAGCTTTGGTAAGCATATTCAAATGTTTGGAAACATTAGCTTGTCCCAAACCCGTTGCTTCGACAATCTCACTGACATTTTTCGCTCCAGTTTTTAAACTACATACTATTTGCAGCCGACTAACTTCAGACAAAACTTTGAAAAAATTAGCCATCAAACCCAGGGCAGCGGGTGATAGTTTGGCAATCCCACAGTTATTGGCAGGATTGGCTGGTTGGGTTTTAGGTTTCGCGATCGCTTTACTGGACATAAGCTTTATTTGACAATTTAGTACATAAGTTAGACTATAGCTAACTTGGAATTTTAATTATCCTACTAACTATATTACTAAATGGTTGTACTGTATACAAACAACAATACTTTATTAAGGAAAAGCTAGGAACTGATAATTTTTGGCTCGAGATAGTTTAAAAGACCAGAACAACTTGGGTCAAAAGACAACTGGTCAAATTAATTCTTTCTTTTACTCGTTGCTTAATTACTTTTTTTTGGATATTATCTGAACAACTATTCAATTATTCAACTTAAATAATTTATAAATTGTCGGGATAATGTCAGGTAAACATTCTGCTGGTTGCTGTGCGACCCATGAAAATCATAACCATCAAGGTCATGACCACAGCCACGAACCTGGTGAATTCGATTTACGTCGAGGAATCATACCCTTTGGTATTTCTCTAATTTTATTTCTGGTCGGATTAATTTTTAACCAGCCTTTGCACGATACACCTGGGGCAATCGCCGAGTATGCAGTTTTGATTCCCGCTTACCTGATAAGTGGTTGGACTGTTTTAACTAGTGCGGGACGGAATATTCTGCGGGGACAAATCTTTGATGAAAACTTCTTAATGACCATTGCTACTTTAGGAGCGATCGCGATTCACGAATTGCCCGAAGGTGTGGCGGTAATGCTGTTTTTCCAGAGCGGAGAATTGTTTCAGGGGTTTGCCGTCGGGCGATCGCGTCGTTCGATTAAGTCATTACTAGAAGTACGTCCAGATCAAGCAAATTTAGTGATTGATGGGATAATTAGAGAGGTAGCACCAGAAAAAGTAGCAGTTGGGAATACCATCGTTGTCAAACCAGGGGAGAAAGTTCCTTTAGATGGAGAGATCCTATCGGGGAGTTCTCAATTGGACACTTCAGCACTTACGGGGGAATCCGTACCCCGAACTGTCAGAGAAGGAGAAAAAATTTTAGCAGGTGCGATTAACCAAACGGGTAGCTTAACGGTTCGAGTCAGCAAACTATTTGCGGAATCTTCCATCGCTAAAATTTTGGATTTAGTAGAAAACGCCACCAGTAAAAAAGCTCCTACAGAAAAATTTATTACTCGTTTTGCTCGTTACTATACTCCTGTTGTTGTGTTTCTTTCTCTAGCAGTTGCCATCTTACCACCCTTATTTATTCCTGGTGCAACTAGCGAACAGTGGGTGTATCGAGCGTTAGTTTTATTGGTTATTTCTTGTCCCTGCGGATTAGTGATCGGGATTCCCTTGGGTTATTTCGGTGGCGTTGGGAGTGCAGCTAAAAGAGGAATTTTAGTTAAGGGTTCGACTTTCCTCGATGCTTTAACCAATGTCAAAACGGTGATTTTTGACAAAACAGGAACGTTAACCGAAGGAGTATTTCAAGTAACTCAAGTAACACCTTATAACGGCTATAGCGAACAGGAATTACTAACCCTTGCTGCGATCGCTGAATCTCAATCCAATCATCCCGTAGCGCGATCGATTGTCGAAGCTTACGATAATGAAATTTCCGATTCTGATGTCACCGACTATCAAGAAATACCAGGACACGGTATCAAAGCTACAGTTAGAGGAAGGTCAGTTTTAGCAGGAAACGATCGCCTCCTGCATCGAGAACAGATAGAACACGATACTTGTAATGTATTAGGTACGGTGGTTCATTTAGCAATAGATAGTAAATATGCAGGTTATATTTTAATTTCTGACAGAATCAAAGAAGATGCAGCTAGGGCGATCGCTCGATTGCAAAAAGCAGGAGTCACTGAAACTGTAATGTTAACGGGAGATAATCGAGTCGTAGCGCAAAACGTTGCCGATAAACTCGGTTTGGATACCTACAAAGCGGAGTTACTCCCAGAGGATAAAGTAGAAGCGAGCGAAGAGTATCTTCATAAATCGAATAAAAAAAGTAAAGTGGCATTTGTCGGAGACGGAATTAATGACGCACCCGTAATAGCCAGAGCGGATGTAGGAATGGCAATGGGAGCTTTAGGTTCGGATGCAGCCATAGAAACTGCTGATGTGGTGTTAATGGACGATGCGGTTTCTAAAGTAGCAGAGGCAATAGGCATAGCTCGTAAAACTCACTCGATTGTCTGGCAAAACATTATTCTGGCAATGGCAGTTAAAGCTCTATTTGTCTTACTAGGTGCAATAGGTATAGCAACTCTCTGGGAAGCAGTGTTTGCCGATGTAGGGGTAGCACTACTAGCAATTTTCAATGCTACAAGGGTTTTAAAAGTTAACTGAAGCCTGGGATTGGCTTCGAGCATAAATTAATTCAAAAAATATTAATATGAAACGCCAACTTTATTTGGGAATAGTTTTGTTTTGCTTAACTATAGGATTGATTTCAATTTTACCCAAACCAGCCATTTCTCAAGAAAAGCAAGTCGCTATGTGCGGAGACAGCATGATGGGTAGGGGCATGATGATGGGTAGGGGCATGATGAATGAAGGTATGATGGGCAGTAACAGAGAAGATATGCAAATCGTTCATCAGTTATTTGCCAATCACGATCGAATTCGTCGTAACGTTGAGGAAATTCCAGGTGGAGTTCGTACTCTGACAGAATCAGACAATCCGCAAATTGCTGCTCTAATTCAAGCCCATGTTAAAAGTATGCACCAAAGAGTTGATGAAGGGCGATGGTTTGCGATAACGAGTCGCACTTTACCAATTATGTTTCGCAACGCAGATCGCTATCAAAGACAAAATAAAAACACCTCTAAAGGAATTGCCGTTACAAAAACCTCCGACGATCCAGACCTAGTAGCTGTTCTTCGCGAACATAGCCGTGAGATTAGCGATTATGTTGCAAGAGGAATGCCGTGTATGGGGGGTGGCAGAATGAGATGGTAGTAACCGACTCCCTCTTTCTAAATCATTTATTCTTCTGAAGTTTGAGGTTTAGCTGAATCTCAATTAGCCCTAGATTTTATTAGCCATATCGACCATGTAATTGTTTACTAATTGCTAAAAATTATGATTAAATGCTCAGTTCCTACTCCAGAATTCCACTTAGTCGGCATAGTTAGTAAATTTGTTTGAAAAAAAAAGGGGAAGGTTAAAAGTTTCGAGTTAAAAACCCCAAAAGGGAATTTTTACTTTAAGATTCCTCATAAATTGCATAAAAGATTAAATTGTCAGCTTTATCCTAATGTTAAGTTGGAAGTCAAAGGGAAGGTAGATATTTGCCCTAAAAAAGCCAAAATCAAGCTTAAACTAGAGGACATAAAGGTGCTTTCAACAACTCCTAGTACTCCACCTTTTGACTTGGAATTTTTCAAGAGTACGACTTCAGAAAACAGCACAATTTTAGAAAATAATACGGCTTTAGAAAACAGTACGACTTCAGAACCAAAAGGTAAAATTTTACTCTGTAAAAAATCTTCTTGTTGGAAACGAGGCGGAAAAGCAATTTACGAAAAAATAACAGAGGAATTACAAGAACAAGGTTTAGACGATAGTATCACTGTCAAAAAAACTGGCTGTATGGGACGTTGTAAATCTGCCCCCAATTTGGTTGTTTTACCGGGTAAAAATCGTTATAAGTGTTTTAATGAAGAAAAAATAAATACTCTAATTGATACTCATTTTCTTTCCAAAGAGAAGATTTGAAGAACCTTTCTCTACCTTTTTATATCGTGATTTGGTATGATTAAGGTAGTTAAGAAAAGGCTCAGAAAAATCTTAAATAGAGGGACAAAAGTATCCATTAAGTCCTCGTGATGGTCTACTCATACAGCTCGCTAAAGGATAAAATGGTTAATCTCCTTTGTCCAAAAGTAGCTTTGGAGAAAAACTTATGTTAGAAAATTTAGAAAAAGCTCTTGTCGAAGCCCTGCAAGATGAATACAAAGCCCGTGCTACTTATAGTCTAGTCATTGGTAAATTTGGAGCAATTAGACCGTTTATCAACATCATTAAATCTGAAGAAAGACACATTCAGGCTTTGATTTCCTTATTTCGTAAGTATGATTTTCCCATTCCCGTAGATGACTGGCTAAATAAGGTTGAAGCCCCTAACTCTGTTTTAGAAGCCTGTCAAAAAGGTGTTCAAGGAGAAATTGAAAATAGGGAAATGTATCAGCGATTGCTCAAATTAACTCAAGAATATCC
>JBFRWK010000061.1:0-4867 GCA_051439545.1 Xenococcaceae cyanobacterium | reverse complement strand
TACACAGAGTAATTCAGTTGTCAAGGTTCAATTAATTAGTTAGGATTCAATAGAATTCTTAACTTACTTTATCTACCTAGCTAGTACCACGTTTTTTTAATACTTTTGTACTAAACGGATCGCACTTCGTCGTAATGTTCGTAATTAAATTCGGGTCCCCAACTGTTATCGGGATCGGTAGGAGAATGATGAAACCAATAGTCGTGATCGATTTGGGTTAGAGGACAATCAGTATTAGAGTGATTGTAAATACCATCCATAATCACCCGAATACCTTTGCCATGGCATTCATCAATTAGATGTTTGAGTTCGTAGGAAGTACCATAATTAGATTCGGCAGCAAAAAAATGTTGTGGACTATAACCCCAACTATAAGTACCAGGGTTTTCTTTGACTGGCATCAGTTCGATCGCATTTATGCCTAAATCCAGTAAGTAATCTAATTTTTCAATCATGTGCTGATATTTACCCCTTGCTTGAGGATCGTCTTCGCCACCAGAAAAATCCCCAATATGCAATTCGTAAATAATTAATTCATGGTCTGGAGGTAATGGTTTACCATCATGTTGCCATACATAGGTGTCTACTATTTTTTCGCCATCTTTGATAGTTACCGTTCCGTTTTGGCTTTCTGGGGCAATATTTACAGCATAAGGATCGACTATTTCTACCCATTCATCTGGTTCTAAAAACCAACTTAAAGAACGAACCCGAAATTTATACTCATATTCTCCATCTTCGAGTTCGATTTTGGTTCTAAAATAACCATCATCGCCTTTTTCCATTTCTACAGGTTGCCAATCAGAAAAAGAACCAATAACGGCAGCTTCTTTATTATAAGGAGCAAATAATGTAAATTCTATTAAACTTGCCATAGTAAAACACCCAAAATAATAATCGATAAAAAATAATATTTGGTTTATATTTGCAAGTATATTTAGACTATTAATTTCAAAACATCTATCAAGAGGAGGAAGCGAAATTGTCTTTGTTAAGAAAAGGTAATAATGACAGCGAGATACCCCGAAATTACCCTTAAAAGTCAAGAGTCTTAAGGAATGAAAATTAATCTATTTTAGGGAACTGAGAGTAAATATCAATCTTTTGATAGATGAAAAATATCGGCTTATCTAATAAGATTTTATCTGACAATAAAAATAATATTACAAGGATTAACAAAAAAATGAGTATTGAAGATAGAGTTAAAGCTACTGCTAAAAATATTGAAGGAAAAATCCAAGAAGCAGTAGGTGAGGTAACTGGTAATCCTCAAGATAAAGCCGAAGGTAAAGAAAAACAGGCTGAAGCTCAAGTCGAGCATAGTGTAGAAAATGTTAAAGATAACATCAAAAAAGCGATCGACTAGCTTTCTACTAAATTAATTAATCTATAAATAAAATATTTTTTGGCTCTACCGAACTTACAGTGTTGAATTTGGCTAAAGGTCTTACCTGTAAACGGATTTAGGAAAAAATATACAAAATCAAACTGTCAAGAACTCAAAGTCTTGCACAGCAAGACTTTTGATGGCTAGTTTCTAATAGTTTTACATCGCAGGTTCGGTAGAGCCTATTTTTTTAGGCAGGGTTTGGCATAGCTAAGCCCTTATTTTTTTGAAATATGTTTGTAGAAAAAAAATTTTTGGATAAATAACGGCGAATTTTCCGATCTAAATCATCAATCAAATAAGGTTTAATTAAATAATCATCACAACCAGCTTTCATTGCTCTTTCTCTATCTTCCTCTCTCACTAAAGCAGAGATCGCAATAATAGGAATATTTTGAGTCGATTTATTTTGCTCGATCCAATTAACTAACTCAAAGCCATTAATATCAGGTAATACTAAATCGATAAGAATTAAGTCTATATAATATTTAGATAATATATCGATAGCAGCTTGACCACTGGTTGCCGTCACAAAATTATGCCCGAATAAAATCAAAGTGTGAGATATAAATAATAAATTATCTGGTTCATCTTCTACGACTAAAATTATCGGTACATTAGAATCTTGCGCTTGAATTTTTTGACGATGTAATTTTACGCTCATTTTTCACCTTAACTGTTTAACGGAAAAAAGACGCAATTATTTAGTGGAAAATCTACACTAAATATCAATTGGATCGCTAAGAGTGTTCGGTGTTCAAAGATTCTCTGCTCTAGCACTTAACCGAAGAGAAAATAATTTTAGTGGCAATGAAGACTAAACACTATCCTAATTCTAGGACAAGTTATCCTTTGCTAGCGTTACAAATTGATAACATTTTGGGGCGAAATCTATCTTTTATCAGATAAAAAAACTAACTCCTCAAGCTAATATAATTGTTTCTTATCTTTAAAGTTGTATATGCAAAAGATTATAAAAAGAGCCATTGACCTAAAACAAAAGTTAGTAGATTTTGTTTATGATGCGGAAGGCGAAATAGCGATCGCTCTGGAAACTTATGCTGCGGAAAAAAGTAAAAAAAATAGTTATGGGATCGAGCAGCAGAATTTAACTATCGATTTATTCCTCACTGAAGGACGAATAAAAGATAATTCTCCCATAGATATATTTTTACAGCAAGCTAAAGATTTAGATTCAAAAGATATAGAGTTAATTAAACTCTGGAAAAATAACTTTATTGGTTTGTTTGAAATTAAGGAAGTTCAAGATGATTCTTATGAGTTGATGAACTGGCTCACTGCTAAAACATATAAGGTTTATCCTCATCCCAATATACCAGAAAAAGAAATAAATAGATGGAAACCAGGAGAAATCATCTTAACTATTATTGCGCCTATTAATAATTCGGAATGGTTCTTTTTTAGCGAGCGCATTATCAAAGGAAGATTAAATGAACCTAAATTAGCTGTAGCTATCGGCGAATTTAGAGATAACTATCCCGATTCTCTTTATGCAGATGCTCCCGAATTATTAGAACAATCTTGGAAATCTGTAGCCATATATCATCAAGAATTTGTCGATTATTTTGGCAGCGATCGTATTACCTTGCCAGGTTATCAATTAAATCAAAAAATTGGCGAGTTACAGCAGATTATGAGCAAAAAAAGATTGGCTGATGCAGGTATCGATGATTCCAAATCTTTATCAGAAATGCTTGCAGAATCGGGTACAAGTGAAGCAGAATTTACGGAAACTGCCACTGAATTAGGTGCAGACACCGAAACTGTAGCCAAGATGATTAAAAGCAAAAATCTACAAACTATGGTAACGCCTAAAGTAGATTTACCTCCAGAGATTAAACAATCTGAAGCAGTGACTGTATTTTCTCATCCGCGATGGGGACAAATGTTTCTGCCCAATCATGAAAAATTTACCGATCTATTAGCTGGGGATAATTCAGAAACTCTTCTAGACAAAAATCCTGATGGTGCTTTACTCATTGTTCGTAAATATTTAGAAAAGCCTGAAGCTAATTATTATGTTTGGCAACAACTCAAACAAAAATATCCTCAAACATTAGAAAGACTCTTACAAGAATATTGTAATAAAAATGATTTTAACTTAGAGACAGACTTAGACAAACTCTTACTCGAACACGATAAACTATCCACTCCTCAATTACCAGCGATCGCCAGTGTACCTATTCATCTTAATAATTTATTTGAAACCGCAGTAGCTCAAGTACAAAAAACTAAATCTAAGACTAAGAAAAAAAAGAAAAAGAAAGGATTTCTAAATATTTAATATTTCTAAAAAAAAAATAGAGGTGTCATTTAAAGCACCTCTACAATAATCATAAGAAGGAAGATGAAGAAAACTTATCGCTATGACCTGAAATGCTATGCAGCACTGCGAGTGAGAAGACCCCAAATAAAGATTAATAACATTGCACCTAATACCGCAAAGATAATGCTAGGAATAGTTAAAGCCCCTGCTGAGGCTGCTGCTGCTGCCGAACTTCCTAAAAGTTTTTGACCGATAAATCCACCAACTAAAGCACCCAAAATACCTAAGCCAATAGTGGCGAAAATACCACCGCCTTGATGACCTGGATAGATTAATTTTGCTAATGCTCCTGCAATTAATCCTAATACTAACCAAGCTAAAATACCCATATCTTGCTCCTATAAGTTTTTGATTATTTATTGTTTGTACTTGTAATAATTACAATAGCAATTTTAAAAAATTGATTCTTCTATCTAAAAGTAGATTTTGATATCTATCTAATTAGATAGGGATTGTCGAACAACTAAGATCGAACAAATAGATAAATTGTTTTATCGATCGAACAAGGCGTTAGCAAAACGATAACGCCTTTTGTTTTTATTAGTTACAAATTAATTAAAAAACTATCTAACTAGATGATTTGGGAATCCAAACTGAAACCGAACCTGCCAGACAAAGAAATTCTGCCCAACCTTCGTCATTAGTGGTAATAGGTTCATCGATATGTTCGGTAAGATCGATATAAGTCTGGTTAGGTTGACCTACTTCCATCCATTTAGTACCGTCTCCCCCGTTACTCAAAACAACTGCCATTCCCCCTGGATGTTCTTCATCACCCAATCTCGTCCAACCAAGACAATTAGCACGATCGAAATAATCATATTGCTCGCCAAAAGCATATTCTTGACGGGCTTGGAGGAATTTATCAATTAGCCATTGATGAGAGTCCATCCAAATTTCATACTCTTGTCCGTCTTTCCCAGTGTCTTTATAATGTGCGCCGTAGTAGTCTGCATAGAAGATACAGGGATAACCATCGCTTCTCAATAAGATTAGAGCATAAGCCAGGGGTTACAAAAAAATATGACAAAGTAGGACAGTCGCGGAAGGGGGCTTTTACATCAAGTTTTTGATTAAGGTACATTGACCAAGGTTTATTGAAGCCCCCTTCGCGGACAAATTGCCCCGCTTTT
>JBFRWK010000060.1:0-9244 GCA_051439545.1 Xenococcaceae cyanobacterium | reverse complement strand
CTACTTCCGAGTGGAGTAGCTACTTAAATCTCAATTGTCATCCTATACTCGTTTTACTCACTCTCTTTCTATCTGGAGTGAGCAGTTTTAGCGCTCGCTTTTAAGGGGGGGGGAGTGAACGGTTACTTTACTGCTAGAGTTTCAAAACAGAGAATAACCAAGAAAGGAATCCAGGGAAATGACGTTTGAGCCAAACAGCTAATTTACCGTAACCTGTTAGAACAATTTCTGTTTTTCTTCTGGCGATCGCTTTAACAATTTGTTGTGCAGTTTCTGTAGTAGACATGAGCATCCAGTTAGGGATTGGCTCTTTGTTTGGGTTTTCTGGATTTTGTAGCTTTGCCAAGCGGGATTCTGTTGCTACAAATCCAGGACAAACGTGTATAACAGATATGCCATAAGCTGCAAGTTCTAATGATAAAGACTCGCATAAGGCTCTGAGGGCAAATTTGCTCATTACATAAGCTGAAACTCCAGGCAAAGTAACATAGCCATTAACGCTGCCAATAATAACTAATCTTCCCTTAGTTTGCTTAAGCTCATCTAAAGTTGCGTAAATTGTGCGGAGAACACCAAAGACATTAGTTTCCCATTGATCTCGATAGTCATTAACAGTAAGGTCTGACAAATTTCCCTTCACTCCAAAACCAGCATTGGCGATCGCTATGTCGATCCTACCGAATTTACTACGAGCCAGATCTACTGCTTTTTCCAAATCTCCATCTTTAGTTACATCCCCAGGAACAGCCAGAACTCCTTGACCGCTAGGATCGATTTCTGCTGCTACAGTGGCTAATTTATCAGCTCGTCTGGCAAGCAAAACAAGCTTGACACCTTGCTGGGCAAGTTCCTGCGCTAAGGCAGCACCAATGCCAGAAGAAGCTCCTGTAATTATTGCTACTCGGTTTTGTAAGTCGTCCATAGTATGAAAAAAGTATTACCTTCACCCCTTCATCCAATCATCACTATAATGCTTGAAAGGGATATCGCAGTGACATTTGAACAAGATTCCCATTTTAGAGAACAAAATTTATCCTTGAGATCATGGGTTTAAAACCCCGCCCTATAGAGCGTAATAAGTTTATAATTTAGACTTGAAATTTTCATAAATGACTAATATTAATTCTTTGCCAATATTACTAACTGTTAGCATTAATCCTTGGGTGCAGATTTTTGGTTTACTAATATTGCTTGGAAGTTTAGCCTTTCTGGGGTTTCTAGTTTTTTGACAGTCCCTTTGCCCTCGATGATTATATTAAACTCCCAGATGGTACTTTTGGCCGTGTGGAGTCCATTGGCTTGCGTCTGACAAAAATTCGTACTTCTGGGAAAGGAACTCTCGTCAGTGTTCCCAATAATTCTCTAGCCAAAGAAAAGGTGGAAAACTTTACCAATGCTGGTAAAATTATGGCAATTGTAGATGTAAAATTCCCCCAGGGGATTAGCGTTGAAGAACAATCTTTAATTCGTCAGGTCATTGTTGCTGGCAGTAAAGATATCTGGGGTATCGATCCTCGCAGTACTGCGGTTAACTTTAGCAATACTAATGGTAACGGCGAACGATCTCCATCTATGAGAGGGCAAGTTAGTTTATTTATTCTTGGTTCTGGGAATGAAGTGTCGATGGAATTACGTCGCCAACTACTGGATATTGCCAGTAACAAAATTGCTCAAAAACTGAATGAATATGGTATTACCTATGAAATAGAACAACCAAGGGCATACATAGATTCGCCCATGTCTATCTAAGTTTACAACCTTAGGAAATACCAGAAACCAAATGCCTTGAGCGATCGCTCATGTCAACAGCTACTCTGAAATTACTTCAATTTATCTTTACCATGCATAATATTCTACAGATGTCTAGGGAATCCCGCTCCATCTTCCAAAAATTTAAGGAGCGTCAGTCCCATAAATTGAAAGATTGCTGTAACCCCAGAGATGCTGATATCTTTTGGCTCCGTTTTGAGCGATACTTTGAGGATATTTTGTATCCCTTAAGAGAACTTTATGGCAATCGTCCTGATGCTCGCGAGCAGACTGAGGCGTTGTTTGACCAGATAGTCGAGGCGTATGCGTCCAGACCCGAACCCTTGCGATTACTAGACCTAGAACGACAGTTCACTCCCGACTGGTTTGAGAGAGCGAACATGGTGGGCTACGTCTGCTATCCAGATTTGTTTGCGGGAAATCTAGCAGGAGTAAGAGATAAAGTTGGTTATCTTGACGAACTGGGTATCACCTATCTACACTTAATGCCCCTGCTTAATCCTCGTCCTGCACCCAATGACGGAGGCTATGCGGTGATGGATTACCGTACCATTAAACCTGAACTGGGAACGATGGAAGACCTCCAAGCATTGGCAACGGATTTACGGGAACGGGGCATTTCCCTTTGTGTCGATTTGGTGGTCAACCATACTGCCAAGGAACATGAGTGGGCGCAGCGAGCTATGGCTGGAGAAGAGAAATATCTCGACTATTATTATACTTTCCCCGATCGCACCCTCCCCGATGCCTACGAGAAAAGCCTACCAGAAATTTTCCCTGATGAAGCTCCTGGTAGCTTTACCTGGTTTCCTGGCATGGCGGGGAATGGTCGCTGGGTCTGGACGACTTTTATGGATTACCAGTGGGATCTCAACTACACCAATCTCAGTGTCTTTCGGGAGATGATGGACATCATGCTCTTCCTAGTCAATCAGGGAGTAGATATCCTCCGACTCGATGCTGCACCATTTATTTGGAAGCGGATGGAAAGCAACTGTCAGAACCAGCCCGAAGTTTTCCAAATCATTCAGATATTTCGCGGACTGATGCGAGTAGTTGCTCCCGCGGTTATTTTCAAGGCTGAGGCGATTGTGCCGCCAGATCAGCTACAACAATATATCGGCATTAAGACAACCACTGGCAAACAATGTGAATTAGCTTATAACAATCAATTAATGGTGATGCTCTGGAGTGCTTTGGCTACCCATAAGGCTACCCTACTATCCTATGTAGGTCACAAGCGCATGCCGCCAGTGCTGATCGATTCCAGTGTAGTCAATTATGTCCGCAACCATGATGATATTGGTTGGGCGATGGCTGATGAAGATCTCAGCGAAATTGGGGAGAATCCATTTCTCCACCGTCAGTTTCTCAACCAATTCTACACGGGGAACTTTCCTGGCTCTTTTGCTAAAGGAGACTTCTTTGGATTCAATCCCGATACCAAAGATGCCCGCATCAGTGGCACCACCGCCTCTCTAACGGGGTTAGAGCAGGCTCTGGAGAAACAGGATGAGTCTGCCATCGATTTGGCAATTCGTCGTATCCTCTTGCTGTATAGCATAATTATCGGTCGTGGGGGTATCCCCCTGATATACATGGGAGATGAATTGGGGTTATTGAACAATTACGCTTACGCGAACGACTCGATTAAAGCCAAGGATAGTCGCTGGCTGCACCGACCGTCGATGGACTGGAGCAAAGCGGAGCTGCGTCATGACTCAACCAAAATTGTCGGACGGATTTACCAGGGACTTCTTTATTTAATCAAAGTCCGTAAGTCCACCTCACTGTTCCACAGTTTTGCCCTCAACCAGGCAATGTGGACGGACAACGACCATGTCTGGGCATTACACCGCGATCGTCCAGAGAACAGTATAATGCTTCTGGCCAACTTTGACGATCGCTGGCAATCAATTAATGCCGATCTGTTGGGATATGGTGGACTAGTAGGTAATGTCCGTAATCTACTTGCAGAGGTAAGTGCCTTGAATATCTCCGAGGGACGCCTCTATCTAGAACCCTATGAATGTATGTGGTTAGTTGGTGATGATTAGTCGAATAAAAATTGACTATTTGTTTAATATTTATTTTTTTTATTTAGTGTCGGTAAAAGTATTACAATAGCTTAAAAACAGGGAGTCCAAGTCTTAATTTCAGCTAAGTATGTCTCTGGTTTTGTTTTGTTATTCTCATCAGTAATCTATGAAAATGTATTCTGGGCTGAGCATTTCTATTGCCCTAGCTATATCTTGTCTGGTAACTGCTCCAGCTATAGCAGGTTTATTCGATCGCCCTGATTTTTTTGAGAAGGGTCGCGAGCAATTTGAAGAAGAAATCCGTCGATTTGAGCGAGGAGAAAATGTTCCCGACTCTTCCCTTAACGTTGATGAAGCAGCCCTACCTTGGTCGCGAGTTGTAATTGAAGAAGGGGGATTTACTATCTTGATACCCCCTGGAGCTATTACTAAAGAAGTCGAAACAGTTGAAGCCCCTAAAGGAGATATTAAATTTGATATTATTGCTACCCATCCTTCCTCTTCTCGATATGTAGTCGCTTACTCGGAACAAGTAACTCCAGAAAGAGTTAAAAATACCCAAGAAGTATTAGAGCGATCGCGGGATTACATTATCGATAACAAGGTAGGTTTGACCAAAATTGCTGACGATGATATTTTTTTTGAAAATTATCCAGGCAAACAATTTCAGCTTCAAAATCAAGATGAAACTATTGTCTATCGCTTATTGATTGTCGAGCAACGTCTCTATGTCCTGGCAGTCAGTCAGCAAAATGATGCTATCTCTGCTAAGTCCATTGATGTTTTCTTCGGCTCTTTCAAGCTGATTTAATACTAGTAGACTTACTGTAACTGGAAAGAACTGAAAAACCGATCGATATTAGTTATGTCTTTAGAAATTGCATAGAGAGCGTATAATCGTGATTCAACTAAATACAATCTCATCGCAGCTGTTTTATCATCTAAGTTTCCAGAAAACTCTAGACCTGGTTGACTATTAAGAGCAATACTTTTACTTTGAGGATTTAATTCTTCTAGTTCAAACTCCAGTAAAAGATCGCTGCCAATTTCCTCTAAAAGAGCATCTCCTGTTTGCTGAATATATTCATCAGCAAGATCTGTATAATCCACTACATAAACAGAAGGAGAGTCACCTTCATTTAGAGCGGGATTCCAGTAAGAATCATCATCTACTCGCAACAGTCGCCAATCAAGCTGCTGTCCTTCAATATCTGTAAAATCTTTGAATACTTTTGGTTCTAAAGGAAGTTTTACGCTAAATCTTCCTTTAGAGAAACTAAATAATTGCCATTGCGCTTGCACTAACAAAAGTGGTTTAACCGTAATATTTTGTGATAGAGTTTCTTTGCTATTTCCAGACAAATTTGCAAGACAAAAAAGAAGAATAGTTGTAGTGGCAATTGAGATCTGCTTCATAAGATTTATTTTTTTCGTTTCAAACCGTAATGACCTTTTCCGACTCAGCCTATAATTGGCGCTCGATTTCCCCCTTATCCAATCCCAGAACATCACCGAAAGTATTAATTACTGCGCGTTCTCGCTGGCTGAAATCGCAGTCTGACTTACCAATAACTACACAGATACGCAGTAGCAGAGATGCTAATTCTGCATCTCCCGATAATTGAGTAATGGCTTCTAAAATTACGGTTTTTCCTCTCTTGGGATCGATGGAGATAGTCTCAGCATAGGTACGAAAAAGTTCAGCTGCCTCGTTAGGATCGAAAACTTGGAGTTCTCTAACATGGTCGAGAACATAATCACGAGCCATAAGTTCAGCAAAGCTAATTTCTCCATCCGCTAAAGCCAACATAGCACTGGCTCCCATCACCGCTTCGAGAAACTGTCGACTGCGAACCTTTTGATGGTGCTTGGCTAGCAAAGCCTCGATCGAACTAACTAATCCTGCCATATTTTGCTCCTAAAAGACCCATAAAGCCATGGGGTTTAAGTTTAATTCTATTGACTTTATTCCCCTAAAATTAAGAGTTAAGAAAATAATCAAAATTAGATGTTACCTCATAATTTATACACTATTAGTCTTTTAAAGGATAATTATGAGAATTAATCGTCTGGATGAATCCCGCGATCGCGTCAACTAGAGTTGGCTTTGTTCGTCTCCAAAATCATAGCAAGAAAACGAGTGTCTTCTGAGCTTTCTAACACAAGCTTTTTAATCATCAAAGTCAAAGGAACAGCAACAAGTACTCCAGTTGCTCCCAAAACCCAACCCCAAAAGATAATGGATAGAATAATTACTAACGGCGATAGGTCTAATTCTTGCTGCATAAAGCGCGGTTTGATTGCTTTATCAGCAATAGTCTCGATTAGATAACAACCCAAGAAAACTAGTAAAGCCTGGCTTGCTCCTAATTGCAGTAGTGCCAACAGTACGGGAGGAATAACCGCCAGAAAGAAGCCAATCTCAGGAATAAAATTGAGCAAGAAAAACAACATACTCCAAAATACTGCTAGCTTGACATCAAACAAGACCAGCAGCAACAAATAAGCAATGGCTTCGATCGATCCCGTGCAGGTGGTAATCCAAACATAGCTTCTGATACTTAGAATAAATTCAGCGAATTTATGCAGCAGAATACTATGAGAATGTAATCCACGCTTTAATTTAAGAGGAAATACCAGAGCTTCAATTAGCATAAAAGCGACAATAAATACTAGCAGTAATGAAGCACTTAAGGCTTCAGCTAATTTTGCAATCAAAAAAGCAATAGCCCGAATAAAGCTTTCTGGACTAAATATTTCCAGGTCAAAAATGTCGGAGGCATCAATGTTTTTTGAGGCTAAAAAACTGGTTAACCCTTGTTCGAGTTCTATCAGTCTGGGTTCGTAAGTAGGTAAAAGTTCGCTAAACTTAGCCACTGAAACACCAAGAAAAGCAATGAAACTAAGACCTGTAAGCACTACAAATAGAATCGTAACTGAGAGTGCCAACCATTTCGGTACTCTTTTGTAGATTAGCCAACGTAAGATTGGTGTTACGGTAATTGCAATAATTAAGGCTAAGAGAAAGGAATTCACAATTGAGGCAGCTGCTTGCATACCTATTATGATGATTACAAAACCAGCTCCACCCAGTAAAAGTTGAAGTAGGGGCGAAATTTGGGTTTTGCTAGCCATAGTTGTCTGCTCAAATTGCGAATAATTTCTGTTCTTATCTCTTCTTGACTCGACCTTAATTTTTCATGTTCTTGTAGTCCTTACAATAGAAAAAAGTCTCTCATCCTTCAATAACTAAAGCTCTCAAACTCGAATAGATTCAATTCGACATCTACAGGTTTCCTAAGCTTCTCAGATAGAGCATTTTGGATTACTTTGACATCAGTTTTAGAAATGACACCTGAAGGTGCAAAAACATCAAATTGAATCAGAGTAGGTTCTGCATCTAAATCTATGTAGATTTCTCTGAGCCGAGCATTAACCCAGTGAGGGTTTTCGTATACCAACTCGTCTAGGTTACGGAGAATGATATTTCTATAAATTAAGTTCTGGAAAGAAAACTTTAATGGCAAAGTAAGAAAGATTAACATCAGTAGAGATAATGATAGACCAATACCTGCTTTCTGCCAATTGCTGTACCCTTGGCAAAGAAATACAAGTCCACCACAAAAAACAATCGCCATGAAGTTTGTCAAGAAAAGTAAAAAAGAGCCATGTTCAATATTTAGCACTTCATTGGCAATTCGGTATCTAGGGTCAATAATTAGCTCTGAACCAAGGGCTAAGCCAATCCCAACTACACACAAGGGTGGCACCAAAGCAACAGCAATAGCAACTCCAGGAAGGGCATTACTCACACTACGACGAGTTAAAGCAAAAGCTCCAGCAGTTCCCGATACCATAGCAACTCCTAAATCTAGTAAATTAGGGTTAGCTCGCGCCAGAATTTCCGAGCCAGTAATTCTTGTTCCTACCAATTGGATGATTAACCAAGAAACGAGAATTACCCATAAAATACCTGTTAATATCGTTAGAGCAGATCTTCCGAGCAACTGTTGCTTGAACTTAATCAGAGCGTAGGACAAGCTAACAATTGGGTTCATTAGTGGGGCTATAATCATAGCACCAATGATAGTTGCTGAACTGTTGGCGATTAACCCTAAGCTAGCGATCGCTGAGGCCAGACCAAGCATAAAATAAAATCTAAAGGAAGGTATGGCTCCCAGCTCAAGCATCTGCTCCAATTCATCGGTGGAGACAGGCGAGTCTAGTAACAGGTTTGGTGGTCCAACTGTAAATTTAGCCATCTGAGTCCAGTGAGAAAAAATACGGTTTAGCCAAAACATAAAACTAGCCAAGTGCTTGGATGGGAAACATTATTACTATTGCTTTAGTTATTTCGGTATTGCTCAAACACGCTTAATAAAGAATCATCGGGATTATCAATACAGTAATCGAACGCCTTCTCTGAGACATCGCCTAACTTAACAACATCCACAGTCAATTCATTATTCTTGCCACTCAGAAAACCATGCACATAAGCCATTGTAGCTTCTTGATCGGTATCACCTAGCTTAACCAAATCTCTACAAGCAATATTTTCTAGATTGATATTTGAAGCATCTTCTTGTTGAGACCCATTTTGACTATAAACAGCTACGGAAGAGATGCTTAGTAAACAAGCTGTGGACAAAAATATCCATTTGAATTGATTCATAACTATAATTTTCTCTCAGATAATTCTATTGATTAAACAAGAAATAAGTTAATTAAAGAATTAACGTAGACGGACTCGCCCTCTTATGCAATCATCGTAGGCGATGTAATAGAGACGCTGGTAGTCTGAAGACTCCCTCGAACCACCTTCTAGAACACCAACTATTGCTCCAATGCCAGCACCCCTGCCAGGTTTGCCAAAGATTGAACCGATTATGGCTCCTCCAGCAGCCCCTCCAGCAGCCCCTCTTAGAGTGTGAGATCTTGAATTGCGTTTAGCATAATCCCTGGCATATTGTTCACATTGTGAGCGTGATTGTGCTAAGACTATATCACTAGATATTCCAATGAGCTTAACCAAGCCAATCGCGCCAATTATCAGTATTTTTCTTTTTGCCAATTGCTTAGTTTTCCTATGTTGCAAACTCTTGATTTCTTTCTCCACAATCTAGGAGTATCTTAAAATATGCAGAATTATAGTACTAAAAAATATAAGTCTTGAAAATAGAACGGCAAGGGCAAAGCAATGAAAATTAACAGTAATGGAGATAAATTTTTGATTTGGTCAACATGAATAATCATCAGTTAGAACAGCTTGCCCTGCATCTATCTATGTGGGGAGCATTGAGTCTTGCTCTATTAGGAATTGCCTTTGGTTTATTTGTTCCTTCTGAGGCAATTATGCTCGATGGCTTTTTCAGTTTTATTAGCTTTGTGATGGCAGGGATTTCCCTCTGGGTAGCTTGGTTAGTAAAGCAGCCTGA
>JBFRWK010000059.1:0-121436 GCA_051439545.1 Xenococcaceae cyanobacterium | reverse complement strand
TGAAGCAGGGATGACTTCTTGTTATATCGAGCAACTAGAAAAATTAGAAGTCAAAGCCAATTTAGTTACACCCATAATTAATGAAGGGAAGTTATTTGGTTTACTGGTAGCCCATCAGTGTTCTAGTTCCCGTGTCTGGCAGCAGTACGAAATTCGTTGGCTCACTCAAATTGCTACCCAAGTAGGTTTTGCTCTCGATAATGCCAAACTGCTAGCTAGTTCTACCGATCTGCAACAACAGGCAGATAGTGGCGATCGATGGACACAGGCGTTACAAGAATGTATTCAGTATCTGCGCGGATACGATCGACAGTCAGATATTCTGAAAATGTCAGTAGAAGAAGCCCGTCGCGTCTTAAATTGTGAGCGCGTGGTGGTCTATAGTCTCAATCGGGATTACTACGGAGAAGTGATAGCAGAATCAGTCGCTCCTGGTTGGACGAGAGCGATAGGTATGACTATTAATGACCCTTGTTTTGAAACCAGGTATATGGAAAAGTACCAAAATGGTCGAGTTAAAGCTTTAGACAATATCTACCAAGCAGGAATGACTCTCTGCTACATCGAGCAACTAGAAAAATTAGAAGTCAAAGCCAATTTAGTTACCCCCATCATAGTGGAAAACAAAATCTTTGGCTTGTTGGTGGCTCATTATTGCTCCCAACCCCATCAATGGCAATCACCAGAAATTGATTTTTTGAGCCAGCTAGCTACTCAAGTAAGCTTAGCTCTAGAGCGTGCGGAACTGATTGCCAAACGAGAGCAGCTAGAAAAGCAAAACGAAACCGAAACCCGATGGACGCAGTTTTTTACTCAAGCCGTTCGACATATTCGCCAATCCCTCCAGCAACAAGATATTCTCAATATTGCTGTCGAAGAGGTGCGCCGAGCCTTGAGGTGTGAGCGGGTGGTAGTCTACGGCCTCAACCAAGACAGATATGGAGAGGTGATTGCTGAATCTGTCGCTCTTGGTTGGACGAGAGCTAAAGGAAAAATTATTAACGACCCTTGTTTTGAAGCCAGATATCTAGAAAAGTACCGCGATGGTAGAGTTAGGGCGTTAGAAAATATCTATGAATCGGGAATGACTTCTTGTTATATCGAGCAACTAGAAAAATTAGAAGTCAAAGCCAATTTAGTTACACCCATTATTAACGAGGGTAAATTATTCGGGTTATTGGTAGCTCATCAGTGTTCTGCCCCCCGTGAATGGCAACAATATGAAATTCGCTGGGTCACTCAAATCGCTACCCAAGTTGGCTTTGCCCTCGATAATGCCAAGCTACTTCGCGAGCTGGAACAATCTTCCTTAACAGCAGCTCAAAGTTCTTATCAGCAACAACAGCAAAAAGAAGTAGTAGATCGACAAGTGTCAGAAATAGTGGTAAATAGCACTAGTAGTTCCCAAACTCTCTCTCAAGAAGCGTTACAACAATCTGAAACAGTGATCGATGTTCTGCACCAATGTCAAGAAATGAGTGATGCTGTTAGAAGTCAAGTAGTCGATATTCAACAAATTAAACGTCAGGAACAGCAGGATACCTTAAAGATACAACGCCTACAAGAAACTTTAAATCTGACAGTGGGCAATATTGCTGCGATCCAAGATTCGGTTAACGATGCTGAGACTAAAATTAGGCAGTTGAGCCAGTCTTCTCCCCAGTTGTTAGAAATAGCAAATTTAATCCAAGATTTAGCAAAACATATCGCCCAACAGTCGATGAACTTAACCATTACTCTCAGTAAAACTGAGAGTATTCCTCAAGATTCTGTTATCGAGCTTACCAATACCGTTCTATCTTCGATGCAGCAACTATACGAAGCCAGCGCGCAAATTAATCCTTTGTTATTAACCATCGAAACATCAACTCGCGATGCAGTAATCGCATTAGATTCTAGTCGGCTCAAGCTGACTAGCGGAACTGATGCCCTCAAAGATGTTCAGCAAAAATTAAACCAAATTCCCATCGCCAACATCAACAGGAGCTTGCTAGTAGATAAAATTGCTCGTTCTGCTGAAAATCAGATCCAGGTTTCTGCTTCTGTGAGGCAATCGGTTCAACAAGTTGGCAATCTTGCCAATCAGATCTCGAAAAATTCCCTTGCTATTGCTGAGTCTTTCAACCGACTCTCCGCTCTACTGCAACAACTTTAAGATTAATTTCAGGCTCTGACGCTCGATCACCTTAAATTAGAATTCAATTTAGCAAAGATTTCGCTTTAGCCCAAACTCAGGTTAGATTAAGCAAAATCAAATACCAAAACTAAATGATAATATGACAAAAAAATAAACCAGTAGAAATAAGTTAGTTTCTCATTGTGGCAAAAGTTGTCTTCGAGAATGTTTATAAAAGCTATCCACGGCGTAAGGCAGAGGATGTAACAATTCCAGCACATAATAAAGTTACTAACCTCAAGCCAGAGATTGAGTCTACAAAAGAGCATCACACAAGCCATTTAGCAGAAAAATCTAGCTCTAAGGCAGTTAGTGTGCTACGCAAGATCGATCTGACGGTGGAAGACGGCGAATTTATGGTGTTGGTAGGGCCTTCTGGTTGCGGAAAAAGCACTTTATTAAGAATGCTGGCGGGACTAGAAGAAGTGACTGGCGGCAATATTCAGGTGGGCGATCTCCTGATGAATAATCTACCACCTAAAGAAAGAGACATTGCGATGGTGTTTCAAAATTATGCTCTTTATCCCCATCTCAATGTTTATGACAATATTGCTTTTGGTTTACGAAGGACTTTTCAGTTATCTAAAGATAACCGTCGAGGGAAAATATCTGATTCTCTAGAAAATATCTTAGTGAGTATAACTCGCTCTTTCCCCAAAAGTTTGCGCTATCTCTCAGCTAAGGAAAAAGAAATTGCCCAGCGAGTCAAATATGTCTCTAGTTTATTACAAATAGAATCTTTATTAGAGCGATTACCGAAAGAACTTTCTGGGGGACAAAAACAAAGAGTAGCCTTAGGCAGAGCGATCGCTCGTAACCCCCAAGTCTTTTTGATGGATGAACCCTTATCTAATTTGGACGCTAAACTCAGAACTACTACCCGCGCTCAAATAGTGCAATTACAAAGACAATTAGCTACAACTACTATCTATGTTACCCACGATCAGACCGAAGCTATGACTATGGGCGATCGCATTGCCGTAATGAATGAGGGACAAATTCAACAAATTGCTCCACCCCTAGAAATTTATCATCATCCCGTTAATCGTTTTGTAGCAGAATTTATTGGCTCGCCACCAATGAATTTTATTCCTGTAACCCATATTGCACCCCTAACCTTAACTCATCCTCAATTTTCTTTGTCTCTGCCAGAAAAATGGGTTAAACCATTACAAGGCTATCGACAGCGATCGCTTATTCTGGGAATTCGTCCCGAACATCTCAACCTGAGTATAAATAAACCAGAAAACATAGCCGTAGTCGTCGATCTAGTTGAAGCTTTAGGTAATGAAACTTATCTTTCTGTTCATTTAGCCCGAGCAAAAAACTCTACTCTAAGAGTAAAAATCCCAGGAGATAGACCCATTAATATTGGCGAAACTTTGTATCTGGCGATCGACCTTAATAAGATTCATCTTTTTACAGAAGATAACGGTCAATCTTTACTTTACAATTCGTGACTTTTGTTCGATTGAATGCTTAGTTTAAATCTATTTATAGCCCTTCTCCAATAGGTAAGATAGATTTCCATCAACAATTAATAAAGATCGGCATATGTACTGTACCTCAAGTTTACCGAGAAAAGCTATATTTTCTTCTCCATTTACTTTTGACCATTTTGAGTTATGGATAATTTCACTTTATAATGCTTTAATCTGAAAATTATTATCACAATCGAGTCAAGCTAAAATTAAGCAATTACAAATATTAGATTGCTTCTTTTTTTATTAAGTATAAAGGCTCAAGACCAAATTGAGACTGACAGACTATCAGCTATTTCTTTTCTAGATCTATTTGGTAGCTCGATCGAACTATTTTAACTATTTCTATGACTTTGACAAACGTTTTGATGTTAGTAAGTGGACTAATACTTCTGGTAGTTGGGGCAGAATTATTAGTTAAGGGCGCATCTAAGTTAGCTGCAATATTGGGAATTTCACCCCTAATTATTGGCTTAACCATCGTAGCTTATGGTACAAGCGCACCAGAAATGGCAGTAAGTATTATGTCGAGTTTTGCAGGACAGGCAGATATTGCTATAGGCAATGTTCTTGGTAGTAATATTTTTAATATTTTATTGATTCTGGGTGTGTCTGCTTTGGTAACACCATTAGTGGTTGCCAGACAAATAATTCGTTCTGATGTACCGATAATGATTGGGGTATCAGTCCTTTTATTAATATTTGGGTTAGATGGAAAAATAAGCAGAGTAGATAGTACGATCTTTTTTATTGGAGGAGTAATTTATACTATTTCTTTGGCCTATCAGAGTCGGCAACAAAATGATAATAGTGATGGCGATGAATTTGCTACAGAATATAGCTTTTCTGGAGATATTTCCTGGTCAATTTGGGTCAAATATTTGTTATTTATTTTGGGCGGTTCTGGGTTATTAACCTTTGGTTCTCGTTGGCTGGTAGACTCAGCAACAGATATAGCGAGAGCTTTCGGAGTTAGCGAACTTTTAATAGGTTTGACGATCATCTCTATGGGAACTTCTTTACCAGAATTAGCCACCTCTATTATGGCAAGCCTCCGTGGGGAAAGAGACATCGCCGTTGGTAATGTACTCGGGAGTAATATTTTTAATATTTTGGCAGTTTTAGGTATAGCAGGTATAGTTGCTCCTGATGGTATTGCAGTTCCCCAAGCAGCGATCGAATTTAATGCTCCTGTAGCGATCGCTGTTGCTTTTGCCTGTTTACCGATATTTTACTCTGGTAGTCAGATTAATCGTTGGGAAGGATTATTATTTACTTTTTATTATTTTGCCTATACTAGTTATCTAATTTTAGATGCTGTCAATCATGACAGTCTGCCAATATATACTACTGTGATGCTCTTTTTTATAATTCCCTTGACTGTAATCACGTTAATTACTGTAGTATTACAAGAAAAACGTTCTAAGGGTAAAAGATTGAGATAATCGCTTTAACTACCTTAACAGAAATACTAGTAGACGTGGGCGTAAATAAACCTACCAGTTGAAATCGTTGAAAAGCCTGTAAATCCGTAACTTATTACTTATTACTTATTACTTCCGCATAGCGGTACTAGTCCATTCTAGAAGCAAACCATAAAGTCCATAGCATAGTTAGGGCGAATATAGCAGTACCGAAAGCGTTAACGACAGCATGAAATTCTTCAGAGTTAATTAAAGTCATGACTAGTAATAATACTTACTACATTTAAAGGTGATTGTAAAACAATATTTCAGATAAAGTGGATCGTACTAAGATCATTTTATAGCCATTCTCATTCTGGTAACACCCGATAGCTGAAGGAAGTTATAAAAATAAGCATTATTTAGCTAAAATCAGCATTCCTCAAGCATAAATTAGCCAAAAAAATTAGATTATTATTAATTTTTTTTCTTTGTTTAGCCATACTATACTTAACTAAATTTAAAACCACAGACCTATAAGGTATTAGTAATGAGTAAACTACGTAATCTTTTAATTGGTGCTGGAGTTGCTGCCGTCGGTGCGATCGGCACAAAAAAAGCAGTAGACTATTTTCGTAATCGAGGAAAAGAGGAAGTTGTGGATGAAAGTGAAGGGGATGCAGAAGTAACAGAACCAGATGAAGTTGCTTATGCTACTGTAGAACCCAGTTCCGTACAAGATTTTCTCGACAAAAGCTTTGGCGATCCTGGACGTTATGTGCCTACTCGCCCACCCAAAGTTTTTGAATATCAAGACGACCAGTATATGGTAATTTGGGCAAGAGATAATAAACAAGATAAAAATCAAATGCTAGCTTTTAAATATACAGATGCAGGACGCAAAATGATTGCTAGTGTCGGTTATACAGAAGAGCAAACTGATTACAACATTAATATGGAAGATACTGCCTTTGCCGTTGAAGTCAATGGAGACAAAATTACTTCAGGACAAGATACTACTGACGGCACTAACGAAGTGGATTTTGTTTTAGCCTAAATAAATTTATTTTAAGATACGGTTTCTATAGTAAGGGCGATACTTATGTGTTGTATGTATCGCCCTTAGATATATTTTTCTTGCAGCTTTGGTTATTCACTCTTAGAAGACTCCGATAATGGCTCAGAAACTTCTGGTTTAGTTTCAGGAGTATTTTTAGGAGTAGGTGACGGTTTGGTGGGTTTATCTCTATTTCTCAGAGAAGGCACGGTTAGAGAAGGACAAATATCTGGATCGTATTTATAGTTAACAGTTACTCGATAAGGCTTAGTACTATCTGTATTGTTAGCCAATTGTTGTTTGGCAAGATCTTTACTAGCTTGTTGATTAAAAATAGGATATTCAGCACCTTTAAGTAATTCTAAATTATCAACTTGCCCTTGAGTATTAACTAAAACGCCATAAACGCTTGTGCCTTCTAATCTTCTAATACAGGCATCTCTGGGATAAGTCCCTTCAAAAGTAATTTCTTCTGGTTCTGCTTCTTTAATTACTGTCAACCATCCTACATAATTTTTCCTAGCTTCTTCATCAGTGGTAGCAGCAGTATTTTTAGTGAGACTACTACTTAAATCCCTAACTTCTTCATTTAACTTTTGTTGCCGTTGCGCAGCAATTTGGGTAGGAGTTTGTTCTGGTTTGGGTTCTTCTGATGGGGTAGATGGCTTTTTCGTTGCTGTTTCTGGTTTTTCTGTTGCTGCTGTTGTGGTTGGTGTTGGTTTGGCAGGAGCTTTAGCTGTAGTAGAAGGGGCAGGTTGTTGTTCTACAGACTCTTCTGGTGCGGGAGGAACAGGAGGGGGTAGTGGTAAAGAAGAAGTATCGCCAATAGGAGGCAAGGTAATATCCGTACTCGGTAGAGGTGGTAGAGAAGGTAAAGGTGGTTGTATTGCAGGTAAGGGAATTTGTGTAGGCGGTGGTAAATTTGGGACGGCTAAACTTGGAGGTGGTGGGGGTAAATTAATTGGGGGTAAATCGGTAAAAAGATTGGGATTAGTGGGAATAGATGGAGATAGAGCGAAAGGAAGATTATCAGAAAAAGGAGTGGGATTGAGTTCTGGGATATCTAACTCGGGAGTAAGATTAGGCAAACGACTTTGTTCTTCGGGGGTTAATTCAATGGTAGCGACATTTTCTCGGATATTTGTTTTTTTCTTTTCTTGGATGACTAATCTGGGAAAAGCATAGATTAGCAGCACTAGATGCACTACCAAAGAGATAAAGATAGCTATATTGGTTGGGCGAATTATCGGATTTGAAAAACTATTTATAGGTGATTTAGAAGACATTTGCTTAAAAATAAACAGATCGTTAATTTCTAATTTGGACAGGCATAACTAAATAAGTCATTTGCAGTCCCCCAAGGGGAGTAAAAATAACTGGTTGATTCCATTCATTTAATTGCATTTTAATTTGCTCGGCGGGCAAAGCTTTTAGTCCATCCATCAAATACTTAATATTAAAAGCAATATCTATATCGCTGCCAGTAATTTCTGCGGGTAAAGATTCTTTGGCACTACCAATATCTTTAGCATCAACCGAAAGAAATAATTGTTCTGCCTCACTATCTAAGCTAAATTTAACGATATTATTTTTCTGTGCTAAGACGGCTACTAACTCTAGACTACTAATTAGCCTTTTCCGTTCCACCACCATTTGACGGGTAAATTGGCGTGGAACTAGTTGTTGATAAGCTGGATAAGCTCCTGTTAATCTCAGACAAGTTAAACGCTGATTTTTTAATTCAAAAACTATTTGTGTATCATCAAAGCGGAACTGGACTCGATCTTCCGCTCTAGAATTTGCTAGCATTCTTTCTAGTTCCCGTAAAGCTCTAGCAGGAATAGTCAGGGCAAAATCACTCAAATTGCGATCGCTATCTACTGAGGTGGGGTTTTCTTCTGTTTCTGTTGCTGGTTCTAAAATAGTTTTAACTACCGCTAAACGATGACTGTCTGTAGCTGCAAATTCAATAGCGTCGTAAGTTGGTTTTTCTCCATCGCCCGCTCCATTAGATAATGCCTTAAAATGTACTCCTGTAAGGATTTGTTTGGATAATTCTGTACTAGCAGCAAATAAACAACCTCCTAATCCTTCAGTAAAGGAGGATACTGGTAAATCGATCGTTTCTGCGGTCGAAATTACTGGTAATTCGGGAAACTCTGCTGCATTTATTCCTCTCAATTCAAACTTGCCCGAGGCTGAACTTAAAGTAGCGGTAATGCTATCTACCTCGGCTTCTGCTTCTGTTGCCGACAAAGTAATTTCCATCTCTGGCAGACGAGAAACAATATCGTTAAATAATTTAGCAGGTAAGGTGATTTTGCCTCCTTCAACCACTTCTGCATTAAAGTTGGTACAAATTGCCAAATTACCATCAAAAGCAGTTAAACTGACTGTCTGCGTTTCTTCTCGGGCGACGAGTAGCACATTACCCAAGATAATTTTTTCTGGACGAGAAGGGACTGCACGACTAGCTAAAGATAAGTGAGTGTTGAGATCGCTTTGACTACAAATAAGCTTCATCTTAAAGTTAGTTAAAATAAGGTATTTAAATAAGATTTTCAGTTTTAAACAGATCGATTGTACTATAAAAAATTCTTAATTTTTGTGGAAAACCTGTGGAAAATTCTAGATATTTTTCCACAGGTTGTGAAAATAACCTGAATTAGACCCATGTCCGATCGCTCAAGTAATAGAACCTATATACTAATTCGAGGCCAAATTTCTACTAACAAAATTAATTCGATCGCTCAACTGAGATAAAGTTTGACTTAATTCACGGTCTTTAGCTTGTTGTTTGCTAATTTTGTCACAGCTATACATCACGGTAGTATGGTCTTTTCCGCCAAATTCTTCTCCAATCCGAGGTAAACTCAAGTCTGTATGTTGACGCATTAAATACATACCTATTTGTCTGGCAGTACTAATTTCCCGACGACGAGAATTTCCTTTTAGTTCTTCTAAGGATACCTTATAAGCCTCAACAATTACATTTAAAATAACTTCTGGGGAGGCAGCTACTTTTTCTACGGGAGGATTAAGCACTACAGCAATATTTTCCACCGTCATCGGTAAACCAGAAATAGAAATATAGGCGATCGCTCTAGTCAATGCCCCTTCTAACTCGCGAATATTAGAAGTATAGTTACTAGCAATATATTCAATTACTTCTCTGGGAAGGCGCATATTCTCGTATTCGGCTTTTTTCTGTAAAATTGCCATGCGAGTTTCTAAATCTGGGACTTGAATATCGGCAATTAAACCCATAGAAAACCGAGAACTCAATCTTGCTTGCAGACGGGGAATTAAATTGGGTGGTCGATCGCTAGCTAAAACTACTTGTTTACCTGCTTCGTGGAGAGTATTAAAGGTGTGGAAAAATTCTTCTTGAGTATATTCTTTCCCTTCAATAAACTGAATATCGTCTACTAGCAAAATATCTGCGGTGCGATAATGAGCGCGAAAACTCTCCATATTATCATTGCGAATAGCAGCAATCAGATCGTTAGTAAATTGTTCTGTAGAGACATAAAATATCTTGGCATTCACATTAATTTCTAAATAGTAATGTCCGATCGCTTGCATTAGGTGAGTTTTTCCCAAACCAACGCCACCACAAAGAAATAAAGGATTAAAATCTCTTCCAGGAGATTCTGCTACTGCTAAAGAAGCTGCGTGTGCCATGCGATTAGTTGGCCCTACTACAAAACGATAAAAAGTATAACGAGGGTTTAATTTAGTAGGTTTAAGAGAATAATGAGCAGAAGTTTCTTCTAGATAAGGATCGAGAGAAGAAGCAATATGGCTATCACCAATAAAATTAATACGATCTTCTTGAGTGACTTTAAGTTTGATTTCGATGGGATTGCCTACGATTTCTCGAACTACATCAGCAATGGTTTTAAGATAATATTTTTGCAGATGATTGAAAACAAAAGCATTAGGAGTGCAGATCGTCAAACAATCTTCTCTCAACTCCTCAGCCGTAGCTGTTTTAATCCAAGTCTCAAAAGTAGGGCGACTCAACTGTAATTGTAGACGTTCCAAGACTTGATTCCAAAGTTGTTGTTGAGAGAATTTCACGAGTTTCCTAAATTTGTGAGTGATTCAAGAATTCTATCAGTTGAATAAGATCGAGAGTAAATTAAAGAGAAATGTAATCTTTATTGTAATACGCTTAATTTATATAAAATATGTCATATTACTAACTTTTTTCTTTGCTCATGAGTCAACTTCCAATTATTCAATTAGGTCATCCTCTACTATGCTCTCCAGCTTCACCTGTAGAAAATTTTACAGATAAAAAACTACAAGAGCTAATCGATTCGTTGATCGATACTGCTATTGCTGCTAATGGAGTTGGAATTGCTGCTCCTCAAGTTTCTCAATCTTATCGTATATTCATTGTTGCTTCTCGACCTAACCTTCGTTATCCTCATGCGCCTGAGATGAAACCCAAAGCAATGATTAACCCCAAAATTCTCGCTCGCGATCGAGATACTGTTAAAGATTGGGAAGGTTGTTTAAGTGTTCCCGGACTTCGAGGCAGAATTCCTCGCTATCGCACTATTAAGGTAGAGTATTTTAACCGTGAGGGTCAACTACAACAAGAAATATTGACCGATTTTGTAGCACGGATTTTTCAACATGAATTAGATCACCTTAATGGTTTAGTCTTTCTCGATCGCCTTGAATCCCAAGAAGATTTATATACAGAAGCAGAATATCAAAATTTAATCGTAAATACATTATGAAAAATAAACCCCTACAACGTCTTTTAATCACAATATTTGGCTTGGCATTTTTAGGCTCGACCGTATTTTTTATGCTTGGCAGTATTTTAAACAGTAATTCTACTTCTTCTGACATTACTCCTACTGCTCCTTCTCCCGAATCTCAATTGCTGCTGCAAGCTCGCGGTTATGAGAAAGTCCTAGAGCGAGAGCCAGAAAATATTACAGCTTTAAGTGGACTAGTCCGAACTCGCTTAGAGTTGCAAGATTTAGAAGGAGCAATTATCCCTTTAGAAAAACTGATAGAATTAAATCCCCAACAAGAAGAACTTACTATCCTTTTAGAAACTATTAAAGAAGAATTAGCTCAACAACCACCATCTGAGCCAACAGAAAGTAATAAGTCTAATTAATCAATATCTAAATGCAAAATATAAAAACCTAATTGCTGTTTAGCCGACCATAGTTCATACTCTATCTGTAAGCTGGTAGGCAGGGGTTGTCCTTCTAATTTGAGATAGCGAGTAAAATTGCGCAGACGGAAAGAACTACTTTGCCCTGAAGAATAATCATTTAACCAATAACGACTAGTGCCATAAACTCCTTTTTCCCAAAAATGCCGATAACTTAGTTTTCCCCGCTCTTGCCTGGTCATTATTACTCGATAAGGAGAAATTTCTAACCAGAGTAATTCTGTTTGGTTCTGGTCATTCGCGATCGCTTCATCCTGCTGTTTGTCATCTACTAAAGTCGAAATACTTTTTTGATTCAATAACAGATGAAATTTGTCTCGATCTTTTTGATACAGTGAAGCTTCGCTCTCTATTATGTGCCATAGAGGTAAATCGGTAGAAAGCAAAGAAAGATATACTTTGTTAGAATTATGCGCCAGCATAGAGAAGCAAAATTATAATTATCATCTCTAAGATATCTCTAATTTTTGAGGAATCAATCAAAAAACTTGACAAAAGTACTTGTCAAAATTAATTTTTCTCGTTATTATTAATAACTGTTGCCAGCAATCCTCGGTAGCTCAGCGGTAGAGCGGTCGGCTGTTAACCGATTGGTCGTAGGTTCGAATCCCACCCGAGGAGTTTACAAAGCCTAAATCCGATATTTTATTTAAAAAGCAGCTTTAAAGGCTGTAGTATTAGAAGCTTCATCTACACAAAAATACTTAACTTATAATCCAGGTTGTCAATAAAATGCTAAATTAAAGGCAAATTCTAGATTTGCTTGCAAATTTTGAGCGATGCCCATAACAAATAGTTGGTATTATCCTTGGTTATTTGCCATGGGTTTAAATGCTGTTCTTCTTAGTATTGTCTGGATTGCACCTAAGAAGTTACTTACTCCTGTGGGGATTTTGAATGCTTGGCTACTAGGAGTTATAGTCTGGGCTACTCTGGGGTGGCAAGGCTATACAGTAGTAGTTTTTTATTTTATTTTTGGTTCTGCCGTTACTCGTGTTGGTTTAGCCGAAAAAGAAGCTATGGGTATAGCAGAAGAACGTTCTGGGGCAAGAGGGGCAGGAAATGTCTGGGGTTCGGCACTGACGGCAACTATTTGTGCGATCGCGACTATATTTGTTAGTGAACCAATTAGTAATTTACTGGTACTGGGATATGTTGCCAGTTTCTCCACCAAACTTTCTGATACTACGGCTACAGAAATTGGTAAAGCCTATGGCAAAAGAACTTTTCTCATAACTACCCTCAAACCAGTACCCAGAGGAACAGAAGGAGCAGTAAGCTTAGAAGGTACTTTAGCAGGAATAGTTGCTTCTGTAGCGATCGCTTCTCTTGCTTGGGTAATTGGGATGATTAGTTGGCTGGGAATAATTTGGTGTGTTATTGCTGCTTTTGTCGCCACCACTATCGAAAGTCTAATCGGCGCAACCATAGAAGACAAAATTTCTTGGTTAACTCACGATCTAGTTAATATTTTAAACACTCTAATTGGTGCAATTGTCGCTATATTCATTGCCTGGATCGATCGAGTAACCTCGATCGGTTAATCTTAAACCTTCCGTTAAACAATAATTTTTCTGGCTCAAATCGAGAGAATTTTATAGCTCAACCTCAAACATCTATTCCCTAAAACGAAGATTTTTACTTAAAATAACACTGTCGAGACAAGGCTTGATGCAACAAAACTTCATATTCTTGAGGTTCGATGACAAAAGAACCAAAACGCTCTAGATGAGGATTTTGTAATTGAGCATCAAATAAAGCATAATGTCTTTGCCGTAAATGTTCGACCAACTTAACCATAGCTACTTTAGAACCATTGGGAATACGATAAAACATCGACTCGCCAATAAAAACCCCCTGAATAGCTATACCCAGAATTCCCCCTGCCAATTCGTCTCCTTGCCAAGTTTCAAAGCTATAAGCCCAACCAGCTTCATTCAAAGCTAGATAGATTTTTTGGAGTTGGGGAGAAATCCAAGTAGTTTCGCGATCGGCACAACCATGACAAACTGCTACAAAATCACGGTTAATTGCCACAGAAAATCGTTTTTGATTAATAATAGGACGTAAAGACTTAGGGTAACGGAAACGAGCGTCCAAAGGAATTAAAGTTCTTTGACGACTAGAGTACCAGCTAATTTCTCCATCATCATCTGCCATGAGAAAATAACCTCTAGCATAACCATTAATAATTGAAGGAATATCTATCTTCATGGGATTGTTAGTTATTAGCTAAACCGCTTATGGGCGGTAACAGTCGGCTCCGCTGTAAAATGATCTCTAATTAAATATCTCTAATTAAATTAATATAAGCAATATTGTTAAAATGTCCGAACAACCTCAACCAATACCCGCGATCGCTTTACCACCAATAGAAAACCCCGATAAAGAAAAAGAATGGCTTAAACAGTCTTTACATCATTGGTTAGATCGAGAATTTATCCCAGAGATTGTCAACGAGACGATCGCCGAAAGAGCTGCTCAGATTTTTGTGCGACAACGTCTAGAAGGAGAAAACGATCTCGGTTCATTAGTAATTGCTATTGTGACGGAAATGCAAGCTTTTGATTTTAGCCGTAGTTTCTACAGTGAATTTGCTGTAGCTAATGCCGTTAGCGACCTGATTCTTGATAGTCTGGGTATTGACAGATGTTGTGGTAATTAAGAAAAAATAATTAATTCACTAGTTACCCGAGGCATTAATTGATAGTTCTTTATCCATTCTTCTCGTCTCAGAAAACGCTATGATCGAGCCATGATAAATAATTAATTTATAGTTGATAAAATTATGGGTGAATCAAAACGCCGAAAAGAAGCACTAGGAGATAAATATGGTCAAGACCAAAGAATTTTTCCTTGGCTACCTATTACTAAAGCCCAAGGAGAACAATTTGTCAAAATAACAACCAAAGGAGCTTGGATTGGTATTGGAATCATGATTGCTGTTTGGTTTACAGTTAGATTTGTTGGCCCTGCATTTGGCTGGTGGGAAGTTTACTAAAAAAATTTACGGCAATAGTTTGAAAATTCATCAATAAATATAGAAATAATTACAGGAGTTAAAAGCGATGAGCGAGCAAAATGCCTATGAGCAACTTGGGGTTGGTGAAAATGCTTCTTTTGAAGAAATACAAGATGCTAAGAAGCGATTAATCCAACAACATAGCAGTGACAGCAAGAAAGTAGAAAGTATAGAAAGTGCTTACGATACCATTATCATGGATCGCTTAAGATTGCGACAAGAAGGCAAAATTAAAGTCCCCGAAAGAATTCGCTTTCCAGAACGGGCTCCAGAAGCTCCAGCAAAGATAACAACTTCAGCCGATCGACAATATTCTTCTCAGTGGCTACAGCAATTTATAGATAATCCCTCCCAAGCAGATATTCTTTTACCCACGGGGATATTTTTAGTTTTAGCAAGTATTGCTGTATTTGCTCAAACCAATGATCTATCTCAAACAGGCAACCCTAGTACATCTTTACTGCCCCTCTTAATGTCTTTGGGATTTATTGCGAATATTTATTTCCTCAATCGCAAAGAGGGTCGTTTTGGAAGAGCCTTTTTAATGAGTTTAGTCGTCTTATTTTTAGGCATAGGATTGGGGACTGGATTGGCTCAATTAATGGTTAGTCAGGGTGGCGTAGTTTTAGGCGGAGAAAAACTAGCGAGTACGATTACTTTTTGTCTATTTTGGTTAGTTAGTTGTTTTTTACGCTAGGTAAGACTTCCACTCTCTGGACAAGAAATTTGAGCCAATGCCCAAAACAGAATCATGGGCAATTACCAACTCGACAGCTTCAGAGAAGTTATTAACAATAAAATCGGGTTGGTAATGTTCTAACTGAATGCGATCGCGAATACCAGATAAAACGCCAATAACCTTAACTTTATTTCTTTTAGCTGCCACTATATCGGCTTCTGTGTCTCCAATCATCCAAACCTCAGTCGCTGGGGTTAATTCCCCTAAAGCTTTGGTCATTAGTTTCAGTTTATCTTCTATATCACTATTCTTATCATAATTATTCGGCAGACAATAACGGCGATCGCTTCTAAAAAAACGAGCCAAATTATACTTATTAAAAGCTGTTACAAGTTCTTTTTCTCTGCGCATCGTCACGATCGCCAGATCTATATTTAGCTTCTGGATTTTTTCTAAAGTCTGAATTACTCCAGGCAGAATTCGATCGTGTTTTAAATAAGGTAGACTGTGAACTATCTTCCTTCGTCTGTGGGCAAATTGAATTGCTTGTTCTAAATTTAAACCAGAAATGAGACCGATCTTAACCTCAGGGACTCGCGCCCGTTTCAATCGCCAGAATTCTACTTTAGATAGTTGCTTAATTTTATGATTCGGCTCTTTAGCGTGCTGAAGACAATTCTGATACACGTAGTAATAACGGTCAGAAACATCGATTAAAGGGCCATCGAAGTCAGTGATAATTCTGAGCATCTAGCAAAAAGGTTAATTTTTATGTATTAAGTTAACCGATCCCCATTTAGGAAACAATAGTTAAAAGTCTTGAATTCCTAAAAGTTAATCAGAACTTTTTAATTTCTCGTCTTAATTAATAAGATATGGTGTAAATTGATTGAAAAAAATCAGGCAGTGCATGAGCGGTTTAGAAAAGAAGACAAAAGCAGCTACCTTAGTAGATATTTTGCGCGATCGCGCTTTAACTCAACCCAAGCAAAATTTATATACTTTTCTGATAGATGGAGAGAGTCAGACAGCTAGCTTAACCTATCAAGAATTAGAACAAAGAGCTAAAGCGATCGCAGCCTACTTACAATCTATCTGTTCTCCCCAAGAGAGAGTTTTACTGTTATACCCTCCTGGATTGGATTATATCGAGGCTTTTTTTGGTTGTCTCTATGCTGGCGTTATTGCAATTCCAGCTTATCCTCCTCGTCCAAATCGTTCTTTATCTCGCCTCCAAAATATCATTGACGATGCCCAAGCAACTCTAGCTTTGACAAATCGCTCAATTTTAACAAGTTTAGAACGTAAACTAACTCATGCTCCAGAATTAACTCGCCTCCGTTGGCTAGCTACCGATAATATTGATGTGGATCTGAGGGAAGATTATCAAGAAACTTTCTTATCCTCAGATACTTTAGCCTTTCTGCAATATACTTCTGGTTCTACTGCTAAACCAAAAGGAGTCAAAATTTCTTATCACAATTTATTGCATAACTTGGAAGCAATTCATAACTGTTTTCAACATAATGCTGAGAGCAAAGGAGTAATTTGGCTACCTCCCTATCATGATATGGGTTTAATTGGTGGTATTTTGCAACCTCTTTATGGGGGCTTTTCTGTTGTCCTCATGTCTCCCTTAGTTTTTTTGCAAAACCCTCTACGCTGGCTAAAAGCTATTTCTCACTACAAGGCAACTACTAGTGGAGGACCAAATTTTGCCTACGATCTTTGTGTCAGAAAGTATCAAGCAGGACAATCACTAGATTTAGACTTAAGTAGTTGGGATTTAGCCTTTAATGGAGCAGAACCAATTAACTACAATACCTTAACCAAATTTGCCGAAATTTTTAGTAATTATGGTTTTCGTGCTGAAGCATTCTATCCTTGCTATGGTATGGCTGAAGCTACCTTAATTATCTCTGGAGGTAAAAAAAATTCTCAATTAGTTACAAAAACTGTTCAAAATAAAGCTTTAGAACAAAATAAAATTGCCATCGCTAAAACGGGTACAGATAATTCTCGTACTCTTGTCAGTTGTGGTAGTAGCTTACCCGATCAAAAAATCGCGATTGTTCATCCAGAAACTTTGACTAAGTGCTGTAGGGGCGAAGTTGGCGAAATTTGGGTATCTGGGAGCAGTATCGCTCGGGGTTATTGGCAGCGAGAGACAGAAACCCAACATACTTTTAATGCCTACTTAGATGAGCGAAAAGATCGACCTTTTTTACGAACTGGAGATTTAGGTTTTTTAGAAAAAGATCAATTATTTGTTACAGGTCGTTTGAAAGATATTATTATTATCAACGGTCGTAACCATTATCCTCAAGATATCGAAAGGACTGTAGAAGAAAGCAGTTCTTATATTCGACCTAATGGTGTAGCTACTTTTTCAGTAGATATTCAAGAAGAAGAAAGATTAGTAGTTTTAGTAGAAGTAAATCGTCGTTACTGGGACTCTTCTAAAGATCGCTCCCACTCTAATGGATATTCTGCTGAAACTAAGAAAACTAATCCACAAGAGTTAATTCAATCTGTCCGCCGAGAAATAAACAAAAATCACGATTTACAAGTATATAAAATTTTGTTGCTCAAACCTGGTAGTATTCCCAAAACTTCTAGTGGTAAAATTCAGCGTCATGTCTGTCGAGCTAATTTTTTGGCAGATACATTAAATGTATTGTCCCAATAGGGCTAGTTTTCATTATTATTTAACCCCAACAAGGAAGTTTGCTTACCATAAAAGAAACTGTTTGTATGTAACATTAGTTACATAGTTTTAAAGTACATGAAAAGTTCATACTTTGATTCAGTGTAATAACCGTGGTAAAACTACATTGAATCTAGCTATATTCTTTGATGTAAATCAGTTTTTTCGTTAAAAATAAATAAATAGGAAAAGAGCAAAATTTAAGGTTTTGATGAAATATCAGTCTATGTACTGACAATCATAGCTTAAGAGTGACACAATTTTCATTAAATATGTGTATAGGAAAAAAAGTATATTTTCCAAATAGTAGCCTAGAAATAAAATCAAGATTAATTGAAATAATTCTGAAAAAACACCATTTTTACATCTTAATAAAAAAAATAAAAGAATATATTTAAGTAAACCGATCGTCAAAAAATTGTGCAGATGCTCCCAAGTCTAGACCAAAATCATACAACCGAGTTTCAACCTAATACCCTCGTAGAATTATTACGGTGGAGAGCAGTCAAACAGCCAAATAAACATGGTTACACTTTTTTAATCAACGGGAAAACAGAAAGTGCGCCGTTAAGCTATGGTGAACTAGATTGTCAAGCCAGAGCGATCGCAGCCCTACTACAACAACATCAAGCCCAAGGAGAAAGAGCATTATTACTTTATCCTCAGGGGTTAGAAGTAATAGCTGCCTTTTGCGGTTGTTTGTATGCAGGAGTAATAGCTATTCCCGTACCACCGCCAGAATCTGGCAGACTCAAGCGCACTTTACCTAGATTGCGTTCGATCGTGCGAGATGCTCAGGCTACTTTCGTTTTAACTACCGCAGGAATTCTTGAATTAGTAGAAAATGTGCGGGAGGAATTTCCTGAATTTGAGACAATGCAATGGCTCGATACCGAACAAGTCGATCTGACTTTAGCAGAAAAATGGCAAGACCCAAAAGTAGATAAAGACCAACTAGCATACCTTCAATATACCTCGGGTTCGACTTCTACTCCTAAAGGGGTCATGTTAACCCACTTTAATTTGATGCATCACTGTGGCTATCTAAAAAAAGCTTGTGGTTACGATGAAGATAGTGTAAGTATTACCTGGATGCCTTATTTCCATGACTATGGTTTGGTAGAAGGGATGATAGTTCCTCTCTACAATGGAACACCCTGTTATGTCATGTCGCCTTTTTCTTTTATTAAGCGTCCAGTGCAATGGTTAATAAATATTAGTAAATACAAAGGAACTCATTCTCAAGCACCTAACTTTGCTTACGATCTTTGTATTCGTCGTATCAAACCAAAACAGTTAAAAGAATTAGACTTAAGTAGTTGGCAAGCAGCAGGAAATGCAGCAGAACCAATTAACCCGAAAGTAATGTCTGATTTTGTCGAAACTTTTAGCCCTTGTGGGTTTAGTTGGGAGACTTTTTCTCCTTCCTATGGACTAGCAGAAAACACCTTACTGGCCACTACCACCCCAAGAGGAAAAAAACCCGTCTTATTACCGATTAAAACTAGTGAGATCGAACAAAATAGAGTAGTAGTTGCGGACTCTAGCGAATCAGATGGAGTCAGAATTGTACCTGGTTGCGGTCAAAAAGTCTGTGACATGAAAATTGCGATCGTCGATCCACAAACAATGACTCGTTGTCCAGACAATGGAGTAGGAGAAGTTTGGCTATCGGATCCGAGTGTGGCTCAAGGTTACTGGAAACGTCCTGATGTCACTAAAGCAACATTCTGCGCCTATCTTAAAGATACAAAAGAAGGGCGGGCGACACAAGCTGAGGGTGTGGGGGCGGAGGTCTCCTCCGCCCATAGAATCGCCCGTTCCGAATCTGATTCGGAAGTCGCGCCCTTGCCTTTCTTACGCACTGGCGATCTGGGTTTTCTCCATAATGGGGAACTATTTATCACGGGACGAATCAAAGACTTAATCATTATCCGTGGTACCAATCACTATCCTCAAGATATCGAATGGTCAGTACAACAATTACATCCTGCTTTGCGTCCCGACTATGGTGCTGCTTTCTCGGTTCAAGATAAAGGGGAAGAAAAATTAGTAGTCGTCCAAGAAGTGGAGCGCAGAACTGAAAATTTGGACACAGACAAATTAATTGCCGATATTCGTCAAGAAATTGCCGAACAACATGAAATTCAGGTTTACGCCGTTATTCTCGGCAAACCTGGTAACATTCTCAAAACTGCTAGTGGCAAAATTCAAAGAAGTGCTTGTCGGGACAAGTTTTTGACAGGCACTCTCAATGTTTTAGCCGACTGGTGTGAAAATCCGAAGCTCACAGCCAAATTTCGCTCTCTTAACGGAGAATTAGAATCACTGGCAGAGCAAATAACAACTGCTAAAATGTAACATCTTTAATAGGTTCGCTTAAATTGTTTCCACCTCAAGGGCGATCGCTCGCCTTATCGTGAGAAAACAAAACCTATAAAAAACAAAATTCTATGGACAACAAAATGCAGCAACTAGAACAATATCGGGTAGCTGAAAACCTAGAAAAAGACCTGGGAGACCCAAATCATCCAGAAAGCATAATGTCTTTTAAGACAGTAATGGAACTGGACGAGCGAGAAGCTTTTCCCGAACAAGAATTAACCTGGCTCTATAACTGGCATCTTCAAGATTATTATGTTCCTGCTAATTGTGGAGGTAAATTTACTAACTTTGAAGAATTTTTAGCCATACTAAGGGTATTATCTCGACGGGATCAGACCACGGGCATTGCCTTCACTACTCTTTTTTGGTCGTTTCTTTGCTGGATGGCAGGAGATGAGGCGCAGAAACAAAAATTATCTAAGTTTATTATCGAAGAACAAGGGGCTTTGTGTCTCGGCTATTCCGAAAGAGAGCATGGTAGCGATTTAGTCAATGGCGGTTTAACTGCGTCCAAAGTACCTGGAGGCTATATTCTTAACGGAGAAAAATGGCCCATCAACCGTGCTACTATCTCTGGATTTTCTTTTGTTTTAGCTCGTACTGGAGAAGAGGGAGAAGCTAAAGGTTTATCTTTGTTTATGGTAGATAAACGGGAGTTAGATTCATCTTCCTATTACAATTTGCCAAAAATTCTCACTCACGGTATTCGTGGCTCTGATATGAGTGGTATTGGATTTAGTGATTGTTTTGTACCAGACTCGATGCTGCTACTCAAAGAAGGAGATGGCTTAGAGTTAGGGCTAAAAGGTTTCCAAATTACTCGTACTTTCTGTGCTGCCTTTTCCTTAGGGGCTGCGGATACAGCTTTAAAAACAACCCTAAACTTTGCTCTCAAGCGCGTTGTATATAATAAAACCGTTTGGGATATTCCCCAACCCCGTAAAGTTTTAACTGATGCCTTTTTAGATATTTTGATATCTGACTGCGAAACTATTGGAGCAGCAAGAGGTTTTAGTGTTGTACCCCAACAATTTAGTGTCTGGGCAGCAGTGGTGAAATATTTTGTCACTGCCCAACTAGAAAAAATGATTAATGATGTTTATGTGGTGTTGGGTTCTCGTTTTTATATGCGAGACGAACATGACTATGGCATCTTTCAAAAAATATTACGGGATAATTCCATTATTAGTATGTTTGATGGCAGTACCGTAGTTAACTTGCACGCAATGATACTTCAATTGCGTCAATTAACGAAGACTCGTCAGCGCAGAAAGTCGAAAACAATGGAGGAAATAGCCTCCCGTCTGGAAACTATCTTTTCTTTGGCCAAACCAGCACCTACTTTTGAGCCAGAAAAATTAGAATTATTTGGTCGAGGTGCAGACGATCCCCTCCAAGGGTTAGAAATTGCTCTTTCTCAACTAGAAGAGTTAACCAAAAACCCAGAGGTAAATCCAGAAATGCTAGAAAAGCTAACTTATCTGGGTAATTTAGTGTTAGAAGAATTAAATGCTCATGATGAGGCGATCGCCCAATCTAAATTTGAATTTGGTCACGAGCAATCCCCTGAGTTATTTGAGATAGCCAAGACATATTGTACTCTCCATGCAGCAGCTTGTTGTCTGCATATGTGGATTTACAACCGCGAACTTCTGGGAGATTTCTTTGCTAAAGGGGAATGGCTGGTATTAAGTATCCATAGATTACTACGTACCATTAGACCGATGCCTTATACTATCTCAGAAACTTATAGTGAAAATGTAGCTAATGAGTTAGTTAAACTACATCAGGCAAATAAACTTTTTTCTATTGTTCCTATTCAATTAGCTCAATCTATAACAAATAAGCAAGAGGATAAACTTAATGAACTCATCCGTATCTAATCAAACTGCTGTAGCAAACTGGTTGATTGCACAATTAAGCGAGCAGCTTTCTCTAGAAAAATCTAATATTAGTGTTAGTGAACCTTTAACTCGTTATGGTCTAGATTCCATCGACGCGGTTACTATGGTAGGAGATATTGAAGATGTCTTAGATGTAGAATTACCTTCTACTTTATTCTGGGATTATCCCACAATTGAAAAGTCATCTCAATTCTTGGCAGAAAACTATGATGTTTCCGCGATCGTTGCCGATCGCGATGGAGAAACTTCAGAAGTAGAAGAACCTAGTCCCGAACCTGTTACTGCGGGTAAGGGTAAAGGTTGGGGCGGTCTCTTTGGTCGGGCTTAAAAGAACTAATCTTTGAGTAGGGGCGAATAAACTTCAGCCCCTAGATTTGACAACTGTAAAAAAGGGAGAAAGGAGTTAATTGAATTATTCAGACTTTTCTTTTTGGTGGATACTAATCCTATTTAGCATTCCATTTTTTACGGTTCGAGCGATCGGTAAGTCGGTTAATCTTTGGCAAGGCGTTTATGACAGCATCGGTTTAATGTCTTTATCGATGCTGCTTTTTTTTAATGCTAGTGCTTCTAGCTTTGTTGTTTTCTTTTTTGAAATTATTTTTAATTATGTTCTGGTGCAGTTTATGCTGCGTCGTCAAGGACAAGAAGCTAGATTAATTGCGACTTTATTAATCATTTTTGATGTTGCGGTCTTAGCTTATTTTAAATACCTAGTTTTCTTTGTCGATGATGTTATTGGCTTAATTGTCAATCTACCTGAAAACTGGCAACAAGGTTTCATTTTTCCTGTTTTCAATCGAAATTTTTCCCTCATACCCACAAGAATTCCTCCTGGAGTTTCCTTTTACACTTTTCAGATGGTTGCTTTTGTGGTGGACTCTTTAAATGCCAGAAAAAAGAAACCCATTGGCTTTGTGGATTATATTAATTTTGTTTCCTTTTTTCCGCAAATTGTCGCAGGGCCGATCGAACGTCGTGCAAGTCTTTTTCCCCAGATAGAATCATTTCGCTTTAAGTTTACTGTTGATAATTTTTATGAGGGTTTTCGTTGGTTATCTCTAGGAATGTTTATGAAATTCGTCCTGGGTGATAATCTTTCTCCTTATATCGATTTAACTCAAAGTCTTAATCCTTGGTTTGTTTGGTTCAATGCTTTTTTGTTTACCCTGAGAATCTATTTTGATTTTGCAGGATATAGTTTTGTGGCTTTAGGTTTAGCGAGGATTTTAGGAGTCAAACTAACAGTTAATTTTCTTGCTCCCTACACATCTCAAAGTATTAACGAATTTTGGCGGAGATGGCATATCACTTTAAGTAACTGGTTTAGAGATTATGTCTTTTTACCTTTAATGGGGTCGAAAAAGAAGTTAGCACCATTTTTCTTATTTATTACTTTTACCTTGTCTGGATTTTGGCACGGCGCAGCTTGGAATTTTATTATTTGGGGCGCATATCACGGTGCTTTGTTGTTAGTTTTGCGTTACTTAGGTAGACCATTTCATCGTTTTACCAGTAAATATGTTTCGCAACCGCAATTTGTTTCTTGGGGATTAACTTTTGCAGCAGTAAATTTAGGCTGTCTGTTTTTCATGGATACAGATATTAGCCGTTTGTTACTAAAACTAAAAACTCTTGTTACTCCCTGGGCTTATTCTTTCTCTAATTTAGGTGCTGTCTTTAGTTCTTATAGTGTGAATCAGGGAACAGCTTTGATCTTTATTTTAGTTCTAGCGATCGCCGTATTGCTATTAGAACATATGGCTATCTGGCAACACAAGTTTGAATACGAATTACTCCTTTCTCCTTGGTTGTCTCCCATATTATTGGCTTTAACGATTGTTTTTGCTGCTAATACACCTTCTGAGTTTATTTATTTTGAGTTCTAATGTGGAAACCAATTAAACTTTTCCCTTGGTTTATTGCTGCTGGGGCTGCTTGGTCATTAGGTTTTGTCTATAACGTTATTTATGGTGGCGAGTTGAGTTGGCTAAGGGCGATGTATTTTGAAAAAATAGCTAGAGCCGAAGCAATACAGGAAAAGCCTCGGTTATTAATTACTGGTGGCTCTGGAGCGCATTATACTATTAATTCCGAACTGATCGAACAAGGTTTGGGTATGCCTGTAGTCAATCTTGGGTTAGATGGCCCTGTTGGTTTAGATGTCATTTTACCCAGTATCATCGACCAGGTGCGCCCAGGAGATACCGTATTATTAATTCCCGAATACCTCATATTATTAGACCCCGATGGTTTGGGCGATCGCTCTGGTGCTTTTGGGGTCGCTATTGGTCAACCAGGTCTAGGCGGTGTCCCAGCCAAACAACTGGTTCAGGATATTTTCTTGCTCGGAATACCAACTTTAAGGGCTGTCGCTAAATCTAGTGTAGACCTAGTTACCGAAGGGAGAATGTCTGGTTATTACGCCGATCCTTTAACGCCACAAGGGGATCCGACAACAGTTAAAGAAAGACAACAGGAATGGTGGCGATTACCGATTAATCAACCAATTTCCCGTCATGCAGCCGAAAGAATTTGGCAGTTTCGTCAAGAAGTTGAAGCAAAGGGAGGAAAACTAGTATTATCCTTACCTTGGGTATATGGTAGTACGGGGGAGAAAACTAAAGCTAATGTTCAAAAAACCGCTCACGTACTTTCGCAAATTGCTCCTGTAATCTATAACCCTGAAACTCTTAATATCAAGACAGATTCGGATTTGTTTGCCGATACTCACTATCATTTACTTCCTCATGCTAGGGAAATTAGGGCAAAAGAGTTAGTAGAGCAACTCAAACCTATTATGAATCGATCTGGGTTGGGGAGTGGTTGAAGATATAAGTCTCAGTTTATACGCGCCGTCGTCCTCTGTGGTTGCCGTAAGAGCGATCGCCTAACTAATCCAAACCTAGCCATAGCTATTACTTTCAAAGCATTCCCAAACCAACCAAACAAAATAATTTAATGAATCATCAACCGATCGAAATTTGTATTTTAGGAGGCGGATTTGGTGGACTTTACACAGCCCTGTATCTTTCTAATTTTAGTTGGGTTACATCGGGTAAGTGTAAAATTACTCTAGTAGAACCAAAAGATAACTTTCTCTTTACCCCTCTATTATACGAAACCCTTACAGAGGAATTACAGCGTTGGGAAATTGCTCCTTCCTATCAAAAGTTATTAGCAGGAAAAAAAATTGCTTTTTGTCAAGATAGAGCTAAAAGTGTCAATCTAGAACATCGCCAAGTACAATTAGAACACACTGGTTCGTTAGTCTATGATTATTTAGTCTTAGCAGCAGGACAAAAAACTAAATGGGTTGATATACCAGGACTCGCCCAAAATGCTTTAACCTTTAGGAGTATATTTGATGCCGAAGAACTACAAGAAAGACTTCGTTTATTAGAAGCATCGGGAAAATCTAAGGTACGAGTAGCAGTAATCGGGGCAGGGGCTAACGGAGTAGAATTGGCCTGTAAAGTTAGCGATCGCTTATCTTCTCCAGCAGAAATAATTTTACTCGATCGCGGAGCCGAAATTCTGCGTAATTTCCGTAGGGGCGTGAAAAAAGCAGCCCAAAAAGCGATCGAAGACCGTCAAATCCAACTTTATTTAGAAACCAGTCTTCAAGCAGTCACCAAAGAACAGATTACTTTCTTTTGTAATGATAATTTAATCGACTATCCAGTAGATTTAGTTTTATGGACAGCAGGGCTAGAAACTTGGGAATGGATCTTTAATCTCAACTGTCAGCAAAACCAGCGAGGACAACTTTTAGTAAATCCTACTCTGCAAGTATTAGACTATCCACAAGTTTTTGCCGTGGGCGATCTAGCAGAAATCTGTTACCGTCAAAATAAATCAGTACCCAATACCGCTCAAGTTGCCTATCAACAAGCTAGTTTATTAGCCAAAAATTTAAAACTATCCATGTTAGGTAAATCCTTAAAACATTTTCATTATTTACATCTGGGAGATATGCTAACTCTAGGTAAAGGAGTAGCTATAGTTTCTAGTTTTGGCATTAATTTGACAGGTGCTTTAGCTGGGTTAATGCGAAGATTAATCTATATTTTTCGCTTGCCTACTTTCCGTCATCGTTGGCAAGTGTTGAAAAATTTATTGCATCCTAAGTAGGGGCTAACGGCAGTTTGCCCGTATCAGTAACAACAATTAGAAAACAATAAGTGAGTTATGGTTGTTGAGAAAGAACATAAGGGAAAATTCCTCACCAAATTAGAAGAGATATTTGGTTTCGATTTGCGATCGCTGGCTCTATTCCGCATTGGTTTAGCCTTAGTAATTATTGCCGATTTGCTAATTCGTTGGCAAGATATACAAGCTCATTATAGCGATTATGGCGTTTTACCTCGTACAGCCCTAATCGAAGAGTTTCTGAAACCCTGGTATTGGTCAATTCATCTCCTGAGTGGTCAACCTTTTGTTCAAGCTTTATTATTTGGTTTTGCTTTATTTTTTGCCCTGTTATTACTGATTGGCTATCGTACTAGATTTGCGACCATTGTTTCTTGGGCAATGCTAATTTCTCTTCACAACCGCAATCCTGCTTTACTTTTTGCAGGAGATGATACCCTCAGGGCAATTTTATTTTGGTCGATGTTTTTACCTCTGGGGGCTGCTTATTCTGTTGATAGTGCTTTAAATACTTCTAGTAAACCTTTACCAAAACGGGTGTTATCTGGGGCAACAGTTGGCTTTATCGTTCAGCTATGCTACATTTATATGTTTTCAGCTTGGTTTAAGCATCAAAGTCCGATTTGGTCAGAAGAAGGGAGTGCAGTATATTATGCTCTGAGTTTCGATCGCTATGCTACGGGATTTGGGCAATTTCTTTTGGGTTTGACTCCTTTACACAAAACAATGACTTTTAGTGCGCTATGGTTTGAGTGGTTAGGAGCTTTACTATTATTTATTCCCTTCCGTACTAATTTTTTCCGTTGTGTTGCGATAGTTTCTTTTATTTTATTACATATTAGTTTTGGTTTATCTTTTACGATTGGTATTTTTCCCGCGTTATGTATCTTTGCTTGGTTGGCTTTTATTCCAACCTCTGTGTGGGATTGGCTAGATAAAAAAACTCATACTCAAGCAAGAGCGGGTTTAATAATTAATTACGATCGCGATTGTGGTTTTTGTAAAAAAGTAGTTCTGTTTCTGCGTACCTTACTGATTTTACCGCGAACCACTATTAGAATCGCCCAAGACTATCCTTCTGTTTATGAAGATATGCAAAAATACAATTCTTGGGTAGTGGAAGATTGGCAGGGAAATAGATATTTTAAATGGTCGGGGATTATTTATGTAGTTAGTATTTCCCCTATTTTATGGTTTTTTGCTCCTATTCTGAAATTAAAACCTTTGATGGCAATAGGCACAAAAATTTATGAAACTATTGCTAGTAATCGTCGTACTGCGGGAAAATTTACCGCTCCCTTTAAATATACTTCCTTAGAAGTTAATCCTGGTTGGCTATTTAATTTATGTACATTCCTTATCTTAGGTTTAGTTACACTTTGGAATCTAACTAGTTTTGCTCATAGTTATATTTTCCATCGATCGCCGACAAAAGTAAGTCAAAGTTTACGCAGAGTTGTTAATAGTCGCACAGCACAAAGAATTACTTGGTTAGGACAATTAACTAGATTAGATCAATCTTGGAGTATTTTCGCACCTAATCCTCCTAGGGATGATGGTTGGCACGTAGTTGTTGGTAATTTAAAAGATGGAAGTGAAGTCGATCTACTTAATAACGATCCTCAAATTAACTGGGACAAACCAACAATCAAACAAAGAAATCAACTATACCAAAATATGCAATGGCGTACCTATTTTATTAATTTAAATCGCTCCATAGGTCAAAAACTTTATCCTTACTATGGTCGTTATCTTTGTCAACAATGGAATGACACAGATCGGGGTGAAAAACAGCTAGACAATCTAGATATTTACTTTATGTCAGAAAGAACAGTTCCCCCTGGGGAAACTCAAGATGTTGAAAAGCAAAGCCATTGGCAACAATCTTGTTCGGAGTCTAATTAAAAGCAATCGTAAATATATAGAGTAAATTTATTTATATGTCGAATACTTATACAGATAAGATTCAAAAATCTAGTTGGTTTTTTCTACTGATTATTTTAGCGATCGCAGCAATATTAAGAATCTTGTTTTTGGGAAGTATTCCCAATGGATTTTATTGTGATGAGGCTTCTAATGCCTATGATTCTTATTCTATTTTACACAGTTTAAGAGATCAGCACGGACAGTTTTTACCTTGGTTTACTCGCTCGATCGATGATTACCGAGAGTCCCTATTTATATTTTTTTCGATACCCTTTATTAAAATTTTTGGTTTAAATGAGTTTGCTGCTCGCTTACCCGCTGCTTTTATTGGGATTTTAACAGTTTTAGTTTTATATTATCTAGTCAAAGAATGCTTTGAGCAAAAAACAGCTTTGGTTGCCGCTTTTTTATTAGCTATTAATCCTTGGCATATTCACTTTAGTCGGATTGCTTTTAGGGCAATTTTAATTCCTTTATTATTTTGTCTAGCTCTTTTGTTTTTTGTCAAAAGCTTTAGACATCCTAAATATATTCCTCTCAGCGCATTATTATTTGCTTTTAGCCTCTATACTTATGCTTCTGCTAGAGTTTTTATACCCTTGTTTATGCTAGGGCTGTTAATTATTTTTTGGAAACATTTCTGGAAACACAAACAACAAACTCTAATTGCTTTAGGCTTATTTGCTTGTATTTTTATCCCCTTATTTATTTTTTGGATTTCTCCTGAAGGAATGGCTAGGGCAAACGCAACTGGTTTAGAGTTAAACCCTTTGACGATTGCTAAATATTATTTATCTTATTTTAATCCGTTTTTTCTTTTTATTAAAGGAGATGGCCTTCCTCGTCATAGTGCTGCTAAAATTGGCCAACTTTATTATTTTGAACTAATTACAGTTTTGTTAGGTATCTTTTATCTAATTCAAGACAAAAGAAAAGAAAGACCTATTTTATTTTTATGGTTGTTTCTTTACCCTTTACCAGCAGCAATGACATCTCCCAATCATGCGTTGAGAGCAATTATCGGCGCACCTTTATTTGTTATTTTTTCTGCTTACGGCTTAGTAAAATTAATATCTTTATTCAAACATAATAAGCAAAAAATCAGCTTATTTATCACAGTAATAATTTTAATAGCTAGTTTAGGTATTTTAGTAAAAACTTATTTTCTTGACTACCCTCTTTATACTAATCGTGCTTGGCAATATGGAATGAGAGAAGCGATTACTTATGCAGAAACACATAATTACTCCTGTGTCGTTATGAGTAATCAAATTTATTTACGAAAATGTGGCTCGCTTCACGTGTTCATTCCTTTCTATACAAAGTATCCTCCCCAACAATATCAAAAATCAGTGATTAGTCCTGAAACTAGGAGAGAATTATTTCACGGTCGAACAGATTATAGGATCGACAAGTATAAAATTGCTTCTTTAGAAAAATCAGAAAATATTAATTCCAATTGTTTGTATATTATCTCTCCCCAAGAAATAAAAACTATAAAAGCACAAGGTTATGATTGGAAAGAAATACACAATATTAAGGATAAAAGAGGAATTGAACATTTAAAACTAATTGAGCTAATTGAGACTCAAACTTAACATCAGGCTCTTTATTTGAGATAACTATTAAACTATAAACAATGAAACAAAAAAAATTAACTTCTTTGTATATAGATATTATTTTAATAGGATTTTTAATATGTACGACCATAGTCCTTAATTTAGTCATGATCCGTGATGGTTTAAATGGCATGACTGATATGAAATGGCATATTACTTGGTTGCAGCACTTCTATCAGGAATTAACAGAAGGAATTTGGTATCCTCGTTGGTTAGCTGGTACGAATTATGGTTATGGTAGTCCAACTTTTGTTTTTTATCCGCCCTTAGTTTACTATTTAGGCTCTTTATTTAAGCTTATAGGCTTAAGCACTGAAAATACAGTTATTTTACTATTTTCTCTAGCATTATTTTTGTCAGGATTTAACTTTTATTTATTAGGATTTAAAACTTGGGGAAGACTACCTAGTTTTCTAGGTGCATTATTTTATATGTCTACTCCTTATTTAGCATTCGATATCTATTATAGAGGTGGATTAGCATCTATATTTGTCCAAGCTTGGATCCCATTACTTTTATTAGCAACACAAAGGTCTTTAGCCAAGATAGAATTTTCTATTACTTTGGCAATTGTATGGGGTTTAATAGCTTTAACTCATACTCCAAGCCTGTTACTTTGTAGTATTGTTTGGTTTTTATATATTATCTTTCTTTTACCAAAAAACAATTGGAAAAATATTGTAAATTTGCTTTTAGTAACAGTGTTAGGCTGGGGCATGGCTTCTCTATATTTAATTCCTGCTATTGTGGAAAGATCTTTTGTTAATATAAGTATTTTAAAAGATGTACTTGGTGGCTATCAAGAAGCCTTGATTGGCACAAGTTTACCTTTATTTCCTTTAGATTTTAATAATTTACTTAATATACCTTATATTTTTGTTCATCAGTTTTTAGCAATTATTATTTTTGCAGCTATTTCTATTTTTTGGATTGAGAAAAATAACTTTTTTAAAAGCGATATTTTTTTATGGTTTGTTATCGCCATTATCTTATCATTTTTAATGAGTGGTTTATCTAAGGTTATATGGGAATCAAGCTCTTTCCGGCAAATGGTTCAATTTCCTTGGCGATTTATGCAATTTTTCTCGGTTATAGGAGCGATAATCTGTGCTTTAGTGATTAAAAATATTACAAAAACTAAATTTACTATTCGATTACTAATCTTATTATTGATTTTCTTATTTATGTTAGCTAACTTTAGATATGGATATAAGTTATCCAGGCAATTTATTACGATAAACTATTCGGGAAAAGGTAATACCGAACACCTAAATTATATAAAAACTGCATTAAATACACCATATAAAGATAACTTAATAGATGTTCCTGAATATCGTCCTTTATTAGATAAATTTGCTTTATATCCTCCTCAACCTCTTGTTGAACAACCGAAGTTCTCTGTCTTGAATGGGCAAGCATTTATTAAACTGAAAAAATGGCACAGTTATTTGAGAGAATTCAGCGTCGAGGCAAACACTACATCTACGATTAGAATTCGCACTTATTATTATCCTGCTTGGCATCTTTATATTAATAATAATTTATCCGATCTTGTTATGCATAAAGATGGAACAATTATTTTTAAAATAGAACCAGGTACATATAAAATAAAACTTGTTTATCAAATGACTAGAGCATTTTTTATAGGAATAATTCTTACTATTATTTCTTTTATTATTCTATTTATACATAATCGACTTCTGTTAAATAGAACAATTAAGTCAAGATATGTATTTTTTTAACCAATTACAATAAATGATAATATGCTGTTTAACTCATATGTTTTCATATTCTTGTTTTTACCAGTAACCTTAATCGGCTTTTTTACTTTAGGTAGATTCAAGTTAATATCTTTGGCAAAAATCTGGTTACTCGTTACATCATTATTTTTCTATGGCTATTGGAATCCGCCTTATCTCATTTTGATGGTGATTTCGATTCTATTTAACTATCAAATGGGTAGAGCGATCGCTTTTGCCAAATTGGGGAGTAACCAAGCAAAAACACTACTTTGGACTGGTATAGTAATTAACTTAGCTAGTATCGCATATTATAAGTATACTAACTTTTTTCTCTCCACAGTCAATGGGTTATTTCAAGCAAATATTATTCTCAACGAAATATTTTTACCTTTAGCTATTTCTTTTTACACCTTTACTCAAATTGCCTATTTAGTAGATGCTTATCGGGGAGAAACAAAAGAAGTAAATTACGATTTAATTACTTACAGCTTATTTGTGGTTTTTTTTCCTCAGTTGGTTGCAGGGCCAATTTTACGCCACGATGAATTGATTCCCCAACTCCATAAACTCAGAAATTTTATTTTTTCTCAAAAAAACTTAGCTTATGGCTTAACTTTATTTACTTTAGGATTATCTAAAAAAGTGTTGATTGCCGATAATATTTCTCCTTGGGTAGCTACCGTATTTAATAATAGTAGTGATGTTACTTTTATTGAAGCTTGGGTAGGAGCATTAAGTTATACTTTTCAGCTTTATTTTGATTTCTCTGGCTATTCTGATATGGCAATTGGTTTGGGTTTAATGTTTAATATTAGCTTACCAATTAATTTTGATTCACCCTACAAAGCGGAATCTATTAGTGACTTTTGGCGACGATGGCACATTACTTTATCTAATTTTTTAAGAGATTATCTTTATATTCCTCTTGGCGGTAGTCGTAAAGGAGAATTACGCCGTTATGTTAACTTACTCACTACCATGTTGTTAGGTGGATTATGGCATGGTGCTGGTTGGACTTTTGTAATTTGGGGTGGTTTACATGGCATTTATTTATCAATTAATCACTGGTGGCGTAAATTAAAAAAACCTTTGCCAGCTTTTTTAGGATGGGTTATCACTTTTTTAGCAGTTGTTTTTAGCTGGGTATTATTTCGAGCGCAAACCTTACCTGAAGGATGGGCAATTATCCAAACTATGATGGGATTCAAAGGAATAATATTACCTGGTGAGCCTCAAGGTAAACTAGCTATATTAACTAATTTTGGTATTGAGCTTCAGCGTTGGTCAGAATTAAACTATTTACCTATTGTCAATGGTAGTAAAGTTATGAGTATTTTAGTTTTAATTGGGTTAATATTTTGGGTGAAATTATTACCAAATACTCAAGAATTATTAGCTTATATGAAACCAACTTGGTGGTGGGCAACTTTGGTTGGTTTATCAGCAAGCTTATGCTTATTATCTCTCAATCGTGTATCGGAGTTTCTTTATTTTCAGTTTTAGATTTGAATTTTTAAATTTTGACCAATATATGAAAAGCAAAGATGCTACTAAAATCTATTTTTTTATTAAAGTATAGCCCGACAAAATATCATAAGTTTAACTTTTTTTTCTCGATATCCACATTGATGCCATTAGGCTTAGTTGCTGTTATTAATCTAGTTATCGATCCTTATCTATATTTTTATAGTCCAAGTTTTAAGAAAATAAACCAATTTAAACCAGAGAGAGAGAAGCATTTAATGCTTTCTAAAGCAGCAGAAATCAAACATATTGAAACCAAGATAATTTTTCTGGGTTCATCTAGGGTTATGAGTGGCTTAAATACAAAATATCCTGGTTTGAAATATCCCGATTTTACCTATAATCTGGGATTGCCAGGGGTAAATATGTATCAGATTATGCATTATTTCAATCATGCACTTGCAAATCAATCTCAAATTGAGCAAGTAATCTTAGGTATTGATTTTTTTATGTTTAATGAAAACCTAGAAAATTTAGAAAATTTTGATGAAGCTAGATTGGAAGACAAAATTGTAGTCAAAGATATTATTAATAATCTACTGTCAATAGATGCACTAAAGGCAAGCGTTACAACTTTTAAGGCTAACCTCAATAACGAGGATCGATCTGACTCTAAAGAAACTACAAAGAGTAGATTTAAAAGATGGCTAACTAATTTTTTAACCTATGAGGGTTTCTATGGTAAATACAATCTTTCTCAAGCAAGATTAGAAAATCTTCAAGCTATTGTCGATAAATGCAAACAACATAATATCGAACTAATAGTTTTTATTTCTCCAACTCATGCAACTCAGTATGAAGCTATTAGTGTATCTGGATTATGGCAAACTTTTGAACAATGGAAAAGAGAAGTGATAAAAATCACCCCTGTTTGGGATTTTTCTGGTTACAACAGTATAACTACTGAATCTATTAGCGATCGCATGGATAACTATATTGATAATTCTCATTACAGTCTGAGAGTAGGAGATTTAGTTCTCAGCCGTATGTTATCATTTCAAACAGACAAAGTCCCTGAAGATTTCGGTATTTTAGTTACTTCAGAAAATATTGAATCTCATTTAAACCAAGTTCGTCTCGATCGAGAAATTTGGCAAAAAGAGCATCCAGAGGAAGTAAATTTAGTTAAAACAATTAAGGCAAAAACGAATAATTAGGTTAATATCTAGAAAATAAAACTATTTTAGGTTATTTTTACTCTATGTTTTAGGTAATAGAGTAATCAAAGGTAGTAAGTTGAATAAAAATGTGGTCGCTAAACTAGATAATCATAACCATAGCCGATCGATTGATATTTAATAAAAATTTTTGCTGTTAGCAATTTAATAAAAGTAATAATTAAGATGCCAACTTTTAATGTTTCTGATTCTTCTAGTTCTTATCGTCCGCATAAACGGTATAAAAAGAAACATTTAGGTCGTCAAAAGAGAAAATTTACTCGCTATAGTTTGATTCTTTGTACCGCAGCATTTTTACCAATGTTATCTGTTGGCTTATTTAATTGGTCGATCGATCCTTACGATCTATTTGATACTCCCAATTTCTTAGGTGTCAATCACGAAAAAATCAAAAAAGATAATAACGATCGATTATTTAAGGCAGTAGATATAATTCGCCTCAAGCCTAAAATTATTTTAATGGGTTCATCGAGAACTAAACAAGGATTGAATCCAGAACATCCAGCGATAAAAGATAATCACCTTGCTTATAATTTAGCAATTAATGGCCCTAATTTTTATGAAGTAAGACGCTACATAGAACACGCGATCGCCAATCAACCCGATCTTCAACAAATTATTCTCGGTGTTGATTTTTTTATGTTTAATGCTTCTTTAGATAATCAACCAAGTTTTGAAGAGAATAGACTAGGAAAAAAACATATAATTCCTAAAGATATAATTAATACGCTGTTTTCTTTGGATACTTTTAACATAAGTAGAGAAACAGTTACTGCCAGCTTAAAAACCGCCAATAAAAATAATGATTATGGCGAAAATGGCTTTATGCCTAATCGGAATGCCAATAATGGAGCAACAAAATGGCGATTTGAGCAATCAATTCAACTATATTTTGAACTTCATAGTGAATATCGATTTTCTCAACAATATTGGTCTGATTTTATCAAAATTGTTGAGTTATGCCGTCAAAATAACATCGATTTAAAAGTCTTTATTTCTCCCGCTCATGCGACACAATGGGAGGCAATTGCATTAACTGGTAGGTGGGATGTTTTTGAACAATGGAAACGAAAATTAGTAGAAATCACTCCTGTTTGGGATTTTTCTGGGTTTAATAGTGTCACCACTGAAACGATCGAACCCCAGATGAATAATTATGTAGACAACTCCCACTACAGCCCAAAGATTGGTAATTTAATTATCGCTCGCCTTTTCGATCGTAATTCCAAAGCGATTCCCGAAGATTTTGGGACTTTGTTAACCAGAGATAATGTAGAACAGCATTTAGCTAAAATAAGGCGCGATCGAGATTTATGGATTAAGAATAATCCTGAAGAAGTAAAATTAGTGCGAGATATTAAAGCTAAATTGGATTCTCAAAAACTAAATAAATAGATAATTTTAGTAAGTAAAATTTTTCAGAGATAGTAATCTTATTTTGTTGGCGAGTTTTTTTGAGATTTAGATGTGATTAGTTCTTCATCCTTTATTTTTTGTCATTTCTCTAATTTTATTCTCGATCGTTATCGAAATCTAAAATCATTGATGAAAATATAATAGATCGAGGGCGCAAGGCTTACGCGGATACAAACTGATGACTAATGAAATTAATTAATCAATCTGGCTTACTTATAATTTTTTCTGTATTATTAATAGCCTCTGTTGTGACAAACTTTTGGTTATATCAGGAATTAAGACTTGTATATCTATCTTGGTATGCTACTAGCTTAAATCCTCTTGGTATCCAAAGATATAGTCAGAATCCTCAAAAACAAGTGAATAAAGAAAATAAAAATAGAGTTGTTTTATTTGGTGATTCTAGGATAGTTGAATGGAGAAAACCAGATTTAGAAGAATGGGAATTTATTAATAGGGGAATTGGCGGACAAACCTCTGCTCAAGTACTTTTAAGATTTAACCAACACGTAGCCATTTTAAATCCAGATATAATTGTCGTTCAAGTTTGTATTAACGATCTCAGAATGCTGACTCAATCTTTAGATACAAGACAAGATATAGTTAACAATTGTCAGCAGAATATTACTCAAATTGTCGATAAAGCCCAAAAAATTGGCGCAAAAGTTATCTTAACTACTGTTTTTCCCCTTGGAGAAGGAAATATTCCCTTAAAACAAAGATTGTTTTGGCCCTCCCTGGGACAGATGAAACAAGATATTAACCAGGTTAATGACTATATCAGAACCTTAGAACGAGAAGTCCTTATTTTGGATGCGGATAAGTTACTCACAACTCAAGCAGAAAACCCCTCACAATACTACAGAGACTTACTACATCTCAATCGCCAAGGGTATCGACTCTTAAATCAAAAATTAGAAAGTATTCTGACACAATTATGAAGATTGCCTAAGTAGATGTAACCTAAACTACAAATTCATTCACTTCAGTTTGGCTGACTCATAAACCATCTTTATTTGTTGATACACTATTTTTAGTTTTTATTTGTAAAGCAGATAGCGACTCTCAGAGTAAATTACACTAGTGTTGTGGTGAAAATTTATTGATTACTTAATTCTAAGTATTGTCCTACAAATAAAGGAGTGAGGAGTGGACAAGAGTAAAAGCTTATTGAAAGTTGTTGGTACGGGTGTTTGTATTTTGCTTAGTTGGGAAACCGTTGCAGTTGCCGAACATCTGCCCAAACCTCTTAATTACTATCGTTCTAAAGACTTTTTATTAACAGAATTACATTCTATTTCCCCAAATATAAATCTATCTAAAAGAGGATATTCTCAAATACCTATCGAAATATCCCAGTCAGTCAAACTAGCACAACAAACAGAATCAACAGAAACCGAATATTTAGTACCTAATGTAAATCCCCTAACCTTTCCGACTCAACCAGAAGAAGTTGAAATTGATTTTAATGAGGAAATTACCCTCCAACAAGCAATAGAATTGGCGATACAAAATAATCGGGATTTACAAGAAGCCAGACAAAATCTCGAACGTGCCGAACTACAATTAAGAGAAGCAAGAGCAGACCTTTATCCTACTCTGGATACTCAGTTACAGTTAAATAATCAGGATACTAATAGAATAGAAAGAAATGCTGACGGTATAATAGAACGCGATGAGCAACAAGAAGCAGAGACTTCTGAGGGTTTAGCCACCTCAGCTAGTGGAAATATAGCTATTAACTACGAAATATATTCGGGAGGACGAGTTAGTGCAAATATTAGAAGAGCCGAAAAAGCATTACGTATCAGCGAATTAGATGTAGAAAGACTTACAGAGCAAACTAGCTTTGAAGCGACAAGAGATTACTATGAGTTACAAGATACTATTGCTCAAGTAGAAAATGCTCAGGCAACTATTGAAGATGCCACTCAAACCCTAAGAGACGCTCAATTACGGGAGCAAGCAGGACTGGGTACTAGGTTTGATGTTTTAACCGCAGAAGTAGAGCTAGCCAATGCCCAACAAACCCTCAATACAGCTATTGCCAATCGTAAGATAGCCCAGCGTACTCTAGCAGAAACTTTAAGTGTGGGGCAACAAGTCGAACTCTTACCAGCAGATGAAATTGAAGAAGCGGGAGTTTGGTCTCTTTCTCTAGCAGAAACCATTGTTTTGGCATATCAAAATCGGGCTGAGTTAGAGCAAGAATTACTGTCGCGAGAATTAAACGAACAGCAAAGAAAAATTGCCTTGGCAGCGATTAGACCTAGAGTTAATTTATTTGCCGACTATACTTATACTGTTAACGATATTTTTGAAGAATTTGAAGATTTCGAGGAAAGAGATAACAACACGTATCGTTTTGGAGCAACCTTAAACTGGACATTGTTTGATGGCGGGGCAGCCAAAGCCCGTGCAGAGCAAGCAAAAATAGATAGTGAAATTGACGAAACTCAATTTTCCAGTCAACGTAATCAAATTCGCTTACAAGTAGAAGATGCTTTCTTCCGTCTTGAAGCTAACCAAGAAAACATTGGCACTGCTCAAAAAGCAGTAGAATTAGCCGAAGAAAACCTGAGACTGGCGCGGTTACGTTTTCAGGCAGGGGTAGGTACACAAAACGAGGTTATTGATGCTCAAGCCCAATTAACTGATGCTCGTAGTAACTTCCTCACTGCGGTTGTTGACTACAACCAATCTCTAAATCAATTACAAAGAGCAGTGACTAATTTGCCCGACGGTCGATTATTCGATTTACCCTAGTTTTAGAGGTAGGGGAAAACAGACGTTTTGTAATAGTAGGGGCGAATGGCTATTCGCCCGTACTATTTAATTATTATCAATTGTAAGGTAATAGCTAAGAACTATTGAACATTGCTCCTTATAATTTCTTAATATTATAGTGAAGGAATAAAATATGAGAAAAATTCTATGCCTACCATAAATTTTGTAAAAGAAGATAAACAAGTGATTGCTGCTGATGGAGCTAATTTACGAGAAAAAGCTCTACAAAATGGCGTTGATATCTACAGATTAAGAGGAAAATTGGTCAATTGTGGAGGCTATGGTCAATGTGGTACTTGTATTGTAGAAATTGTTGAAGGTGCAGAAAACTTATCTCCGAAAACAGACTTTGAGCAAAGAAGATTGAAAAAAAAGCCAGAAAATTATCGTTTAGCCTGTCAAACCTTAGTTAATGGGGAAGTTAGCGTTAAAACAAAACCTTAGATCGGATTTTTGTAAGTTTAGCTACAAAGCCCAAGTAATGATATCCTAAAAATTGTAGACCGAATATTCTTTAGGGGCTGCTACTTCATGCAAGTTAACGATCTTGGTTTTATAGCTAGCGTTTTATTTGTGCTAGTTCCTACAGTTTTTCTTTTAATTCTGTATATTCAAACTGGAAAAAGCGAAGGTAACAGTTAATAAAATTAAAAAGTTAATTAAGGTGATTACCTGTTTCAATGTCTAAGTTGTCAGTGTTTACTGATGACTTTTTTTTAGTTAATAGCTGCTGTTATAGCAAAGGCAATAGTCTGTCAGCCCCTACTATAAATTTATCTCTTTGTAGCTTTAACCTTCCCGAATTTTGGTAAATTAAACAGGATGGCTTATTCGGTGCTGAGATATGGCTTTACTACAAGCTGTAAAAAAAGGCGATCGCGATCTGGTAAAACAATTACTAACCCAAGGATACGATCCCAATGTCGAGGATGAGCAAGGTAATTCTGCTTTAATTTATGCTGCTCAAAAGGGATATACAGATATTGTTACTTTATTAATCCAAGCTGGTGCTAATCTCGATCGTGGCAACAAACCCCACAGTATAACAGCTTTAATGGTAGCTGCTGCTAATAATCGGATTGAGATAGTAAAAACTTTAATTGCAGCGGGAGTCGATGTTAATGCTGTCAATGATGATGATACACCTGCTCTAGCGATCGCTGTTTATCGAGGTAATTTACAAATTGTTAAATTGCTTTTAGCAGCTAAAGCAGAAGTTAATTGCCAAGATCGAGATGGCGATAGCCCTCTAAGTTTAGCTATTGATGCTAATTACCCTCAGATTCTTTCTGAGTTAATTGCAGCTAGGGCAAAAATTAATAGCCATGACTCTAATGGGGAAACTCCTTTAACCCTGGCAACAGACAAAAATAGTTTGGCAAGCGTTAAAATTTTAGTAGCAGCAGGAGCAGATCTTAATCTGGCTACCACAGCAGGGGAAACCCCTTTAGCGATCGCAACTGCTAATGGCGATCGAGATATTTTTAATTATTTATTAGAAGCATCGGCTGATGTTAACCAAGCAGATGAACAAGAGGATACACCTTTACACCTAGCAACAGTAGAAGGTTATACTCCTTTTGTACAATGCTTACTTAAAGCTGGGGCAGAGATAGACAAGCGTAACTTGTTAGGGGATACACCCTTGATGGTGGCCTGTTTACAAAAATATCAGGCGATTGTACAGTTACTCTTAGAATATGGTGCAGATCCTAACGCCAGTAATCAAGGAGAAACGCCCTTAACCCTTGCTATAGCTAATAATCAGACAGAAATTGTTAGACTCCTTCTCTTTGCAGGAGGTAATCCCAATACCAGACTCACTAATGGGAAAACTATTTTAATGCAGGCAGGCGATCGAGGGGATATTTCTATAATGAAAGAATTAATCGAAGCTGGCGCAGATGTCAATTTACAAGATAAAGCTGGCGCAACTGCACTAATGTGGGCATCCCATCGAGGTTATGTAGATGCAGTACAAGTACTTTTAGCAACCCAACAAGTCGATCTCAGTATTCGTAACCGTGGTGGTTATACTGCCTTAATGTTAGCAGAATTTAACGAATATATGGAAGTGGCGCAGTTATTAAAAAAAGCAGAAGGATAACTTGTGGGGAAAAAACAAGTCAATACTAGTCTCCTTACATAAGTATATTTATTTAACACTAAAAGTAAGAGCTAATAACTAATAACTAATTAACCCAACCAATATTCTCAATTCGTACCCTAAGCCTAAGGAGATTAGTTTAATTTATGTTAAGTTAATTTTTATGAATATTTTCTGCTAACTGAGGAGAACACTATGGCATTGGAAATTCCTGAAGGAATTAAAACTTGGTCTCAATTTGGTCATCCCATTTTAATGTGGGTATTATTAGGATTGGCTGTTTACGCCTTGTATTTAGGTTGGCAAATTCGCCGTACTCGCAACGCAGATAAGGAAACCAGAAAAGAGCTAGTCAAGAAAAACTTTAATGATAAACATTATAAAGTAGGCTCGATTTTGTTAGCTTTTATGGTATTGGGTACTATTGGTGGTATGGCAGTAACTTATATTAACAATGGTAAGCTATTTGTCGGGTCTCATCTCTTAGCTGGGTTAGGTATGACAGGAATGATTGCTACTTCAGCAGCTTTAGTTCCCTATATGCAAAAAGGTAATGATTTTGCTCGTTATACTCATATAACCTTGAATATAACTCTTCTAGGTCTTTTTGGCTGGCAAGCGGTAACGGGAATGCAAATTGTTCAGAAAATTCTCGATAATTTGTAATCTAATTTTCTTTAATTGTGCGCTCGAATTAAAATAGGGGTGTAGGTAATTTCACTAGATAACCTTTACCCCTATTATTTTTTTGTCAGTATATTTGCGGAGAATTAATTATCGTGCAAATTATAGATAATGAACAGATATGTTATTGTAATGTAATTTTCCAAAATAACGATCGAGCAACTAATTTACCTGGCGTTTTCTATCAAAACAAACTATTTTGTAAAAATAAGTTTTTTTTTAAAGAGCAGCGAAAAGAGGCATTACAATACGGTAAACAAAAATTCTTGGAAGGAAGAGGGAAAATAACCTATTTGTTAACAGAAGATAGTCTGGGATTAACCATTTGGACTGAAAATTCCAAATTACAACTATCGAAACGGCAGACTTTTTTGGATATTGTTCATACTTTCAACCTCAAAGATGTAGTGGCTAGGATGCGAAATGTGGGAGGAGTGAGTATTAAAGATCGTCGGTATCGCTTATTACTATATCCTAAGTGTTTTGTCGGTAGTGAAGCAGTAGAATGGATGAGTTTGAATCTTCATCTTTCTCAAGAACAAGCCGTTAGACTGGGACAGAGACTTATAGATGAGAGATTTATTCATCATGTAACCGATGAACATCCGTTCATTAATAGCTTCTTTTTCTACCGTTTTTATAGGGATGAAGTTTAATTAATTTCAATTAAGCAATCTTTTGTCCAGAAATAGGTACTTTTTCTAACTTGATTGCGTTTTTTGGTGGAACAGGTAACTGGTAACGATTATGAAAATCTTGCTGTACCTTGTAAGTCAAACGAGGAGAAATTTGACGAATTATTTGTCCTAGTAAGCGATCGCCTGTAGACTGAATTAAGCTAGGGGATAACTTGTAAATAAATTTAGGGAACCAAACATTAACTGCTAAATTCATAGTCCAGTTAACTTGAGTAATAGTTGTGGGTATCGTTTGAACTGCTTTACCTTTAAAGGGATTCAAAGTTAGTTTTCGTTGATGGCTATCTTCTTTGTTTATTTCTACTAACTCCAAAGAGGCTTGATAATCCACTTCATAACCAGGAGGATTATAGTTAGGAATCGGTACAGTTGCCATATTGTATATTCTTTCTTTTGGAGAATCTAAGACAATGGCAATTTTAGGTTCTACTTCATAACCCAAAGAGCCAAAACAGCCTACCGTGAGAATATAACCATTATTATTTAGAGGTTCGACTTTCATCGGTTGGGCGCAGCGACAAAACCAACCTTCATGAGCATCTAAATAGTTAGCAACGGTTTCCACGTCGCTATACATATCCATCGAACCGAGGTAAGATACACGGAATAAAAACGGTTTAATTTGGGAGCAATCTTCTTGAGATATTAAATTTGGTTCACAAGCGGATAGTTCTGATAAGTTGGCTTGTCGGTCGTCGATTAATTTAGAGTACATATAATTCTTAGGTTATTAAATTTATTTATTTTCGCTACCCTGGTTAAATTTCTTACAATAAAAGAGTTAATTACTAGCTAAACATTTTCTAGTTTAATTGGGTGCGATCGAGATTCTTATGAAAGTATTAGTTGCTGGAGCAACAGGACAAACAGGACGCAATATTGTCAAACAATTAGTCCAAAAAAATATTTCTGTACGCGCTTTAGTACGTAATTTAGAACAAGCTAAAACCATACTTCCTCCAGAAGCAGAGTTAGTAGTAGGAGATGTTCTCAAACCAGAAACTTTAAAAACAGCAATGAGTGATTGCAATGCTCTACTCTGTGCTACAGGAGCTTCCCCTAGCTTAGACCCTACGGGCCCTTATCAGGTAGATTTTCAAGGAACAAAAAATCTGGTAGATGTGGCTAAACAATCAAATGTCGAGCATTTTGTGATTGTTTCCTCTTTATGTGTATCCAAGTTTTTTCATCCTCTTAATTTATTTTGGTTAGTTTTATATTGGAAAAAACAAGCTGAAGAATACATTCAGCGGAGTGGTCTAACTTATACTATTGTTCGACCAGGAGGTCTTAAAAACGAAGATAACGCAGATCGAATTATTATGTCATCCGCAGATACTCTTTTTGACGGAAGTATTCCCCGTCCTAAGGTCGCTCAAGTATCTATAGAAGCTTTATTTGAGCCAGAAGCTAAGAATAAAATTGTGGAAATCGTGGCGACTCCTGAAGCAGAACCTAAAAGTTGGTCGCAATTATTCGCTAGTGTAGCGTAAGCGCGTTATATCTTAATTACTCTTGCCCTTCTTCTGACATTTCTTTGAGAAAAAGATAAGCTAATCTTTTGTATGTTCCCGCACCGATGTACTGGGGATATTTATGGGAGCGACTGTAAACCCAAATAATTTCCTCGCCATCATAAATACGAATATCTTCTAAAAGACTTTTGCATTGGGGGATTAAAGACTTAGCTGCCTCAAGAGCATCAGTCCAACGAGAATATTGTCGCTCGAATCTGGGTGTAATAACTCTAAACACGGTTTAACTGAGTTTGGAACTGTTCATAAAATATTGTGATAGATATCCTTGGAGAAAACAAATGGTCGAGCCTAATTCCCTAGATTTAATAGTGGTCATTTTAGCATTGTCGATCGCGACTGCTGGTTTATGGATGTTATTTAGGGGAATATCAGCTATGGATGATAAAAATAAGTAGGTGTTGCCGATCTAGGAGATAACTCACGTAGATTGCAAAATATTATCAGTTTTCTGTTTGAGGTACTTTGGCTAAAGCGTTACTAATTAATAAAGAATCTGCATTCTTTAAATGAGCATTTTCACTGATATGGCGTTTCCAGGCTTTTGTACCCGCTCGCCCTGCAAACAGTTGTAGCATATGGCGACTGATAGCATGGAGTTTTACTCCTTTACCTACCCAATAGTCGATATAAGGAAGCATCGATCGCACAATTTGATGGCGAGTCAGAGGGGTTGTAGGTTGATTATAAATATCTCGATCGACTGTGGCAAAAAGATAGGGATGATCGTAAGCAGCACGTCCGATCATCACTCCATCTACATAGTTAAGATGTTCTTTGACCTGTTCTAGGGTTTTAATTCCGCCGTTAATTTCGATGAATAAATGGGGAAACTCTTGTTTTAGGCGATAAACATCCTCATAGCGTAGAGGGGGGACATTACGATTTTCTTTGGGACTCAAACCTTGTAACCAAGCCTTACGAGCGTGTACCGTAAAACTATGACAACCCGCTTCAGCAACAATTCTGACGAAATCTGCCATATCTTCATAGCGATCGCGATCGTCTACACCAATGCGATGTTTTACTGTAACGGGAATAGTTACCACTTGCTGCATTTTCGCTACTGCCTCAGCAACTAACTCTGGTTGAGTCATCAAACAAGCACCAAAGTTCCCACTCTGCACTCTAGGGCTAGGACAACCAATATTGAGATTTACGGCATCATAGCCATAATCTTGGGCAATTTGCGCGCATTCTGCCAATTGTTGCGGATTATCGCCCCCCAGTTGTAATACTAGTGGTTTTTCTTCAGGCGAGAACCCTAAAAGTTTAGAGCGATCGCCGTGGATAATTGCCTGAGTCGTAATCATCTCGGTATACAGTAAAGTATGACGAGTAATTTGACGCATCAAATATCGAAAATGGCGATCGGTACGCTCCATCATGGGCGCAATACTTAGAGGATTAACAATCTTGGGATTGTAATTGGCTAAAGGCATAAAATTTTAGGGAAATCAGGAGTCAGGAGTCAGAAGTCAGAAGCTAACCACTAACACAACCATCAACAATTAACGTAGTCCCTTAACTTAACACGAATACTTATTGACTCAAAGCCCTGATAAACTTCTGGAGATTAGATAGGATACCAGACTTTTTCGGTTGAGGAGTACTAGTATCTTCAGGATTGCGATCGCTAGTTAATTGAATTAATAATCTTTCTAGAGCGTCCCCTACAGGTTTTTGTGGTTGTTCTGATGCTAGTTCGTAGCTTTCTTCCTTTTCTAACCAAATTTGCCAAGGAGAAGGATGACAACGGAGTAAGGCAGCAGCTTCTAATGCTTGAAAATAGTAAGCAGAATAAAGAGTACTAATAAAACGTTCTCTTAGTTTACGGGCAGCCAAACCGATACCCACGATCGAGACATCTTCCAGTTGGGGAATTAATAAAACTACAGGTCGATCGCCTGCTAAATTACACAGTTTTTCGACTCGCTCTACTTCTACAGAAGAAGGGCAAACTAGTAAAAAGATCTCATCTTCAGGGGCAACTTTATTTTCTATGGGGGTATAACGGCTACCCAAGTCTGTAACTAGAAAAGGAATATCCTCCCAATCTCGTTTAGCTAAAGATGCAGCCCCCGTATCGGGAAAAATAACTTTGAGTCCAGAACCATATTCGGTAAAGAGACTAGAAAATTCTAGGGCTAAGGCTTGAGCTTTGAGGGGAATCTCAGGAATAACTAATTCTATTTGTACGCGATTGTAACCATCGGCTAGAGCAGCTAAGGTGGCTTCTTTAGCTTGGTTTACGGCTTCATCTAAAGATTGAGGAAAAGTATTCATCTAAAATTTTTACTAGTTCAACTCCCTGTAGGTAATTTTACCTTTTAATTAGCGCAGTAGTGGCTAATCGGTTTATTTATCTAAAATTATCGGAGAAAATAGATTAGCTTATTTAAACGATCGCCCCATGTTTTTAATTACCATAGCTACCAATACAGCATTAGATCGGTTTTGGACTTTAGTTTCTGGAGTGTTGGTATTAAACAAAGAGACTTTTGCTTCGATTAATAGTTTGCCTTTGGGTTTAATTGCCAGTATTTTAGTGGTCTTATTGGCTGGATTGTCTCAAACTTTGGGGCAAAGTGTAATGCTGTTTATCAATCGGGTAAAACCCCTCAGATTTGTGCTTTCAGTAGCGATCGCAGCCGTTTTGTTTGTTTTTAATTACAATTTTTGGGTTTTCAGTACTTGGTTAGTGGCAGGCTGGTTTTTTGATGTTTCTCTGCCTCTAGTAGAAGTGATGAAAACTTTAGGATTTAGTTATGCGCCTTTGTTATTTGGTTTTTCGATCGTAATTCCTTATTTTGGAATGCCAATTTTAATTGTATTATCGGTCTGGACGTTAATGGCGATCGCTACTGGTTTGGGAACGATCTCTGCTTTAGGAATTTGGGATGCTTTTCAATGCTGTCTTGGTGGTTGGTTGGTGCTGCAATTATCTCAGCGGATTATCGGCAAAGCGATCGTTAATATTACCAGTAAAATAGTTGACTGGGTAGCAGGGGTTAAACTCGTTACCGAACCCGATTATGTAGAACAAATGCTTTATAGTGGTTTGCCCATACCTCCTGTTGGCGAAGATATTCCTGACTTATTAGGAGATGCATCCAGGAATTAAAGATGAATGAATAATAATTTCAAACGTATTGCCCTCGTTTTTCTTGCTTTAGGCGTAATTGCTTTTTTATCTCCAGCAAATGCTTGGTGGGTGCAATGGTATGCTTTTTTGCAAAATCAGTTATTAAATCTACTTCTAGATGGAGCTAGAATTATCGGCATTGCGATGATTTTAGCGGGGTTACTCGCACCTTTTGAGGCATTAGGTTGGTGGGCGGGATGGTATAGTGGCGATCGCGATACCACTACTCTTTCTTTCGATCGTAGGCAAATAGTACCAGCCAAAAAAGTAGCTTCGGCAGCAGGACATTACATAGTTTATCTTGATGGCATTGGCAAAAGCTCTTTTAAGCATTCCTTTCGAGTGGAAAAATTTTTACAACAGTTAGAAGCAAATTTAGCTCAAAGCGATCGGCTCGTGGCTGCACACCAAATACCTAGACAAACTTAGGTAAAATTTAGTAAAACCCTTCGTTTGTTAGGCAAAACTTTGTATTAAGCAGGTTTTATTCATTCTAAAATAGAGTATGCCCACTTATCAAACATTATTACCCAACAAGATCTATCCGTTTTTAGATTCAATGGCTGCATTATATAGCCAGATAGAAACGGATATGCACTCTTGTTTGATGCGTGACGAAAAAATTAATGTTGTCGAGAAATCACTCCAGTCTAAATACAAGGTTGATAGCACTACTGTTAGGAATGTGTATCATGAGTTAAAAGGAACGCACAAAAGCATTAAAGAGTTAAGAAAAACTCATGTTAAAGACCTAAAAAGTACAATCCGTAGCATTCAAAATGCCATCAAAAAGAGACTAAAGAAGAAACAAATTAATCAAAAAGATAGATTCTTTATTCATCAAAAGAAACGAAGATTAGCTATCAGGCAAAATAAGCTTCAAAGCTTAGCCGAGGGAAAAATTAGCTTATGCTTTGGTACTAAAAAACTATTTCTAGCTCAATACCATTTAGAAGCAAATGGGTACTCAAATCATGAAGAATGGCTAGCAGACTGGAGAAAAGCGAGAACATCTAATTTTATGATGGTTGGGGCAAAAACCTACTCTACTGGTAATCAATTATGTAGACTAACTAGCGATGGTGAACTAAGCATAACTGTACCGCCATGCTTACTCAAGCAGTTTGGCAGTCATGTTAAATGTGATGGTATTAAGTTTAAATATGGTCAAACTTTTATTGATATTGCTCTAACACCAACACGACACCAAAGAGGAAATAACCATCGCAATGGTACAGAAAAAGCCGTAACTCATCGCTTTGTAAAACGCAAGGATAAATGGTATTTGCATACAACGGTTGAGTTACCCGATCTTCCTTGGATTAGCCAGAGAAAGAATGGTGCTCTTGGAATTGACTTGAATGTTAATAATATTGCTTGGGCTTACTGTGATAATGAGGGTAACCTCAAACAGCATGGTCAAATTAATATCGATCTGGAAAACAAATCATCGGGACAAACCACGCATATTTTATCTCAAGCTATTGGGCAAATAATTGATATTGCAGTAGACAAAGAATGTCCAATTGTTATCGAAAGATTAGATTTTAGGAGTAAGAAAAGTAGGCTAAGAGAGCATGGTAAACGCGCAGCTTCGATGCTCTCACAATTTGCTTATTCTAAGTTTTCTGATTTAGTTCATTCCAAGGCTAGATTGTCTGCTATCCAAGTGGTAGAAATCAATCCTGCTTATTCGAGTTTGATTGGAATGATTAAGTTTATGGGTCTTTACGGGTTAAATAGTGGTACAGCAGCAGCATTAGTACTTGCCCGTAGGTTTTTCAGGTTCTCCGAGCGTTTGCCTAGATCCCTTAACGCTTTATTGCAGCCAGTGGATTGTAATAAACACGTGTGGCATTATTGGGCAACGACATCAAAGTTACTGAAGGGTTGCTATCGGCACAGTTTCTTTAATGTGAGAATCAGGTTTGGGGTCAAGCCTAATATCCAGAGTTCTTGCGAGAAAGGGAAGATATTAGGCAAAAGTCAGCATACTCCAACAATACCTAGTTATCCATTGCGCTTGGGATAGCGTTTACCTAAATTCGCCTAAGTTTAAGTAAATTTTAAGTAGCGCATTTTAATTAAAGATATTATTCCCTATTCTGTTTTTAATCTACCCTTAACCATCGATCGACCTTTAGCTTCTGTTTGGCAATGGATCGAGCGCAACACCAGGTTAGAAGTCTTAATTTTATTGCGAAATATGCTTCAAGTGGCGGTATCGGTAGATAATCGCTATGGCCCAATATACAATCGTGGTACGGCGCAAATAATTATCGATCGCCTGCTGGCAAATGGCTATCAACCAGGGAGTGGCGCGTTAATTACTTTAATTGGTTACAGTGGTGGCGGACAAATCTCTTTAGGCGCAGTCCCCTATCTTAAAAAAGTTTTAGCTGCCCCTATCGAGGTTATTTCTCTGGCGGGGGTGATTAGCGGTAACACGGAACTATCTCAGATAGAACATATGTATCACTTAGTTGGGGAAAAAGATCGAGTTGCTCGTCTTACTCCTTATTTATTTCCCCAAAGATGGTCGATAATTTCTTGGTCAAATTGGAATTTAGCTAAAACTCGCGGTAACATATCTTTTGTTTCTTTGGGTAAAGTAAAACATGACTCATTTAATGGCCCTTTAGACGAAACCGCTATAAATGCCGATGGTGTCAATCATTTAGCCAAAACTTTAGGGATTGTTTTACGCATTTTAACCCGCAGCGATGGGGAAGAACCCTATCCTGCTGCCACTCCAGATTATGAAGCGATCGAGCCTAAAATATTGAGTGATTACGCTCGTTATGTTCGAGCAGATTTCAATCGCCCAGATTATTATCCCCTCGAACAATCCTACGATCCTGAATATTTACGGACGATACAAGCCCCCGAATTCGATTCGGGGGACACGTCCTTACCTGTAGCAGAGTGGTTGGGACGCTTAATTTTACCCGATGTCCGCGAACGTTCTCGGGTCAATGGTGTTTATTTTGAAGTACATCATGCGCCACAATCTCAACAAGATTTAATCGGTCAAAAGGTCTATTTACGTTGGAGCGATCGCCCCGATCTACAAGCCTATGTTAACCAGGTTAAAACCCGTATTGACTTTTCCGAACGAGCTTATGAGAGTATGGCGCAAGGGATAGTTCATCCCCTACGTTTAAACCATTGGCGACAGGTACAAGCGTTAGAATCTTTGGCTGGTGCAAGACCTAACGATGATGTCATGGTTTCTTTGGGTAATTCTGTCGAAGTAGTTAAAGAGTCAGATATCAGTTTATATATTACTCGCGAGCCAATTGTTATTACAGGAAAATATTATGCTTTAGTTACGATTATTGAGTTATTACCCAATAATCGCGCTGTTGTCCGTCACTATAATTCTACCGAGCAAAACTTTCGGGGTAGAGAAGAAATTGTTTATTTCCCCCAAGTAATAGCCGATCGCAACGGCGTATTTCCCGCTACAGTTAAGCATATTACTCGATCTCCTTTAAATCCAACAGGTTGGTATATCTACGGCGCAAAAAACAGCGAGGGCATATTTACAGTTAGAGCGATCGCTCCTCGTGCTTTATTGCAACTGAAACCAACTAAAATTATTTCTGGGCTACATAAAACTACTAAATATATCCACGCTCGATATTGGCAGGGAATCAAGCAAAAAAAAGGTCAAATCGATTCAATCTTATTAAACCCTGGTAATTTGCCAGAAAAAGAATTAATTAATTCTTTCAAAGAAGGCGATCTCCTATTACTTTTACATACTTTTGGGGGGATTGGCGGAAATAAACGGGAATTTGCTCCCTTAGGTATCTTTTTCGGTCATTTTGCTTTTGGTTTAGCCAGAGTAATCCGCGAACCTCTAACTCAGGAACTACGCTTTAAAATAGGCTATGCTCAAGTTTATACTCAAAATACTACAGGTATTATTGCAGGTAGTTTAGACTGGACAAACTTTACAGGCGATCGCCAGTTTGGTTGGTTGGGTACTCGTCCCATAACCGATATTATTGTCAAACTAGATGTTTTAGAAGAGTATGACTTTGGTGGTTTGCTTCGCTTTCCCCTCAATGCTTTAGCCTATCAACTCGATCGCATGATGGCTCGTTACCGCACTGGCGATGGTACGGGGGCGACTTTTGTAGGTGGTGCTAATTCCTGCGTCCAAGATTCTTGTCAAGCTCTCTATCAGGCAATTAATATGCTTCTTACGGAAATTGACAGTAACGCTCAAATTAAAGATTGGATTGCTAAAAATCCCCAAGATCCTCAAACGGAAAGGTTAAAACGCCTAGGATCTCTTAATCAAGCCATTAAATCTAGACTAATACCTTGGCAAACTCGCGCAGATTGGGTCGATCCTTTTCAATCATTGCTTGGCACTCGTTTGGCAGATCGTCCCCTAACTACTACTATCAATGCTCTCACTAGCTGGCGATCGCTTTTACCCCGTTTAGCTAATGATATTTTAGCCAAGATATTTTTAAAACATGGCGCAAATTTGTGGTTACTACAGACTTACCAAGTAGGGGGTTGGGATGAAGAAATCGAACCCATCGCACCAACTAAATTATGGCTTTGAGAAGGCAGAAGTAATTACTGATTAGGTGATTAGGTGATTACCAACTAACAACTGTACGGGCGGTTCGCGAAACGGAGGGGCTGTCATTTGAGGAAACCTCAAATGTTTATACGCCCCGTCCCCTACTAACAACTAACAACTAACAACTAACAACTAACAACTATCCCCCTACCATTCATCTCCCGATTTTGTTTCTGTTTCATCTTCTTCCCAAGTATCAGCCATCGGTTGAACTACCTTAGCGATCGCATTTCTCACAAAGGCTTTAACAAATTCATCTCGGCGAGAAAGTTGAAACTGTCTTTGTACAACTTCTGTTATGCCACCATCTCCCCAGTCTCGATCCTGACGAAAATATTCCACAAAACTTTTGCCAGCAATGCGAGTTAGATAGGCAGCAGAAACGGCTTGAATTGCTTTCCCAATAATATAGGTAGCAAAATGCAATTGTAATGCTCTACCCAAAAGATCGGCTGCACCTTTAACTACTCCTAAGCTTACTAAAGTTCTACCGAGAGTTAAAGCCAAATCTTTGCCTCTTTCCATATTCAATTCACAGCCATAAACTTGCCCGATTTCAATTACCATTTGAGCATTTACGGCTGCTGTGGCTAACATATCCACAACAGGTAAGGGAGTAACGGCAATAACACCAGCACCGATCCACTGATAGCGATCGATAATTTTATCCGCATCTCTACGACGTTGGCGATCGATAATTTCTCGTGCTTCTTCTCCCAGTCGGTGAGATTGTAATAAAATATTGTCGGCAATTAAATCTTCTCCTTCTGCCCGCAAAACTGCTACTAGTCTTTTAATTAAAGGGGTTATTTCTGGTTCTGGTTCGATTATTTTTCCCGTCCGTAACTCTACTGGTTGAGGGTTAGCAGCAGTAGTAATTACATCAGCAGCAGGAATAAAATCTCTAACTCTTTGTCGTAACTTCTCTAAGATTATATTCTGGTCTTCTTCTGTATAAAGATCTATTTTATTAAAAACCAATAGCGATCGCTTACCTATTTGGGCTAAGTTTTTAAGGGGTTCGTATTCTGACTGACGCAGATCGTTATCCACTACAAATAAAAGTAAATCTGCTTCCGTGGCTAGTTGTCTGGCTAATTCTTCTCTTTCTGTCCCTGCTACCCCTGCTTCTAAAATCCCAGGAGTATCTGTAATTAAGATTCCCCGCGTAACTCCTTGTAACTTTAGGCTATAAGTTTCTCCTGCTTGAGTAGTCCCCATAATTGGATCTACTTTACCCACAATTTCCCCTAACAAAGAATTAACCAAAGAAGTTTTACCTGCCGATCCCGTGCCAAATACTACTACTCTTACTTCTCCCTTTGCTAGATTTTCCTCTATTTCTTGCGATCGCTTTAAAAATGCTTCTTGGGCTACTTTATCCTCAATTTGTTCCAGTTGTTGTCTGACAGCTTTAAGATTTTCTGTAGCTATTTCGGTTTTTTCTTCAGGAATTTTTGCCGTGACGCGACGTTTACCTTTTTTCCGCGAACTCTTGCGAGTATAAATCCGAAAATAATAGATAAATACAGCAATTAGCAATAAAAATAAAACAATTAAAATAACTAGCAGCAGATTAGCTAAAAAAGGTGAAGTAAAAGCTATTTCCAGATACAGTTGGCGCAGAGAAGCAACTAACCAAATCCCTAGTACTAAAACTAGACTAAAACCAGCAATGAGAAGTAGTAAGGAGAGAAAAGGCATAAGAAGATAGGTAAGTTAAAAAAGTTGGGGCAGAAAATCCAACTCATTTCTAATTTATCTAATACTTGTAATCTAAAGATGAAGTGAGCTAAAAATTTGACAGATTAACATCTCAACGGAGATATTTAATTGCACTATTTTAAATGTCTCTGATACTCTTGGCTCAATCTCCACATAACCTTCACTCTTATCCTACTTTTTAGGCAACCCCCAACCCAATACTGTTCGGTTAACAATTATTGTGTGAAATTGGGGAATTGAGGAACTGGGGAACTGGGGAATTAGGGTAATAATTATTTCCCAAATTCCCTATCTCCCAAACTCCCCATACCCATACCAATAAAGCAAATCTGCTTATCCGAACAGTATTGACTCCCAACCAATTTCCTCGCTCTTGGGAACTCACTTTAGCAAAACGCTCGACAAGTACTTCGCCCAAGTCAATCTCAAAAGCACGCTCAACAGCCGATCGCGTACCTATCTCTTCGAGCCAGCGATGAAAATGTCGAACTTTTTTGATTATCTCGCTACTACTTGTGATTTAATTTTGAATTTTGAGTTGTTTTGCTGTTTCTTTTGTTTGTGCTAAAGAAGCTTCAATAATTGGATTTGCCAACTGTTTAACCCTCTCTACTAAAACCTCTCCAGCAGTTTCAGGAGAACCAACATTAAAAGGAGGTGCTGGGTTATATTCAAGTAATAATTGGCGGGTTTTTGCAGTTTCTTCGCCATAGAGTTTAGCCAATACAACCAATGCGAAATCTATTCCAGCAGTTACTCCACCACCCGTAATGCGGTTGCGATCGACTACCACTCTTTCTGTTGCCACTTCTACACCCAACATTGCTAATCGATCGCGAAATAACCAATGAGTTGCAGCGCGATATCCTTGTAATAAGCCAGCAGCAGCTAAAATAAAAGAACCAGTACACACTGAAGTAACATATTTTGCTGTTTCGCCTCTGTTAGCTAAAAATTCTAATACTTCTCGATCGCGCATCATTTCCACATATCCGATACCAGCACCACCAATGCACAAAACATCTAAGGTGGGACACTCAGCAAAGGTTGTAGTCGGTAAAATTGTTAAGCCTTCATCGCTAGTTACTGGCTCTTTTGTTTTCCATAAAATATGAACTTGGGTATTAGGCATTGAGGCAAAAACTTGATGAGGGCCGAGAATATCTAGTTGAGTCATTTTAGGATAAATAACTAGACCGATTTGATATTTTGTTTCGTTTGTCATTTAACTAACTCCTTTTTTACTTTTCGATGTTGTAGAAATAATGCCGACCAGAGAATAAAAATAATCAAAGACAGTCCCGCGATCAGCTACGCTGGCAGACGATGCCTGATCGCGTCGCACCAAATTAGCAAGTGCATTTTCAACGACATTGAAGTCACCATCGGATAGAGATAGTGTGCTGGACTAGAAATGCTAGTTTTATTAGTATAAAAACCAACGTCGAGCTAGTATATTACCCAAGTGGGTACATTTTTGCTCGTGTTAGAACAATGGTTAATTCTCTTCAAAATCTATTTATGGCGATCGCTTCAGCCAAAAATGAAACCGAATTGCGCTCGCGCTTTCTAGATAGTAGTTTTGGCGAACATTTTGGCGCGCAAGATTGGGGAATACATCTTTACGACAAACAATCTCGTCTCGCTTCGGTCGATATTCGCGGTATAAAAAATGTAGATGAGTTTGTAGAACGATATCAAAAATTAAAGTTGGCGATCGCCGATCCGTTGCTAGATTACGTTAACAATTATCACGCACCAGTCCACGAAGAAATGGTATTTCCTCCAGGTGGCTGGAAAGAATGCCAAATGTACGAAAATTTTTGTGCCTACTACGACCACGAACACATGGCGATCGCTCCTATTGTCGGGGAAGGTCGTCTTATTGGTGGTATCTATTTCGCTCGAATCAGAGATACTCCAGCCTTTAACCCTCGCGATATGGCCAAACTAAGCGCGATCTGCACTCATTTTTCTGCAAATCTAGCCAAGCTGCGAGCGCAACAAATAAGTATAAATTCCGCCTTAGCTAGTCGTCTAACACGCCGAGAATTACAAATAGCTGAGTTAGTAGCCGAAGGATTGACTAATGCCGAAATTGGCAACCAACTCTGGATTAGCAGAAATACCGTTAAACAAACCCTCAAAAAGATATTTCGCAAGCTTAATGTATCTGCTCGCGCTCAAATGGTAGCAAAACTTAAAGATTTTGTCGGTTAAAATCGGCTGTAACTTTCTTATGGTGATTTTTTTTAAAGAGCAAGCGAAAGATTCAAAAAGAATAAAAGTAATTAAACTTTCTGGCAAAATAGCGATCGCCCGCATATGAACTAAGTAATACTCTAATTGATAATACTCTAGTCAATATGTAGGGATTAGCGTAGCGTCAATAAGACACTTATGCCAAGATTTTAATTATAATTGGCTAGGCTAAAGTTATAGATAATAGGGTTTTAAATAATAGTTAATATCTGGAGGGAGCGAAAATGACTATTCAATTACGTAAACCTATTTTAGTTACAGGATTGGGTTTATCTTTCTTGTTATGGCTAGGAGATAGTTTAAGACATTCTGTCATGGATATGGGGGAATGGACTTTACTAGGTTTAATTGCTACGGGCGGTGGTTTTTGGTTATTACAAAAAAGAAACAATAAGCCAATTAACTTAACTCAACCATTATTACCGATCGAACAAGCAGAAGTAGAAAAAGCGATCGAGCAAACCAATCGTATTGTCAGTCTAATTGAAACAGAATCCCCTAACCAAGATATCCGCCAATTAAAAGAAGCTATTGCTAATTTACCTAATCTGCGTCAAAAAGAAAATTTTAGCTTGGCAATTACAGGCAGTAAACAAGCGGGAAAAACTAGCCTCAAACAATTGCTAGGGGATGTTGAGAAATTAGAAATAATTGAGGATATAGAAACAGATAATTTAGATATTTCTACTTTAACTACAGATTTAGTTTTATTTTTAGTGTCTGGAGATTTGAGCGATTCTCAATGGCAAATTGTCCATAACTTGAGAGAGTCTCGTCACAGAGTATTACTAGTATTTAACAAACAAGATCGATATACTCCAGAAGAAAGAATTTATATCGCCAAACAATTACAGCAAAGAGTATCAGAAGTAATTATCCCAGAAGATATAATTTCTATTACTACTGTACCTAATGCTATTAAAGTCCGTCAGCAACAACAAGATGGTTCGATAAAAGAATGGATGGAACAACCACCAGCAGAAATAGATAGTTTAACTAGTCGTTTAGCTAGCATTCTGACTCAAGAAAAAGAACAAATTTTACTGGGTACTACTTGGCGCGAAACAGTTAAACTCAAACAGCAAGCCAAAACAATTTTAAATGATGTTAGACGCGATCGAGCCTTACCCATTATCGAACAATATCAATGGATTGCTGCTGGTGCTGCTTTTGCCAACCCCGTCGCTGCCTTAGATTTATTGGCAACTGCTGCGGTAACCGGACAAATGATTGTCGATCTTAGTGGAGTTTACCAACAAAAATTCTCTCTCGCTCAAGGACAAACTGCTGCTAGCAATATCGGTAAACTAATGGTGCAGTTGGGTTTAGTCGAACTTTCTACTAACGCGATCGCTGGTATCCTTAAAAGTAATGCTTTTACCTATGCTGCTGGCGGTGCGCTGCAAGGAATTAGTGCTGCTTACCTTACTCGCATCGCAGGTTTAAGTTTAGTTGCTTATTTCCAAGAACAAGAAGTTAGTCTAGATCCTAACGAAGGATTCAATTTAGAAAGATTAACAGCAAAACTCAAAGAAGTATTTCAAGATAACCAACGTATCGCTTTCTTACAAGGCTTCGTACGACAAGGTATAGCTCGTTTCTCTGTATAAAACAAAAATATATACTGAATTTTGGATCTAATCTTTAGGGGCAAATAGCCATTTGTCCCTACCTCTTAATGTTGATTTTTGTTACAAAATAATAAGGAGACCTGGATAAAATAGTAAAGGAGCGAGAAAAATTTTCATGTTTGCAGAAGCACTACCCCCAGAAATTCAAGCAACAGACCCCATTATGCGGGAAGATTTACAACAGACTTTAGGCAAAAGTCATATTAATCCCGCCGAACTCAGCACTTTTCAAAGAATTTTATTAACAACTGACGGTACATTAACCCATATTTTAGAAGCTTATCTTTACGAACAAATACAAGTAATTAAGTTATCAGAAAAGTTAACTAATTTAACTCAAGATATCAAGATAATGAATTTAGCTCAAGGAACAGAGGTGATCGCTCGAAAAATCTTATTGAGAGGAAAGATTAGTAGAAGAAATTTTCTTTATGCCGAATCGATTATTGTTCCTGAAAGATTAGAAAAAAAGTTTAGAGACGAACTATTAAAAACCAAAACTCCTATCGGTAAAATATGGCTAGAGCATAGGGTAGAAACTTTTAAAGAAATTATTGATTCGGGTAAAGAAAAAAACGATCTTTTGGCTAACTACTTTGGTCTAGAAACACCAGCCTATTTCTTCTTTCGTACTTATTGTGCCTATTCTCAGAATAAAGCAACTATGATGATTACAGAAAAATTTCCTGCTAGTTTTTTTACAAAAGACTTTTGATAACTCTAGTTAAATCTTATTTAGAGGAAGTAAAACACCGATATTTAACCGAACAACTTGTATTTTTTTAGGAGCGATTCTATTACTTTGGGTAAAGTCTTTTTTAAATCTTCGGGGGTTTTATAGCTTAACTGCTTATATCCTGAAACATCAAAAGGAAATTTGCCTGTTAAATTAGGAGATTCTTTTTGTAGAATCAGAATATATCCTTTATCTTTACTTTCTAAAGCATAGCCAATTTCTACACAAACAAGAGGACTGAGCAATAGATGAGATTGATTATTTTCTCCTAAAATACTGGCTATGGGTGTTGCTTCTGCGATAAAAAGAAGACTTTTGCGAATTTTCCGAAATTGATTGTTGCTAAGACGTAAAGGAGAATCTTGAGGGCGAGGAGCAAGTTCTAATGTTAAAGGTAAACGCGATCGCTGATTTAATTTATCGATTGTTTCTGTTAAAACAGCTATAGTCTTTTGGTTGCGATCGGCATCTTCAGTTTGAGGACTGTAATAAATGATAGGTTCTAACCCCGAGAAAACCTCTTGTTTACTGAAGTAAATTTCTTGGGAAACTAGATCGATATTAGCAATAACATAGTTACCACTACCTTCAATATAAAACTCGATAGTTTCCCCTTCTAGATAACGAGCAAACCAGTCAGAAGTTTCTATACTTAGGCGATCGTCTAGAAAATCTGCCCGTAAACCTGATTTGAGTAAACTATTTCTGCTTAAACGCAGATGACATGGTTGTTTTACTACATTTCTAATTGGTTCGTATTGTTCTAGATACCAAGCTTTAAGAGGGATGATTGCCATAATGCTCTATCGAAAGACATGGTTTTTCATGTCAAGCATAAGAATACAGTAGATATGTATCTTAGCAGTAAGAGCTTACATCTTCACCACATTCTTCAGCTAAATAGCAAATTGCTCGAAAACGCAAAGCTACTACCTCATCATAAAGAGGATTTAGTTTGCACAAAGGCGGTATGCTGATTATGGTTTTTCCAAATAACTGAATTTGTCTTTCAAAGGGGCATTGAGTTGGAATTAGCTGACAAAGACGATGAGCGAAATGGCGATCGCTAACATTAATACTATCTATCCAGTTTCTCAAAGGATTCAAAAAATTAATTTTCTTTGTTCCTTTTGGCTTGGGAGTCTTTTCTTGTGTTTGTTGATTGTTATTAAGCCAAGCTCCCATGACTAGTCGCTTTGCTGTATAATTTTTTACACTCATGATTAATTATTTCAGTTTGCTTTTGGGTCTACCATTATTTGGGTATTCCCAATTTTTTTTATGTTTGCCTTTTGCTAATAATGCTCGTAAATTGACTGGGAAGATTGGATAAATTTCCCTATCTCAATTAAGCTACTAAAAATAAAAAACTGCCTTTAAGTTAGTTAAGCAAAAAGCACGACGCAACTACTTATCGACTATGATTTTGTCTGAAACCATAGATAAATGCCATTGGTAATATCACCGATCCTGTGTGAACTTTTTCTAAAGTTTTTCTATGAATTTAGCTTAAATCATAGTCAATTATCATTGCTTAGAAAGAAGTTATAGTTTCCGCCCTTAGTATATAGTTTTCTTTGTGAAAATAGAGATAACTATATTACCGACGACTTATTTTGGACAAAAAACCTATAATTGCTTATTTATTTCTTCTGAATCTTCTTTACTGTTTTTTTACTTTATTTAGATACAAAAAGCCTCCACTTGTTGTTCAGTTAAAACTTTTAGATACCGAACAAATATTTATTCGTTGTGTTTATGGGAGCTACCGATTCATAGTATAACGCCATCCTCAAAAAGAGGCACTTTAATTTGGTATCAAACAATACTAAATATTGAAGCGAATTGTAATCTTATCCAAAACTTTAAATTCCAATTATTGCTAAAGTTTAAAGAACCCGACAAGATTGAAGCTGATTTTGTTTTTGATTTTGATGTAGATCTTCTTTTTTAGGCAAAGTGAAATAAAAAATCGCTCCTTTTCCGACTACCGATTCTACCCAAATACTGCCACCATAGCGTTCGACAATTTTTTGACAGATAGTTAAACCAATACCCGTACCTGGATACTGATTATGTGTATGCAATCTTTGAAACGGTTGAAATATCTGCTGTCTGTATTGCTTTTCAATACCAATTCCATTATCTTTAACCGATATCAACCATCGTCTTCCATGAGATACAGTGTCTATTTCAATTTTTGGCTTGACTTTACTCCGAAATTTAATCCCATTAGCAATCAGATTTTGTAATAATTGACTCATTTCAACAGGATTAGCTATTATTGTCGGTAAGTTTTTAACAGTAATTTCTGCTTTATTTTCAGTAATATTAGCTTGAAGATTTAAAATTACTTGGTTCAATATTTCTGCTAAATTAACCGAAACCCAAGTTTGCTCGTTTTTACCTGCACGAGAATAGGTAAGCAAATCTTGAATAAGAGTTTGCATCCGCATAGCACCCCCAGCAATATAGCTAATATATTCATCTGCTTGAGAGTCCAATTTTTCCCGATACTCTTGAGCCAATAGTTGCGTAAACATACTTAGACTCCGCAGAGGTGCTTGCAAGTCATGGGAAACAATATAGGCAAACTTCTCTAACTCCTGATTAGTGTTACGCAGTTCGATATTCACAGTTTCTAATTGTTTTTTTGCCCGAACTAATTCCGCCGTACGTTCAGCTACCCTATGTTCTAATTCTTGATTGAGATTATTTAATAGTTGTTGCGATTTCTTTAGTTGAGCTTCTGTCTGTTGCCGAATCAGAACTTCCTGATTTAACTGACTATTTTGGATCTGTAGATGCGATCGCATCCGTTGTAAACTTATATGAGTTTTAATCCTGGCAACAACTTCTTCTTTATTAATCGGTTTAGTGACGTAGTCTACCCCCCCTAATTCAAATCCTTTAACTTTATCTGCTATATCAGTTAAACCAGTCATGAAAAGTACGGGAATATCTTTGGTTTTAGGATTAGCTTTTAGCTTTCGGCATACTTCAAAACCATTCATTCCTGGCATAAGAATATCAAGTAAAATAATATCTGGTTCGATATTTTCAGCTTGATTTAAAGCATTTATTCCATCTGAAGCAATAGAAACTGTAAAACCAGCAGATTTTAAATAATTAGATAACACTTCTAAATTAGTCAAAGTATCATCAATAATTAAAACTACATCTGCGCGAATAGTATCATCAGATTCGTTCTTAGTGTTTTTGGCGAGAGTGGTTTCTAGCGGTAAACTACAGTTATGGCTATCTTCTTTATTCACATCATTGCTACAAGATATTTTTTGAGTTTTGTTCATATTTCCTCAAGCTTGAAAATATCTTCACCGTCTAAGAGATTATGCCTTGATACCTCAAAACTCCTAAAGAAATTATTAATTTTTCTTAATTGAATGCCATAATTTCCCCAATCAAGATAGGGCAATTTGAGCTGATTGCTTATAGTCTAGTTAAAGTTTTATCGACTGAGATCGGTTTTTGTACGGATTTTATGAAGCGATAGTTAGGTTTTATGGTTAAAATTACGAATAATTTAACGAGATTTTATAACACCGAACTCATATTAGTTATTTTTGCCTACTATTTAAAAAAGCTGCCAAACTGAAATTAAGTCTGACAGTTTTTTTATTACTCAAAATAAAATTACATTTCTCTTACTATTGGCTTACCATCCTTAATTTCGCCAATCAAAACTAAATCTGTCACACCGACAAACAGACCATTTTCTAATACGCCAGGGAAGTTATTAATTGTTTTTTCTAATTCAGCAGGATTATCGATTTGCTCAAATTTGACATCAATGACTAGATTACCTTGATCGGTAACAACGGGACCAGCTTTTTTTACGCCCATGCGTAATTCTGGTTTACCCCCTAGTTTAGCCAACTTATTCATGACTGGAGTAACTGCCATAGGAATTACTTCTACAGGAAGTAAAAAAGTAGAACCTAGTTTATCTACTAACTTACCGCTATCAACTACCACAATAAATTGGTCGGCTAGAGTATCCACTACTTTTTCTCTTGTATGAGCAGCACCACCACCTTTAATTAGGTTTTTTTGGGGATCGACTTCATCTGCACCATCGATCGCAATATCGATTTTATCGATCGCATCTAGGCTAGTTAAAGGAATCCCGTATTTTTTGGCTAATACTTCTGCCTGAAATGACGTAGGAATACCTACAATATTTTTTAGCTCCCCTTTAGCTAGACGCTCGCCGATATACTCAATAGCATAAGCTGTAGTCGATCCCGTTCCTAATCCCACAATTGAATCTGACTGGACACGACTAGCAGCAGCAATTCCTACTTCTTGTTTCATTATTTGAACGGGATCGCTAGATACAACCATTATTTAAAACTCCTTAATTTACAGCATTTAATTATTTTTTATTGATTTTGCGAGGGAACGGGGCATAAATGGGAAAGATCGAGATCTGACTAATTAAAAAGCAAAATAAAGACATGAAAAACCTTGGTGGCAACCTTAAATGACTGCCCCCTATTTTTCACTATTAGCTTTTTTGATCTCAATAACTTTTATTCAGAATTCTGCCAACTATTTTGGATTAGTTGTTGATGATAATTTAGTTATTAGCTGCTGCTAGCATCTCTTTGAGCTTGGCTAACTCATCTGCCCAGCGAGGATCGGGTTGAATTGCATCCTGTTGCTGACTACTAGAGCTTTGTTTTCTCGAACGCTTATTACTTTTATTGCGTTTGGGATTGCTATTAGTTGCCCCACTTTCAGTAGAGTTTTGTTCCTCTTTTCCTTTATTGCTTTTATTACGAGGTAGTGCTTTCTCAATTTTGAGTTCACTATCCATAAAAGACTGACCGTTAAATTTCTCAATAAATTCATCAGCAACCTCATCACTAGGAACAGTTACAAAAGCGAAGCCCCTACATTTCCCAGTTTTGCGGTCTTTAATTACTTTGGTAGAAATTTCTTTTCCAGAGTCGGCAAACATTGCCTCTAAAGCTTCACGATCGACTGGCTCTTTGGGTAGGTTTCCTACATATAGGCGAACTGACATTATAAATACCTCCTAAATTGGGTTATTACTATATTGGATTGACAAAAAATTGCTTTTAGCATGATGGCTAAGGAAAAAAATAAATAAGTCTTGTTAAATATTCTCCCATGTACTTCTCTTCGGGCAAATACTCTTCCCCATATAAAATCTGCTCTGACAAAATATACTTTCCTCGCCACAGCTGTTCAAAAGAGCTTAATTATATTTTCAACTCTTTTTGTTCTTCGATCGAGAAATAAGTCTGATTTTGCGTCTACCTTAATTATTACAGAATGTCTACAGTATTTGTCATTTTAATAGATATATATTTCATCTAAAAAGACAATCTTACTCTTGATAGTTGACAGTTTGGCATTATTACCTTTATAACTATATGCAAATCTTGTCAATTTATTGTTACATTACTTTGTATAGGAGGGCAAGTCACGGATTACTCAGCCTTAAGAAGACGGAGTACCTTCGACTTCGTCAAACGAAAGTAAACACAATTATCTGTAAGGTTAAACCAAGGAGTTATCACCATGTCAGAATCTGCGAAAATGTCTCTAGAACAAAAATTTAATCTTCGTTCTTTTGAAACTCAAGTACAGCAAATGAGTCGCGAACAGGCTCAAGAGTTTTTAATTAAGCTTTATGAGCAAATGATTGTCCGAGAAAATATGTACAAAGAGTTTATCAAACATCAATGGGGATTAGAACCAATTTCCCAGTAGTGAATAACTTGAGGAAATAAATTGGCGACCTCCTTCTCTTGCTGGTTTCTTGAAGGAAAAAAGCTGGGGATGTTGGGGCGTTATCAGACATAGTAACAAACACTATGGCCATCGAGCTAGATTTAGACTTACCGAAAAAATAGTAAAAGACTGTATCTATAAGTTCTCTCTGGGAAAGATTTTTTGTTAGTCTAAAAGAAAAGTTATTTTCTCATTTATATGTTTCGGAACTGCTTGATCTGCACTGATTTTACTGATGGTATCCATCGCCTAGTTAATTTTGTTCCTAATTTTGCTAAGGGCGGTTTAGAACAGATAGTTTTTTTTCACAGTGCGCCTTTATGGGAAGAAGGAGAAGTTCCGCGTATAGATGAAGAAAAAGTTCAAGCTGCTAAAGAACGTCTTTCCGTAGCATTAGAAAAAGCTCCTGCCAACGTTGATGTAAAAGTAGAAGTCCTTTCAGGCAAGCCTATCGACACCATTCTCCGAGTATTAAAAAAATATCCTATAGAGGTTATTCTCACAGGAACACCCATTCGCAGCTTATTGCAAGAAAAATTTTTTGGCAGCACCACTATTGCCTTAGCCAAACAAACAGAACAGCCTTTAACGATTATTCGCCCCCAAATAATTACAACCTACACTAAAGAAGAGTTAGCGTTGCGCTGTCAGCATTTATGGCGATATCTCTTAATTCCTTACAATGATGGGAAGGCAGCCCGTTATTTGATCGAACAAATTAAAAAATACGCTAAAAATCGCCCTGAAAATTCTCTAGAACAATGTATGTTGATTTGGGTGGTAGATGATTGTGGCAGAGAACCAATATTAAAAGAGAGCCGTTTTGAAGAAGCTCAAGAAAAACTAGAAGTGACCAAAGGGGAATTGGAACAACTGGGTTTAAAAGTAAATACAGAAGTACGGGAAGGAAACCCCATACAAGAAATTTTAGATGCTGCTCTTACTTATGATATTAGCGCGATCGCTGTTGCGGATGATTATCGTAATAAAATTCTGGAATGGACTGCTCCGAGTTTTACCCAAGATTTACTCTGCCGTAGCTGGTTTCCCCTTGTATTATTTTCTCCCGTTAAATAAAAACCAGAACGAGTGTTATGTTTAATTAGAAAACCAAACCTCCGTGCTTCCTTTTGACATGAGATGATGAGAGAATAAGTATTCTCACTAAAATAACAAAATTAACAAAAGTAGACTTATGGCCGAAATTCAGTTTTCTAAAGGAGTAACAGAAGAGGTTGTTCCTGATATTAAAGTTACTCGTTCTCGTACTGGTGATACTGGTACTGCCACTTTTTATTTTGATTCTCCCAAAATTTTCAGTGAAGGCAGTACTGATGAAGTTACAGGGATGTATTTAGTGGATGAAGAAGGAGAAATTGTTTCTCGCGAAGTCAAAGGTAAATTTGTCAATGGTAAGGCTAGCGCAATTGAAGCAATTTTGATTATGAAATCTCGTGCTGAATGGGACAGATTCATGCGCTTCATGGAAAGATATGGAGAAGAGCATGGTTTGGGACTTTCTAAATCGTAGCCTTCTTTTGTCAGTCTGGGAAAATCCAATATTGTTTTTACCCTTATACTAAGCTTGAGCATAAAGCCAAGAGCTTACAGCCATTTTTGAATATTACCTAGCTAAGAATTGTGATATTGATGCTGTGGTTCAGAAAAATTCCCTGGTTGTCTATAAGTATAATGACTATTGCTTATGGGATATCTGGTTGGCTTTATGCTGCTTGGGCAGTTGAAATTATTAACCAAGGTAAGTTATTCTACTGGATATTAGAAAATAATATTATTACAGTTATTCTCTACGGGTTAGGTATTTGCTTTATTTTGTTAATAGCTTTGGCTTTTACTGCTCCTGTTGCTTTTCTCACTACAGGTATGGCTAAGTGGTTTCGGACAGATTTCGGAGCTTTTATGTCTATTATTTTAGGAGCAATGGCTTTTGCTTTAATAGTTCAAAGACTTGACTTCTTTAGTCGTATTTTTGTTTTGCTAGCTTCGGCAATGCTAGTCAGAATCGAACTAAAAATCAGAGGTATTAAAACCTGGATATCTTCATTGATTATTGGTTGCCTTTGTTTATTGGGGTTTGGTATAGGAATAATTGCCCGTATAAATTTACTCGCAGATTGACACTCCGCACGAGGGAGCTAACTAACGCTCAAGTCGTGGGATTCTTGGTTCAATCGACTCGCCGTTAGACAGCAGGTTCACAAGGGGCTGTCTCTGGAGGAAACCTCCAGAGTTTATACGCCCCGCACCGAGTAGCTTGTATCCAACGATCTTTAGACGTTGGTTTTACGCTGCCCGTCCCTACTATAAGCATCGTATAGATAATTAGTTATTCACTGAGATCGAGATCACAGCTAACTTATCTTAAGTAAGTAAAACTACAGGTAGCATTAGTAATCTTGTGACTAATTCCTGTTATCTGTCGATGAAACTTTTATTTAAAATTTTTATATTAAGTCGCCCAAAGGAGGAAGGTTTTGTTCTTCCCGTGATTATTTCTCTGGGGTTAATCATGACTTTGTTGGGTACTATTAGTATTTTTCAATCCAGTGATGAGCAACTGACAGCTAGCAGTCAAAGAGAAACTGCAAAAGCTTTAGTGGCTGCGGAAATAGGAGTAGCTCGCTATCGAGAATTAATAGATAGTAATAAAGTTATCGCTGTATATGATGCGTGTAGAGACATTAATAGTGATGACGATACTGATGATGCTAATGAATGGGGAAGCGGTACAACTTGCAACAATCCTAGTGATGAAGTTAATTGGGCTAACTCCAACATACCCAATATAAATGCTTCCTGTTTAGCGGATGCAGCTACAACAGTAGCAAACATGACAAGTAGAGCCTGGCGTTTTATAGATCCAGATAATCCAGCAGAGGGACAATATAGATTAATAGACTATACTTACTCATCCACAGATAATTTAGGAACTCTAACAGTAGAAGGCAGAGTCGGTCAAAATAATCTTAATGTCGCTAACGAACCATTAGCAGCCGTTACCCAAGTAGTTGTAGATTTGCCAATTCAACGAGGCATACCTACACCTGAGGGAGAGGCAATTCAATTAGAGGGTAATTTCAATAATTTTCATCCAGCTTTATGGATAACAGGGGATGCCGAAGGGGTAACTGATAACACTGGTCTGAAAGTTGATGGCAACATAGTCGTTACCGATACAGATGGTTGTGAGTTAACTGGCTCCGAATTAATGACTACAGATAATTTAGTAGACACCAGTAAACAGTCGATTATCATTACACCTATACAGCCTTCGGCTAAGACATTTCCTCTTTCTGGTGCGACCGATTTAGATACAGATGTAGATATTGATGTCAATGATATTAATGCCAGTAATATTAATTCGGGTATCATTTTACCTCGAGCGGGAGATGTCTCAGAACATCAAGATAGTAACGGCAATGACACAGTAGACCCAGGAGAAGAGGTAATTTATCACTATCTGGTAGATGGAGATATAAATATTACTAACGAAAACATCAAAATTCTTGCTAACAGAAAAGTACTCCTCTATGTTGATAAAAATATAACGATTCAAGCAAATGGTAGTGGTAGTAGTGTAGATATTAACTCCGATAATCCATCCTATTATCTAGAAATTTATGGTGGTGATGCCAATCAGACGATTACATTAAGTGGGGGTGCTAGTAGTGGAGAGATCAACATCAACGCACTTATTCATGCTCCTAATGCTGAAGTAAAAATAATAAATAACCCTACTATCAATATTACAGGCGCAGTATGGGTAAAAGACTGGGATGGTGCAAGTCTGTCAAATAATGTCATGATTAAGCCAGATTCTCAGGCTGCCGATGAAATCTCAAAACAATATTATAACTACACATATATCAAAAAGGATTTGGTTGATGCAAATGCAAGGGTAGTCGACCCAGTTATTTCCGTTCCTTCTAGTTGGGAAACACAACAAGCAGAATAAGGTTTTTAAATATATGCTAAATCTCAAAAAAATTTATCCTAAAACAGCACAAGCTGACACGGGTTTTACTTTAATAGAAGTAGTAATAGCTATGTTAGTTGCTTTCTTTTTTGTAATTGGTTCGATGCAAGCTTTAGTATTAGCAACAGCCATAAGAGTTAAAGCACAAGAAAAACAAAGAGCAAATCAATTAATCCAAGAAGATATAGAACAAATTCGTTTTGAAGCTGAGACTTTACCTCAAAATCATAGCCTTTGCAGCGCAACTGAATACGCTAACAGCTATGCTGCCAGTTTAAAAACTAGATTAGACAATGTTGCTGTCCCTGCTGATAAACAATTATTAGACGGTAAAGGCAAAACCTATCGACTAATTCGGGAATACGACACCGAGGAAAGTACCGCGAAAATTTTAAAAATTGATTTTTCCGTCAAAGAGTGGGATGGAAATAATCTAGTCGGCGACCCAATTGAAACTGATTATATAGAGGTAATTCCTAATGCAGCAGTTGAATGTCCAAACTAAAGACAGGGGTTTTACTCTAGTTGAAATGATTGTAACAGTAGCAGTTGCAGGAGCGATCGCAGCAGTTACCGTTCCTAATTTAGTTGGAGTATTAAATAGAAATCAAGTAACTGAAGCTCAAAGACAAGTAGAAAGTGCTTTCAAAGAAGCTCAAAGACAAGCTCTTCGTAGAGGTAAAAGTTGCAGTATTACTATAACTGCTGGTCTTAATGCTACTATTTCTAGTCCCGATGGTTGTTTGGCTAGTAATCGTAATTTTGGCGAAAATACCATGATAGGCGGAGATAAAATAACAATTAATACTAATGATGGTGAAGGTAATACAATCATTTTTAGCCATAAAGGTATTCCCAATATTCAAAAAGTAATTGTCATAACTAGTTCTTACACAGATTCACAAAAATGTGTGGCTATCACAGACGGAATCGGTACTGTTAGAACGGGAACTTATACGGGTAATGTTAGCGGAACTCTTAGCCTTAATTCCTGTACTCCTGCTGACTAATATAATTTATTGAAAATCAAACTATTATTTGATATTTCGATCGCTTTAAATTAACAATATTTTTTCTTTATATTAATTATCCGTATTTATTCTATTAGCATCGTCAAGGATAGTTGTTATAAATAGATATAGAAATAACTTATTTTATTATTCTATGGTTCAATATTTATTTTTCAACCAAACAATTTTTAAACAGTATAAAATTTAAAAAAATCGTTAATTTATCATATTTTCTAGTAATTAAATGCCTAAAATAATTTAACCAATTAGCATATTTTAAAAATAAGTATGACTGTTTTTTTATATTAAATTTTTTAGACAAGTATAGTTTTTATAATTCTTTCTATATCGATTATTTTTTTTTGAATTAATTACAAATTAATTTTGTAAGTTTTAACAAATATCAATGTTATGAAAAACAATAAATTAATTAAGCTATTTAGTAGCCAAGTTAATTCTAGTGGCTACACACTAACAGAGTTGATTATTGGTGCAAGTATTTCTGTGGTAGTCATCGGGGCTGCGGGAATGGGTTTGATGAATATGTTGCAAGGTAACAAAACCTCGACTGCTGAGGCAGACAGAATAACAGAAGTCAATCGAGCTTTAGAGTTTATTTCTGATGAAGTTAGAAAAGCAGAAAGAATAGAAACCGATCCTACTGCGGATTTGCCTAGTGGTTTCGATCCCAATGGAAAAGAAGTAGTTTTAGCATTAGATTTACCCGATCTTGAACAACTCAATCCTGATGATAAAGTTATCTACTATGTAAGACCTAAGCCCGATAATACTTGGCTTGGGCCTAATGTTATTTACAGATATGGCCCTCCATTAAAAACTTCTGATGGTAGCTATACAAATAACAATTGGGTCGAGCAAGCATTAATAGATAGAATTAACGCTCAAACTCTGACCCCTACCTGTGACAACAATGAAACAGCCATTTCTGCTGAAGGTTTTGCTGCCTGCGTCGATAATGGTCAAAAAGTCGCACAAATTTATGTAAATGGTCAGTTTTTGGACGATGGGGGCGATACCTATCAAGCGGATGTTCAGGTATACGCTAGGGCTACAGAAGCAGATTTAGAAGGTAAAGACTCTGATATAACATTCAATATCATCAGTGCATCGGGAAGTTCAACAGTGAAAATTGTGGATAGCCAGATGGGATGCAATCCCAGTGGCGATCGATGTTCGGTTACAACGCAGTTTTATCAACAAGATGGCACAACACCAATAGGAAGCGCCCTTACATCTGGTGAAGCTAATGTCAATATAGGTACTAACGCTCCTTTTGTCGTTAAAGTTACACCCTCAACATCTGGATTGACTAAGCCCTATCCTTCTTATTTTGATAACAATGGCAATCTTAATAGTCCTCAAACAGGAGAACAAAATAATAGCAAGAGTATATCTGTAAAAGTTGATTTATCAAAAGACTATTTGCAAGAAAATCCACTAACAATACTAGATACTGATTTCAACATAGATCAAGTTAAGTTATTAGGAGATAAGTCTCCTCTCCCCGAAAAACCTGCCTGGAATCCAGAAAAGAGTGATGTGTTTGATACGCTTACAGAAATATTAGGTACCGAGAATTTTCTAGATAAAGACGGAGACTTACAACTAGAATCTAATCAATATCTTTTAGTTTTTGAAGTTGGTCAGACCGATTCAAATCATCCAGGTTTCGACTTACAAGATCAAATTCTATTAATTACAGTTGATTGATAGTATCACTTTTTTAAGTAAAGTAAATTTGCAACAGAAAATGCGCTCGCTCTAGATAAATATCCGATCTAAATAACAGCTATTATCACTAACTTCTTATGCTATTGACGTATATAAAGAAAGGAAATAAAGGCGATCGTGGTATTACTCTTACAGAAATGTTGTTGGTAGTAATTGTAGTTAGTATTTTGGCTGCAATTACTACTCCTAGTTTAATTGGCTTGCTTAACCAAAGCCAAGTAACAGGAGGTTTTACCCAACTCCGAGGAGCAATCAAAGAATCTCAACGGCAAGCACAGCGCAGAGGCAGACAATGTAAAATTAGCATTGATACAACTAAAAAAAGTGTTGATGTTAGCCCTCCCGATACCAATGGTGATTATACTGGCTGTCTATTAAATCCCAGAAAACTACCTGATGGAGTTCTAATCAAAACCAATTATAAAAGCTCTAAGATTAATTTTTCTGCAAAAGGAAATACTAGTAGTGCAGGAACAATTGTTGTCTATAATCCCTATACTCAATCTCAAAAGTGTATTGTCATCTCTCTAGGATTGGGAATTATGAGAAGTGGAAACTATACAGGAGATGTGAATAATTCAGTTAAGGCTAAACATTGTGACACTACAGGCTCGTAAAGAGTCAGGTAAAATTAAATATACGATAGAAATTTTTTAACTAAAAATTATTGATTCAGTAGATTTGATCGAGCAGATTCTATGACTTTAACTACTTACAAATGGTCGATCGAGCAATGGCATAAACTGGTTGAATCTGGACTGCTAGAAGGTAAACCAGTAGAATTGCTGGAAGGAGAGATTATTGAGATGAGTCCAGAAGGGGTAGAGCATAGTTATACGAATCATTCTATTGTCAAATACTTAAGAGAACTATTAGCCCAGGAAGCGGAGATAATTCAGGCTCAACCAATCACCTTAGATAATTCCGAACCCGAACCAGATGTTACTATAGCTCGTTTACCAGAAGCTATATATCGAACTCATCATCCCTATGCCCAAGATATATATTGGTTAATCGAAATTGCCAACAGAACACTAACAATATATTTAAAGCAAAAATCTAGACTTTATGCTCGTAATGACATACCTGAATACTGGGTCATAGATTTAGTTGGCAAAAAACTCATCGTTCATACCCAACCTGACAAGGAAGAATATTCCCAGATTGTCGAGTATAAAACAGGAGTAGTTATACCGCAAGCGTTTCCCAAGATCGCGATCGAGCTAGACAAACTTTTATTATTTTAAACTGTTATTACTGACAATTCCCGACCATTGCACCTTCTTCTCTCTACTGCGACGATAAGACAAGAAATAATTTGGCTGTTGATAGGTACAAAAAGGCGCGATCGCGGTGCTACTCTTAAAAAGCAGGAATTAAACCACAGTACTTAAGCGCATAGCTATTGAAAACAAAAAATCATGGAAGATACTAATAAATTACTCAATCAAATATTAGACAAAGTTAGTGAGATTAAAACAGATACAAATATTTTGAAAGACCGCTTGACTAGTGTTGAGAAATCAATTATTAAGCTAGATGAAAAAGCAGCAGGCATTGATACAAGATTAAGCAATGTAGAAGTTCGTCTTAACACTGTAGAAAACAAGTTGCCAGATATTAGTGAGAAATTTGGTGAGCTTAAAAATTGGCGACAAATATCTTTTATTATTCTCGCTGCTCTTGCTGGCTGGTTTGCTAAAAGCGGAAGATTTTAACTACTAACTACTAACTACTAACTACTAACTACTAACAATTCCCGACCATTGTACCTTCTTCTCTTTACTGCGACGATAGGAAAAGAAATAATCTGGTTGTTGATAGGTACAGTAAGGCGCGATCGCAATTTGTTGGCTACTAATACCTAATTGCTCTATTTGGATAGCATTGACTCTGCGTATATCTAAACGAACTCTACCAGGTTGAGAGTCTTCTAACAGGGGAGAACTAGGTAAATTTTGTAAGGCTATTAATATTTCTTCTACACTGCTAGCCTTGTCTGGAGAGATAATACTTTTACCCACTTCTGCTGCTACTTGTTTACTAACTTGATAAACTTCCCCTGCAATAGCTGCTCCCATAGCAATACGCAGATTATCTTTTGTACTACCAAACTGCAAAAAACGTTCGATCGCTTTGGGGACAATTTTTTGGGCCGTACCTCGCCAACCCGCATGAATGGCTGCAACTCTTCCTGTATCAATGTCACCGATTAAAACAGGGTTACAATCTGCACTAGCTACCCATAAAGATTGCTGATGATTATGGCTGATAATAGCATCTGCTTCAGCCAAATTATCTGTTTTTGCGATAATTTCTGTTGGTGTTAATACTCGATCGCCATGTACTTGTTTAACGCGATAAACTGATGCTTCTGGTTGTAAAACTTTAACTAAATCTTCTGGGGTATGGGGATAAAATTGCTGTGTTAAAAACCCATGCTGCCAATTTTCCAGTAAACTGCAAGTTAAATAAGGCAAACCCTGCCAATCTTGCCACTGCCATTCTGGAGTCAGAGTTTGATTTGTTGAAACTAAAGAAGGAGATACCACTAAACTTAACCTCAAAGCAAATTTTGTTCCATCTTAACGAGAGGTTTGTCTAAATTGCTTGGGGATCTGATCTTTAATATTGAACTTTAATCAGCCTCATGGAATCTGTAGAGCGATCGTAAACAAACTGAAAAGAAGTACTTTTATCTGTAGTAGCAATATCTACAGGTCTATTTAAAGAGCATCCTTGATTGTTAGCACTTAACTGACAATTATTGATGTCATTGTGTCGATCGGCTAAAATGCCGATACTTCCTACCACACTGGCAGAACCAAACAGCAATAAGAAAATAACTGTTTCCGATAGACCTTGCAAATTTCTCATTAAATCTTATTTACAGTTAAATCTGAATAGATACGAGTAAGTTCGAGCAACTTCTGCATACTCAACCAGACTAGCTGTAGATAAGACAGATTGTAAATTCGATTAATTACCTATATTTTTAATCAAGCATAAATGAAGCTACAAATTTTGCCAGATTTTACGGATATTACATGACAAAAGCCCAGAATAATCTGAGCTTTGTTAATTTTAGCTAAACTTAGCTAGTTGATTTTATCGATCGACATTTAGTTAACTTTTAAAAAAGGCTACTAAAAAGATCTTTGAGGGGGCCAGTAGTCACTGTTGTGAATAAAAAGTAGGCAAAGAATGCGCCACTACAACCGCCAACTAAGAAACCACTAGCAAATTCACTCCAACCTTCTTTAGTTTTGAAAGTTTCAGGAATATTGGGGGTTGTGACTGTAGATGCAGGTGCGCCACCCATATAGCTTGAATAAAGTGATAATGCAATAGTTAGAATGGCAATCAAGCCGACTGATGCTAATAAACCAGCAAGTGCAGAAACGTCAGAACTACGTAAAGGACCTAGTAGTAAGAAAGGGCCATAAACAAAATATCCATGAGCCATACCAACTTCTAATCCACGACGAAAACCTGATAAACCTTCACGGTAAGCAGGTAGATTGCGAATAAAGGTTGCTGTAACACCAGAACTATTGAGTGGAGTGGCTAAGTTTCCAACTTGAGGGTCTTTTCCTGGTTGAATTGCATCCATAAATAAATGTTCTCCTTTTAAATATTTCGATCGCGTTTTAGTGAACGCAAGCCCTGTCGTGTCTTGGTGAGGTACCCAGAGCGCGTTGACAAGGGGCTGTCTCCATAGCTTTGCTGCGGAGTTTATAAGCCCCGTCGCGCGCGGGGGTGGATAGGGGGGACTTTTCTAGTTTGATATTTTACTTCCACAGTTGATTGCGGTTTGTTGAAGTCCCCCCATCCCCGCTCACCGCTTTTACAGCAGGGTACTGTTCACAATCAGTTTAAATTCTGCCTTAAAATGACAGAATGAAACTGATTAATTCTTTAAATAGCATCACTTTACCTTGGTTTAAGTTCGCTTTTTGTTAAGAATCTTTATAACTCAACAAATTCAGCAAACTTCACCAGTAATATCCATGTTATCACTGTTAAAAAATAGGATAAGTACAATTATGATTGGCGATTACACTGCTGCTTGGCTTCCCGTATTTATGGTTCCTTTTATTGGTCTAGTTTGTACGGCAGTTTCTATGGCTCTCTTCTTTATCTATGTTGAGGGTGAAGCTTAATCTATAACCCAACCAAACTTAATAACCATTATTTAGGTCAAAATTATCTATAGTTTATAACCACACTCCACCCCTCTGGTGGAGTATTTTTTAAGCTAATTGCTCATTTACCAATATGTTATTTTTAAACTTTAAAAATGCTACAGCTTGGAGCAAAATATTAATCTTATTTTTACTGGTTTTCGGAGCAGCGATCGTTCTATTACCTTTAATAATTATTTTTTTAACCTCTCTAGCACCAGCAGGGAGTAGTATTAGTACGGCGATATCTAACCAGTCTTGGACTTGGATTAATTATCGAGAGGCTTGGACTAGAGGCAAGTTTTTGTTAGCATTTGCTAATTCTACTCTAGTAGCTTTAGCAGTTACTGCATTACAAATTTTAACTTCTGCTTTGGCTGGTTATGCTTTGGCGCGATTAAAATTTCGCGGACGAGAAGCGATTCTTTTGTTAATTTTAATAACTTTAGTTATTCCTTTTCAGTTATTAGTAATTCCCATTTTTTTGGTTTTGAAATGGGGACATTTAATTAATACTTATTGGGCGTTAATTTTACCGACAGCAGCTAATGGCTTTGGCATTTTTTTGATGCGCCAGTATTTTGTTACCATTCCCCCAGAATTAGAAGAAGCAGCAGCCCTAGATGGCGCAAATCGCTGGCAAATCCTGACGAGGATTATGCTACCTCTATCTCGTCCAGCTTTGGTGACATTATTTCTGTTTACTTTTATTGGCGAGTGGAATGACTTATTTAAACCGTTGGTATTTACTACCAGACCAGAATTAAGAACAGTACAATTAGCTTTAGCCGAGTTTCAGGAACAATTTACTAGTAGTTGGTCTTTGTTAATGGCAGCAGTAGTAATTGCGACTATTCCCGTATTAATTTTATTTTTAATCGGTCAGCGTCAGTTTATTCAGGGTATTGGCACGACGGGAATCAAAAATTAGAAGATTTTAGGGTTATTTTCTATCTGGATGACCAAACCAAGAACGTTGGAGACCGCCGTATTTTTCTTGTAATAAGGCTTCAACCTCATCCATTGTTCCTTCTTTAGCAATCCAACCACCTTCTAGATCTGGAAAATCCAACTTGCAGTTATCACATTTTTTATCCTCATAAAAGCGGATAGGACACCAAAAAGATTCGACATTGCGTAGCATTTCTGCCCCAAGAGAATAAACTCCTGTCATCCAGTCGCAATAAAGACACCAAATTAAATCTTTACCAATCAATCCCTGAAATTTTTGACGACTGACGTTAATCCATTCGCTGTGTTTGTAGTCAGGAAAATCAAGAACCCAAATTAAAATGGGATAGACAAAAATTTCTGCCCAACGAAGAGCAAAAAACACTGGTAATGCTAAGGCTGTCGCCCATAATGCTAAGTTATTGCGCCACCAGCCAAATTTTTGATTCATAAATCTATGAATCTTAGAGCCTTCCTTAAGAGTTTGACGATGAACGAATTCGTGAACAAAAACCCATAGCTGCATTACTAGAAATTGTGCTGCGATCGCTGCTACAATACCAGACCATCCAGCTATTAGTACGCCAATTAACCAGGGAATCCACAACAGTAGAGACACAATTGCATCAAGTCCAGGTGCTTGGCTTAATTTTGCTAGTATATTTTTACCAAACCCACCCAGTTTAGGTAGAAGATGCAAAAATAAAACTAATGAAGTTTCTGTACTTAAAACTAGGAAAAAAACGAAAGTAAATAGCTTCATTGGTTAAAAAAATTGAGAGTTGTTTTAACTATAAAACTAAATTTGTTCGTTTCTAATTATTTTTTGATTAAATTAAATATTCTGCTGAGTTTCTCGATGGTAACGCTTCATTTCTCTACTATTTTGACCATAAACTCCCGCGATTTGTTGCTGACAGCAATCGATCGCAAAATCATTAAACTCTTCGGTTTTTATTCCATACATTTTGGCAAAATTATCGGGGAGTACACGGCAAAAATCGGGACGTTGTTCGTAGATTAAACATTTTCTCGTAGCGCGATCGAAATTAATACACCAGCCTGCTTCCCCTACCATACTGAAATATAATTCCAGTTGTTCGGGAGATAAATAGTCTTCTAACTCGGGTCGCTCTTTAGGATCGAGGTGACAACAAGCTCCACAATTGCTGACGCAACGCCAATTTGCCATTAGTTAAATTAATTCTTAGTAATAAAAGTTTACAAAGTTTTGTTTATTAAATGAAAAATAGCTCACAGTTCCCAGTTATTATATACTATGGTTTAGGAAATTCAGTCACCGCATCCTGCGGTTATTTACTTTAAATTAGCTTGGGTAGAAATAGGAGAGAAAATGGATTTTTTAACAGATTTATTTAGTAATATTAATTTCACCGTAATTTTTCAGTTGACTTGTGTTGCTTTAATTATGCTATCTGGGCCAGTAGTGATTTTTTTACTGGCATTGCGTGGCGGTGACTTATAAAAAAACTTTAATTATTTGCTATTTTGTGCGCCCTTCTATCTACAGAGGGGTATTTTTATGCAAATACTTAGCTTAGAGCCGAAGTAACTGCTTGCTGGCTAGTATTTTGATAAACTTGAGTTAAATATTCTTTAACCGCCTCAGCATCATCAGCAGGTAGAGGTATTTTACCTAATAGATCGATAATAGTTTTATTTTCTATAGGTGGTACGATCGCCACTAGAGAGGATTCTAGAGGTTCATCATACTGCCAAAATATTTGATTCTTTGTAGCCTCAGAAGTTGAAGAGGTTGTCGCTCGATTTTCAGCTAGTGTTTTTTGATTTTCTGCATCTGTAGCAATATTAGGATGACTATTTTGACTGCGTAGAACTCGCAAATTTTCTAAGATTTGCTCTTTAGTACGTCCTCGTAGTTGAAAGATTACAAAAGGGTCTTCACTAAAGCGATCGGCTAACTGATAGTAAACCGCAGCTATATGTTTACAGGGGTTAGCTTTGTCAGGACAACTACAGCGAGAACGAACATCAGACAAAGTGTAGGGAAATAAACTCAAACCATTAGCGGTAAAAACTTCTTCAATATTAGCTGGCAATTCCCCTGCCAGTAATTGTGCTGCATAAATTGCTTTTTCAGACATTGTTTGAATGATGCAATCCCAATCTTCATCGGTAAAAGGCTTTTGGGACATCATTTTAATCGTACGCTCTCTATTTTCATCGGGAAAGGGTTCGAGAGCAAGAGCAACTCGATAAGGCTCGACTTCACTTCCTTGAACTTTAGCTAATACTTGTCTTTCTGTAAATTCAATACTCAGAACATTTCCCTCTCTGGCATAGTTACGCCCTCTTTCTAGGCGTTTTTTAAAACGATAGGAATCGAGCAACTCTAACCAACGCTCTACCCACCATTCTCGTCTTTCTATCTGAAATTGATTAGTATTATCCACCATAATAGTTTCTCTTTTAAAATATTTTAATTTATGGTCATGTTTTATAGTTAAGAGGAAAATCGTATTTTCTTTATCTCCTAATTAACTGTGCAAAAACGCGGAAACTTTGCTTCTTGGCTCGATCGAGATAGTTTTGCTGCTTGGGTATTTTTAGCACCTGCTTTAGTTTTGCTTGGTGTTTTTCTCTTTTATCCTATTGCTTATCTGCTTTATCTTAGTTTTACGACTGGAAGTTTTACCGTCGAAGGTGTTAAATGGGTTGGTTTGCGTAACTATTTACGGTTGTTTACCGACTCCGATTTCTGGCAGGTAATTGGCAACACCGTTTACTTTACACTGGCTACAGTCATACCAGCTATATTAATTCCTTTGGGTTTAGCAGTTTTACTGAATAAATCCATTGCCTTACGGGGAATTTTACGAGCTACATATTTTATTCCTTCAATTACTTCTTTAGTAGCAGTAGGATTGGGTTTTCGTTGGCTTTTTCAAACAGAAGGACCTGTCAATAGTTGGTTAATTCAATTAGGAATCAATCCCATTCCTTGGTTGAGTAGTACTATTTGGGCTATGCCTGTTTTAATTTTGCTTAGTACTTGGAAACAATTGGGTTTTAATTTGGTAGTTTTCCTAGCAGGTTTACAAACTATTCCCCAAACTCGTTATGAAGCTGCTGAATTAGATGGAGCAGACGGTTGGTCGAAGTTTTGGTACATTACCTTACCAGGATTAAGACCAACTATCATTTTTGCCACAATTACCACAGCAATTTTTACATTACGCAGTTTTGAGCAAGTATATGTAATTACTGGGGGTGGCCCGCTTAATTCTACTAATATTTTAGTTTATTATGTCTACGAACAAGCTTTTGCTCGTTTTGAATTTGGCTATGCAGCAGCAGCAGCTACTATACTTTTGGCGATCGCTGCTATCTTAGTTTATTTGCAATTAAGAATTTGGCGTTCTGATTAGCATGAGAATTTTCTCATTAAGGTTTCATGAAAACTCGATTAAGAGTCGAATAGCATAAAAGCGAACGAACTGCTTTAAAACAAACAGTAAAACCTTGGGCAGAAGAAAGTGATGATGATTAGATTAGTCCTACTTAACAATTAACGATCGGCAATCAACAAATCTAATTCCTGTTGCATTTGAGTAACTACTTGTTGGTAGCAAACATCCACATAAGTGCGATCGCGAGATGCTTTCTGTCCATATCGCTCGAACATAATTGGCGGACAGATTCGAGTATGAATAGGTACGGGGAAGGGAATATTAGGAATTGGTCCAATACCAATACCCCAAGGTAAACCTAAATAAATCGGAAATACTTCTGGATCTACATTTAATAGCCAAGGCATACCCCACTGATGCAGTTGTTTAACTACGTCGTAAAGGTCATCTAAAACAATGAGTGTATCGTGTGCGCCTTTAGAAATAATCGGAATTATGGGAAGTTTATGCTTGAGTGCGAGTTTAATAAAGCCTTTCCGTCCAGCTAAATTAATGCGATCGCGCTCTCGATGGGGTCGAAACAAATCCTGCGCTCCTCCAGGATAGATAAGAAGGCTAGCAGCTTTGTCTAAGGCTGCTAGTGCCATTTTGGGATGGGCAGCAATTGCTCCTGTCTGCGCCATCAACTGAGCCAAAGTTGGGTTGACTTTCCAAACGCTAGGATGCATTAAACCGTAAATAAGCCGTTTAGTCCCAAAACGTAAAAACCAGTCATACATAGTCATGATCATATCTGGTGTAGCTAATCCACCATTATGAGAACCAACTAATAATACTTGTCCTTGGGGGGGGATATGTTGCCAACCATCGGTAGTCACACGAAAATAGTAACGATAAAACCATTCCCAGAAAGGCATGAAAGATTTAATAATTTGAGGATTGCGTTCGTTTAAAGACCAGCCATTTGCAGGAATAGATTTACTTTGTTGCAGCATAGAACAGGAGAAAGAATGCTCGTTTGAGTTCAAAACGATATTGCTCGGATTGTTTAGGTGAAAAGTTTAAGAAATATATAGTCATCTTAATCTACATTAATTGAATTAACGAATTGGGTTGTGGACTGTGACTAATTTTGTTCCATCAGGGAAGGTAGCCTCTACTTGTACTTCTGAGATCATCTCTGGTATACCTTCCATAACATCTTCTCTTGTTAATAGGGTCATACCATAGCTCATGAGTTCTGTAACAGTTTTACCTTCTCTTGCCCCCTCTAAAATAGCAGCAGATAAGTAAGCTACTGCTTCGGGATAGTTTAGTTTCAGTCCTTTGTTTTTTCTTCGCTCTGCTAAGAGTGCAGCCGTAAAAATTAATAATTTATCTCGTTCTTGGGGTGATAGCTTCATCTCTTTTTCTCAAAATAGCGACGGAGTAATTTACCGATCTGCTTGAATAGGAATGCTACCCTGAATTTTATAATGATCGACGTAAATCTTGTTGTTTTTTAGTTCATGAGCGATCGACAAAAATTACCATATTCATCTTTAATCATTAGAGAACATCGTTTTGATTGGGGTCAAAAAACTTATTTAATGGGGATTTTAAATGTTACACCCGATAGTTTTAGCGATGGCGGACAGTTTAATGAATTAGAATCTGCTCTTACTCAAGCTCAATATATGATTCGTCATGGAGCAGACATTATCGATATTGGGGGAGAATCTACTAGACCCAATGCAGCGACAATTACTCTAGAAGAGGAGTTAAATCGGGTAGTTCCAGTTATTACAAAAATACGCCAGGTCTCATCTATTCCGATCTCCATCGATACGAGTAAAGCGAAAGTAGCTCAAGCTGCGATCGAAGCTGGTGCAGATATTGTTAATGATATTTCTGGCGGTACTTTCGACGAGAAAATGTTACCCACAGTAGCAAAATTGCAAGTACCAATTATTTTAATGCATATAAAAGGTACACCCAGGACTATGCAACAGTTAACTAACTATAATAATTTAATTACAGAAATTTATGATTTTCTCCAACAGCAAATGCAAAAAGCGATCGCCTTGGGGATCGAAAAGTCTCGCCTAATTATCGATCCCGGTATTGGATTTGCCAAAAATCAACAGCAAAACCTAGAAATATTACAATGTTTGAGGGAATTTAAATCCTTAAATGTTCCCATTTTAGTAGGAACTTCTCGCAAAAGTTTTATCGGTCATATACTCCAAAAATCCGCTCCTCAAGACAGAATTTGGGGAACAGCAGCTACTTGTTGTAGTGCCATAGCAAGTGGAGCGGATATTTTACGGGTTCACGATCTTCCTGAAATGTATGATGTTGCTCGTGTTGCCGATGCTATTTGGCGTAATTAAAATCTTGGTAATAGTTTAAAAATTATTCGTCAAAAATAATAACTTATTTTAATTAATTATTAAGCTAGATTGAATCTTAGTAAAAAATATAAAAAAGCCTTTTATTTCTTGACTCGTTAGTTCTCTTGTCTAGTTTTTTTCAGTTTAGCGAATTGACTTTTTCGTAAAAATTAATTGAAACATAAGTTTTGCTAATAAGCAGTAAGATAAAATTTTTGGAGGAAAATAGGTGTAATCGGAGAAAAAAGTTAAAAAAAACAAAATATTATTAAATAAATATAAATATTGTCAATTTGCCCAATTATTGAAAAAACAGTGATAAATAAGTCTTCGCTCTTGAAAGTTTGGCTTCATCTATAAGTAAAAAATAAGAATTTAATATTTTTGGCAAAAATAATCAAATTAAATCCAATTTGGATGTTATTATTTATGTGCGTAGCAATTAATTAAGTAGGGCAGAAATTATGGTGCAAGCACCTATATCTCCAGTGGTGCTAGTTATCTTAGATGGCTGGGGTTATCGTGAAAAAGCAGAAGCAAATGCGATCGCTTCTGCAAAAACACCAATTTTTGATAGTCTAAAAACAGCCTATCCCAATACACTAATCCGCACTTCAGGTAAAGATGTTGGTTTGCCAGACGGACAAATGGGCAATTCCGAAGTAGGACATCTCAACTTAGGTGCAGGCAGAATAGTACCTCAGGAATTAGTCAGGATTTCAGATGCAGTAGAAGATGGCTCACTTTTTCACAATGGAGATTTGTTAGATATCTGCGAAAAGGTGCGTTATTCTGGTAAAAAGCTCCATTTAGTAGGACTTTGTTCGGAAGGAGGAGTACATTCTCACCTTTTCCATCTGTTTGGACTACTAGATTTAGCCAAACTTAATGCTATTGGGGATGTTTGCATTCATGTAATTACTGATGGAAGAGATACTACCCCGAAAGAAGCCAATAGTGTAATTAATAAAATTCAAGCACATATAGCTAAAGTAGGAGTAGGGAGGATAGCCACGATTAGTGGTCGTTATTATGCGATGGATCGCGATCGCCGTTGGGATCGGGTCAAAAAAGCCTACGATATTATGACGACAGAAGAGGCGATCGAGCGACGCTCGGTAACAGAAATAATCGAAAGCTTTTACGCTCAAGACATTACCGATGAATTTATTCCCCCTACCAGAATCGCGCCTGGTGCAGTCGAACCAGGAGACGGCATTATTTTCTTGAATTTCCGTCCAGATCGAGCCAGGCAGCTAGTTTACGCTTTTGTTCGACCAGATTTTGCTGATTTTGAACGAGAGTTAATTACACCTCTTGATGTTGTTACATTTACCCAATACGACCCTAATCTAGATGTGAAAGTGGCTTTTAAACCACAAAACTTAACCAATATTTTAGGTGAGGTTATTGCAGAAAAAGGCTTACGGCAATTTCGGACAGCAGAGACAGAAAAATATCCCCACGTTACCTATTTTTTCAACGGTGGTTTAGAAACACCGTTGGAAGGGGAAGAACGCAAACTGATTCAAAGCCCGATGGTAGCAACTTACGATCGCGCCCCAGCGATGTCGGCAGAGGCGGTAACAGAGTCCGTATGCGAAGCAGTAAAACAAGGAGTTTACTCTTCGATCGTGGTTAATTATGCCAATCCCGACATGGTAGGTCATACTGGAAATTTAGATGCAGCGATCGAAGCGATCGAAACTGTCGATCGCTGCTTGGGTAAATTGATAGAGACTATAGGCAAAGCAGGTGGGACAACTTTAATCACTGCCGATCATGGTAATGCAGAATACATGAGAGATGAAAATGGCAACCCCTGGACTGCCCATACTACTAATCCCGTACCGTTTATTTTGGTTGAGGGAGAAAAACGAAAAATTCCTGGACATGGAACAGAAGTGAAATTAAGAGATGATGGACGTTTAGCTGATGTAGCTCCCACTATTCTCGAAATTCTCAATTTACCGCAACCCAAAGAAATGACTGGTGTTTCTTTGATTCAACCAGCGGGATTTGAAGTAAAGCCCAATCGAACTCCTATTAGAATTTCTTTGTAGTTTTTTTACTTGGCAAATTTACTAAAAGCTTATGGCTAAAAATAGTTTCATTATTAAACCGCTTTGCGGTCAGCTATTAGCTAGATCGCTAATTAATTAGTAGATTTAGACTACTAATTAATTTAATCTCTTCATCTCTTCGAGATAGAAGAGGGGATACAGAAATATGCCCGCTTAAAGCTTAGAGCTTTTGTTAAATTAAGCATCTTACTCAACAATAGTCAACTTTGGAAGTAAATCTGAAATAAGAGCCAAATCTGTTTGCAAATAATAGATTTGGCTTTTTTTTGCCAAAATTTTTCTCAAAATAGGACTAACTAAGGTTAAGATCAAATTAAGAAAAAATTGTCATAAGTTAAATTGACCATAATCTTTTTCGGGTAAAATCTTGGCGAGTGTTAAAAACATCAATTTATTTTTAAATTAATTCTAAGAGAGCTTGTATTATATGTTGCAGCAAGAATCAACTGCCAATCGGACAGAAACCGTACTGAAGGCAGAAAATGTTAATGTCTACTATGGTGATTTTTTAGCTCTTAAGAATATTTATTTAGATATACCCAAAAATAACGTAACTGCATTTATTGGCCCTTCAGGTTGTGGGAAAAGTACTCTATTACGCTGTTATAATCGCCTCAATGATTTAATTCCTATTTTCCGCCTTCAAGGTGTTATTACCTACCATGACGAAAATCTTTACGCCAAAGATGTCGATCCCGTTCAAGTAAGAAGAAGAATCGGCATGGTATTCCAAAGACCCAATCCTTTTCCCAAAACAATTTATGACAATATTGCTTTTGGGGCAAGAATAAATGGCTACAAAGGGGATATGGACGAATTAGTAGAAAAGTCTTTAACTCAAGCTGCTCTTTGGGACGAAGTAAAAGACAAATTGCGCCAAAGTGGTTTGGCTATTTCTGGGGGACAACAGCAAAGATTATGTATTGCTCGGGCGATCGCCCTACAGCCAGATGTAATCTTAATGGATGAACCCTGCTCTGCCCTCGATCCTATTTCCACTCTCAAAGTAGAAGAATTAATCCACGAACTCAAAAAGAACTATACCATTATTATCGTTACTCACAATATGCAGCAAGCTTCTAGAGTAGCCGACTATACTGCTTTCTTTAATGTTAAACCAACAGAAAAAGGAGCGCGTCAGGGCTATCTAGTCGAGTACGATCGAACAGAAGCAATCTTCCAAAATCCTCGTGAAGAAGCGACTCAAGAATATATAAGCGGTCGTTTTGGTTAAAAATAAGCTATTAGCTTTCCGATTAGGCTGCATGGGGGCAGGGAGAGAAAAGTTTTTTGCTTTTTTCTCTTATTAAGAAAAGATGTAACTTAGATGCGTCTAAGCTCATCTCCCTTGATAGCATGATTAAAAAGAAGCTAAAAGCTAAGAGCTAATAGCTAACAGCTATTCAAGACCCTAACTAGGTAGATAATTACTAAGCTGCATCAAGTCTACATTACCACCGCTAATAACTACACCTATTCGGCGATCGGGTGCAGTTATGATATTTTCTAATAAGGCAGCAGCAGCAAGAGTTCCTGTAGGCTCGACTACCAACTTGAGGCGCGACCAAATAAACATCATGGTACGGCGTATGGCATCTTCCGAAACCGTAACCATCTCATCTACATAATTTAGCACTAAAGGAAAGGTTAATTCACCTAAGCAAAGAGTCCGCGCACCATCAGCAATAGTATCGGGGTAACTAATAGTCTGTAAGGTTTTACTATAAAAAGAGCGCGTGGCATCATCTGCTTTTTCTGGTTCAACGCCGATAACTTGGCAATTGGGAAGTAACTTTTTCGTAGCTATGGCACATCCTGAAAGTAAGCCACCACCACCACAGCAAACCAGCAAAACATCTAAATTACCTACCGCTTCAATCAATTCTTTGGCAACCGTTCCCTGTCCGGCAATAATATCTGGATGATCGTAGGGAGGTATGATAGTTAAATTTTTCTCTTTGGCTAATTGATGGGTTAATTCTTTTCTGCCTGTTTCTAGAGGCTCGTAGGGAATTACTTCTGCACCATAACCGCGAGTTGCTGCTAACTTAACTGCTGGTGCATTGTTTGGCATAACGATAGTTGTGGGAATATCTAGTAATTTACCAGCTAAAGAAACTCCTTGAGCATGATTTCCCGAAGAATAAGTAATAATGCCTTGTTGTTTTTGGTTTGCCGATAATTGGGAGAGTGCATTGTAAGCACCACGGAATTTAAATGAACCAGTACGCTGAAAGTTTTCGCATTTAAAAAATACTCGTGCTTTGGTTAAATTATCGACCGTACTAGAAGTAATAACTGGTGTACGATGAGATCGAGCGTGTAACCTTTCTGCTGCTGCTTCTATATCTCGATAGGTAACTGGTGATTGACTTAACATTGGTTATTTCTCAGTCGATCGGGAGATTAAACCTAATTAAAACTGTTTAATGTTTAATGGTCAATGTTAAATATAATGGTCTTACAGTAAAATTTTAGAGCAATGGCATCACAAGAACATAAAGAACAGCCAGCAGCTAACCCCATATTCTCGAATTATAAACAACAAAAGTTAGTTGTCGAGCCAGCAGAAAAGAGTATCGATAACTCCAAAGCTATTTTAGAAGCAAGTAAGACAGAAAATTCCCTCTTCCCAGGAAATCGACTAAAAAACTTGTGGGATATTATCTTAGGTAAAATTCGCTTTTTGCTAACTCAGTCGATCGATAATTTTTGGACTGATGGCAATTTGATTAAGATTGTTTCTGTTTTTATTGTTTTAATTTTGTCTTTTTCTGTAATTGTCTTGCCATCAAAAGCCGAAAGTGAGAAAGTTTCCGAATCAATTGAGACAGTATCTATACCCGAACAAGAAATAGAGGTTACCCTAGACTCAACTTCCACTGAGGAATCAAAAAATTCTGCTTCTGAGACAATATCCATCCCCGAACAAGAAATAGAAGTTATTGTAGACTCTACTCCTACTGAGGAATCAGAAACTTTCTCTCAACCTGAAGAAGTAGTATCTACACCAGTAGAAATTGAAACTCCCGAAACTTTGGTTGCACCGCAAAAACCAGAAACTTTAACCGTTAAAACTATTCCTTTGCCCGAACCAGTTTTGACTCCCGAACAAAACTTTCTTGAAGTCGTACAAACAAGAATAGCCGAAATTACTAACCAATATGGCGAGGATTTGATTGCAACAGGGACAGCAGATTTACTAAGTGGTCATTTATTAATTGAGGTAAATGATGACTGGTATCAGTTAAGTAAATCTCGACAAGATGAATTTGCCAACGAAATTTTGAAACGCTCTCAGAAATACAATTTGAGCCAACTAGAAATTCAAGATTTACAAAATAATTTAGTCGCTCGTAGTCCCGTAGTGGGAAATCAGATGATAATCTTACAAAGGACTAATTAACCGATTTATCTTAAATAGTAAATAATTAAGATCGGCAAACTTGGAAAGTTAATCAAAAGATGGGGAAAAAATTGAATAATCAAATTTTAGTTAGTGTTGCAGTAGTTCTAATTTGCGGACTACTCGTCATTATATCGACGCTCGCTAGCGGAAAAAATCAACCATCAGCGATCGCATCCGAATTGCAGCAAGATTCAGCTTCTAACATTGAAACAGTTGTAGAAAAATCTACTGACAATCCCGAGCAATTAATTGCCCAGAATATTACCACAAAACAAGATAAAAATACTATGGATACATCCAACGCTGTAACTACATCTTCAGGCTTAAAATATATTATCGTTGAAGAAGGAGATGGTGCAACTCCTCAAACAGGAGATAGAGTAACCGTACACTATACGGGAACATTAGAAGATGGTACTAAATTTGATAGTTCCCGCGATCGCAATCGCCCTTTTTCTTTTAAGTTAGGAGTAGGTCAAGTAATTAAAGGTTGGGATGAAGGAGTCGCTTCTATGAAGGTAGGGGAACGACGTACTCTCATTATTCCCCCTGAATTAGGTTATGGTTCAACTGGTGCAGGCAATGTTATTCCTCCTAATGCTACTTTAATCTTTGATGTCGAATTGTTGAAAATTGGCTAAATATAATGAGGTGGCATTGTCCACCTTTTATATAAATTATTTAACTTAAATCATATTTTTCCTGAATACTTAATAACTTACTTATTGCTGATTCTGCATTGAGAGATAATTCGGCAAATTCAATAAATCTAATTAATTCTTTGCGCAGTAAATTTTTTTCGACTTCCCAAGTTTCTCGCTCTAAGTTTGGAGGCATGACAATCATATCAAATAGCGTTGCTTGTTTTTTTCCTGGATGGGGGCGTAAAATTCTCCCGCGACGTTGAATAAATTGACGGGGATTACTCGTACTTGCTAGAATAACCGCCGTTGTAATGGCAGGAATATCTACACCTTCATCTAAACAACGAATAGCCACTAAACCTTGTAATCTGCCTTGTTCAAATTGTTGTCTCAGTATTTCTCTTTCTTTTAAGGGGGTATCGGTTGTGTAGGTATTAACCCGATAACCTAATTCTTTTCCTAAAATGCGTGTAACTGCTTCGAGTTGACGGGGTATATAATTATCGCTACTATATTTTCCTCGCTCATTTTCGCTATAACCATCACCACAATAAAAAAGAGTATGACTCGTATGCAATCTTTTCGACATTAATTCTTTTAATGCAGTTAACTTATTTGCTGCTGCACCAATTAAACGCGATCGCTTGACTAATAAAGAGGTTAAAGTATCATTATCTTCTTTATTATTATTCTTACTTAAAGCCCAACCAATTCTTTTAGTTAATCTGGCATAGATTAAAGCTTCGGCAGCAGTTAAATTGACTAAAATAGGATAATATAAATAGCTAACTAATGCACCTTTTTTAATTGCCTCGGCTAATGCAAATTCTGGGGGCAAAACTTTACCAAAATAATTAAAAATTGTTTCTGTTCCTTCCTCATCATAGTAGCGTTCTGGGGTAGCAGAAAGTCCGATTCTCAGTCCAATGTTGCGAGGTAAACTAGATTCTACTTTTGCCGAACCTAAGTTATGTACTTCATCCCCAATAATTAAAGTTTTGGCAGGAAAAAATTTAAGTTGAGATTGAAAACTTTCTTGAATTAAAGTTGAATTAGTTGTAATAATCGTCAGAAAAAACTGATTTCCAACTCTAATATTATAAAGCTGAGTAGCTAGTTCTGTTTGCCAATTACGCAAATTTTCAAATGCAAGAAGCGGTTGTAAATTAAACTTTTTACATTCTCTTTGCCACTGAGTAACTAAATGACGATAAGGGCAGACTACTAATAAAACTTGTAAGCCAATTTGTTGATAGAGTTCTGTAGCGATCGCTAGAGCGATAATGGTCTTACCGCTACCTGTTGCCATTTTTAGTGTACCCCTACCTCGGTTATGAAACCAACTAGCTATAGCTTGTTTTTGATAATCTCTTAATTGGAGGGAATCGGGTATTTTGGGAATACCTAATACTCGCTCTTGATAGTTACTTTTATTTTCTGCAACTCTATTATGCCGATATTTTTGCTCGTATTTAGAAGCTAATTTATGCCAATCTATAGCCGATAAAAAATTATCTTTATTAAGCTGAATATTTTGACTAAAAAATTTATATTTGTATTTGTTTTCCTGCATTTATATATTTTAACAATTACCCTTTATCGATTATAATTTTACTAAAAATAATAAAATAATCTTATAGTATTTAAATTTTAAAATACTTTTGAATCGAGGGACAATCGAAAAATTGAATTTTGTTATATTAGAAAAAACAAAAAATAAATTTTTGCTCAAAAATAATTAATTATGACTGTTAATTTATCAAAAGGACAGCGGATTTCCCTAGAAAAAGTTTCCCCAGGACTGAAAGAAATATTTATTGGTTTGGGATGGGATATTAATGCGACTGATACGGGGGCTGATTTTGATATAGATGCGTCTGTTTTCTTACTCGGAAGTAATGAAAAACTAATATCCGATCGACATTTTATTTTTTATAATAATCTTACCAGTCCAGACCCAGAAAAGTCCGTGCAGCAGAGAGGAGATAATCGTACGGGTGCAGGAGAAGGAGATGATGAAATTATCGATGTTAATCTGAGAACGATCCCCCCAGAAGTTGAAAAAATGGCGATCGCTGTAACAATTCATGAAGCAGAACAACGGGGACAAAATTTTGGTCAAGTAAATAATGCTTTTGTTCGTATTGTCAATTGTGAGGACGAAAAAGAGATAATTCGCTACGATTTAACCGAAGACTATTCGATCGAAACAGCCCTAATTATGGCAGAACTCTATCGCAAAGATGGCGAGTGGCGCATGAATGCCTTGGGTTCTGGTTATCAAGGAGGTTTACAAGCACTTTTAGATCGTTATCAAGCCTGATAGGGCAGAATAGGTAAACAATTGATGTTGGAATATAGGCAGGAAAGAACTAGAAACTAATTACTTTTGCCTATAAATCTAACATTGGCTTACCTACCTATTAAAAAGCTAAAAGCTATTACCTAATAGTTGATAGCTTTTAGTTATCCATCAAAAATACTTAAGAAATAACTCAAAAAATATGGCAATTTCTCTTAAAAAAGGGCAACGTATATCTTTAACCAAAGAAGCCCCAGGTTTAAAACAAATTATGTGCGGATTGGGTTGGGATGTAGTTCGAGGTTTTGCTGCCAGACAAATAGATTTAGATTCTTCAGTAATTTGTTTGAATGGGGACAAAAAACTAACCGATGTTAAGAATATTATTTATTTTGGCAATCTGCGTCATTCGTCGGGGGCGATCGCCCATCAGGGAGATAATTTAACTGGTGCGGGAGAGGGAGATGATGAAGTAATTAATCTTGACTTACCACTGATTCCCCCAGATATCGCTTATTTGGTTTTTGTCATTAATATCTATAAATGTCTCGATCGCCAACAAGATTTTAGTAAAGTAAATAATGCCTTTGTAAGATTAGTCGATCGCTCTAATAATAAAGAATTAGCTCACTACAATTTATCTGGTAGCGAGTATGCAGGTATGACAGGTATGATTCTGGCTGAGGTATATCTTCATCAAGGCGAATGGAAGATGGCAGCTATTGGGAATGGTGTTAAGGTAAAAGGCTTGGCAGATTTGGCGAAGATGTATTCTTAAGGATCTTTAAGCTGGCAGCTAGGTCAAGTATTCTAAATTTTAGTGAATTATCCCGCTTTTATTCGCTCTAAGGGTGAAAATTAGCTAATCAATTAACAGGGTAAGAGAGTATTATGTTTAATTTTTCAGGAAAAAGACCAGATGATTTAGGTGTAAACGACGGTAAGCTAAAATCATGCCCTGGTACACCTAATTGTGTAAGTAGTCAAAGTAATAATCTGACCGAAAAAGTAGAACCTTTGCCAGCAGTACCTATCTCTGAAATTAAAAAGGTAGTTGAAAGCATGGAAAGAACAACTATTATTACAGAGACAGATAATTACTTGTATGCAGAATTTAAAAGTAAGCTGATGGGATTTGTAGATGATGTCGAATTTTATTTAGACAAAGATGCTAATGTAGTTCATGTTCGTTCTGCTTCTCGTCTAGGAAAATCCGATCTAGGGGTAAATCGAGCTAGGGTAGAAGAGATTAGGAGCAAGCTTAAATAATCTCAGTCCTGGATGGACTTAACCCCAACTTAAAATAAGATAGCAAGCGATCGCCTATTCTAAAAAGAATCTAAGGGCGATCCATTTTATTGTAAATACAAATATAAAATTTTTATATACTACAAAAACAAAGGATTAGGGATAAATTTCTACATTTGATAACTTTTGGAGAAAAAAAGTCTTATTATCTGATGACTTTTTCTGATCTTGTGGAGTGGGGCTTGAAGGCTGAGGAAAAGGCAAAATAACGATAGGTAAAGGGATAACACCTAACTTTCTGTCAACAAAATGGACGGATCTGGTTGGGTTTTTTACTATTCTCCACCGTCAAAATTGACAAACTAAATGTGAAGCGGATGAAATATGGGAGTAGAATTCTGTAAGCAGTTAATGCCCAACCTGAAAGATAAAACAGGGGGGCATAGTTTAACTCTATTTTGCCTTAGTTAGATTATTTCGGATTCGTAATTAAAATTGAAAATGGTAGAATTAAATCCTAGTGCAAGTTTTAGTCTAAAAATTCAGATTGAAATTCCCAATCGTCCTGGTACATTAGCTTCAGTCACCAATGCGATCGCTCTGATCAAAGGTAGTTTAGGTGATATCTCGCTACTGCAACAAAATCTTAAGTTTACCCAAAGAGAAATCACGGTTGATGCCTATAGTTCAGAACACGCAGATAAAATTATTGCGACGCTCCAAGCTTTACCCGATATCAAAATTTTAAGTTTTTCTGACCGTACTTTTGCGCTGCATCAAGGCGGAAAAATTCAAATCGAAAGTAAATTACCCCTTAAGTCTCAATCCGATCTAGCCATGGCGTATACGCCTGGAGTAGGCAGAATTTGTCGAGCGATCGCCACAGAACCAGAAAAGGTGTTTTCGCTCACGGTTAAAGGAAATATGGTGGCAGTTGTCACCGATGGTAGTGCAGTTTTGGGACTCGGTAACTTAGGGGCAGAAGCAGCTTTACCTGTTATGGAAGGAAAAGCCCTACTCTTTAAAGAATTTGCTGGTATCGATGCTTTTCCCATTTGTTTGGCAACTCAAGATACTGAAGAGATTATCGAGACGGTTAAAAATATTGCTCCTGTTTTTGGCGGAATTAACTTAGAAGATATTTCTGCTCCTCGTTGTTTTGAAATCGAACGCAGATTGAGACAAGAATTGAATATTCCCGTTTTTCATGACGATCAACATGGTACCGCTATTGTGGTATTGGCAGCTTTATACAATGCCCTAAAACTAGTCAAAAAAACTTTAACAGAAGTCCGTATTGTAATTAATGGCGCAGGGGCAGCAGGAGTAGCTATCGCTCGTCTTCTCAATAAAGCAGGAGCAAATCAAATTTGGCTTTGTGATTCAAAAGGAATTATCTCTACTACACGCACGGATTTAAATATTCAGAAACAAGAATTTGCCGTAGAAGCTTCGGGAACTTTAGCTGATGCCTTAAAAGGAGCAGATATATTTTTGGGGGTAAGTGCGCCTGGCAGTCTCTCTCCAGAAATGGTGGACTCTATGGCAGATAGTCCGATTGTGTTTGCTATGGCTAACCCCATTCCCGAAATTCAACCAGAATTAGTTAGCGATCGCGTCGCGGTTATGGCAACGGGACGCAGTGATTATCCCAATCAAATTAACAATGTTCTCGCTTTTCCTGGGGTATTTCGCGGGGCGTTAAATTGTCGAGCTTCGCAAATTACTATTAATATGTATCTAGAAGCAGCTAAGGCGATCGCTTCTTTGGTTAATCCTCAAGATCTAGACCCAGAACATATTATCCCCTCTGTGTTTAATCCTAGAGTCGCTGAAACTGTAGCTAAAGCAGTTCAACTGGCAGCCAGAAATGATGGAGTTGCTTGTCGATAAAGTTGTCACGGTAAACACTTATGGCTGAATTGGCATTATAGGTTGTAATAATAGATAAAGTGATTCACTTTAAAAAATAAGTAGACCAAGACTAAGGGAGATTAATGGACGATATTCCAGAGGCAATTAGAGAAACCTCTCCTTCTAAATCATCATTTCAGCTACCTCTAGTTCCTATTGTCGGAGGTGTTGTTGGAGTTGGAGCTATCGTTTTATTGTCGGGTATTTTTCTGGCTCGTCCTACTCCTAACACTAACGAAAATCCTCAATCTAAATTAGAAAATACAGAGGAAACAACTCAAGCGAACACTCCAACCGCTACTACCGAAAATCTGGAAAATAATGAAGCTGTCCAGGCAGCAAATACTGTTACTCCAGAAGATTTACTAGGTCATTTACCTTACGAAGAAGTATCGAGTTCCGAATTAACTGCTATTTCTGCCGATGGCCAACTTAAATTGCGTCATGCAGCAGCCGAAAAATTTAAGCAAATGCAAGCAGCAGCCATAGCAGATGGTGTCCTTTTAACTCCTATATCTGCTTTTCGGAGTATTTCCGAGCAAGATTATTTATTTTTCCGTGTTAAAGAACAAAGAGTACAGGCTGCCACTAAAAGAGCAGAAGTTAGCGCGCCTCCTGGTTATAGCGAGCATCATACGGGCTATGCGATCGATATTGGCGATGGTAAAGTTCCATCGGCTAACGTTAATGTCAACTTTGAAGAAACTGCTGCTTTTCGTTGGCTAGAGGCTAATGCAGCTAAATATAGTTTTGAATTGTCTTTTCCTCGTGATAATCCGCAAGGTATTAGTTACGAACCCTGGCATTGGCGTTTTGTCGGCGATCGACATAGTTTGGAAACTTTTTATAAGGCTCGTCATCTAGAAGAGTAAAACAGATGCTTGCGATCGCGAAGCGACAACAGATTGAAACTTAAGCTAGTCAAGTAGTAAACTATACAACATTATTTATACAGCCAGCAGTAGCTAAATAATTTCCATCGGGACTAAAGGTTACTGATAGAATCGATTGTGTACTCGCATTCCAAAGATGCAGACATTTGCCAGTATCAACATTCCAAAGCTTGACTGTTCCGTCTCGATCGCTTTAATCTGTATTTAGCAAATTGAGCAAGCCTGGCTAAATGCCTACGAGGCAGTTCTTGAAATTATACTCGATGGTGAAAATTATTTCCAGGAAAAAATAGCTCTTGAGCAAACAGTTAAGTTACAGAAAGACAGAGAAATATCAACAGAAAACTCAAATTCTTCTAAATTGCCCTTTGATGTAGAATTGGTGGAAAATTCTTTTGCTCAAATAAGACCTCAATTATCAGAGTTTTCGATGAGTTTCTATGCTAATTTGTTTATCATTTATCCAGAAACTAAGCCTTTGTTTGCTAAGTCAGATATGGAAATACAAAGGCAAAAATTAGCTGAATCACTAATTTTAGTGGTTCTCAACCTTCGTAAACCTAATCTATTGATACAAGCGTTAAGAAATTTAGGAGAAAGACATACCAATTATGGTACATTACCTAAACACTATCCGTTGGTGGGTAATGCTTTGTTAACCACTTTGGAACAGTATTTAAGAGAGGATTGGACACCAGAACTAAAACAAGCTTGGACAGATGCTTATAATCTCATCAGCGAGATTATGCTTGAGGGGGCAAATTCTTGCTCAAATGTGATTCAGGAAAATTTGTCAACTTCAAGTAAATCAGCAGAAAAATCGGTTTTAGAGCGAGGAAATGACAATTTTCCTAGAAAAGTCAATAAAAGTCCAAATTTATCCAATCAAGCTCCTAAAAACGAATACTATTGGCAATTATTAGCGGGTATTTTGATAATAGGCAGTCTAAGTGTACTACTTTTTATACTCCTGTAAGATTCTAGCTTTTTAATAACTGAATCTAGCCCTAAACTCGTCAGTGCAGAGAAGGTAATAAGTAGTTACACCTAAAAAAAACGTAAAATTGAAAGGGAAAAATCCAAGTTGATAATTGAGGAATGTCAGCAGCATTTTGAACGATTAATTTAATTTCACCCTACTACTTAAGAACTAAAATTTTGTCTTTTGACAACTAAAGTTTTGTCTTTTTTTACTAAAGTTTTGTCTTTTTTTTGTCTAATTAATTTAAATTTTTATTCTGTTTTTCTAGATAGTAGAAAAAGATTTTATAATTTACGTGAAAACACCGAAAAAATCTACGGGTAAATACTTAGAGCAAAGCTCGCGATCGATATATTGCTTGAAATATTACCGAAAAAATACTTATTTATTGGGAATAAAACTACTCTTTTTACTCTTTTGTTGAAAAAATACTTGCCAGCTTTAAAAATATAAAGAATCTTTAAAGTCATAGATCTGTGTAATATATATACCTTATGATGATTACATCGAAAGATTAATTGCAATTTAAAAACTGATAATTAATAGGAGTAGAATTAGATTGCGCAAACCAACAGAAAGTTAATAGTTCGATGTCTATAGTTTTCACGAATTTTTTCTATACCTATAGGGGTTCCTTAATTATCTTTACCGAGTTTTTTGTAAGCAATTATCTTAATTGAAATGTCGAGTAAGTAAATTTTTTTTGCTTATTTTGCCAATGATTTCTTAATAAAATCAATTTTTTCTCAATTAAAAAAGTCAATCAATTTCAAAATAGATTGCTGTCTCAATCGTCTTCGACAATCGATGTTACATCTTCGTTTTACGCAGGTGTAATATTGTCCTGAAATAGATTTATTTTTCGAGCGATCTAAGAGGCTTTTGGGCTTTTAATGACGCTCGAAAAATGAATGCAAATAAATCATGAATGAGCATCAGAGGTAATTATATGACACTAGAAACAAGGGTAAATATAAGCAGTGATTTATCTTCTCAATCTCGGCTTTTAACTCCATTTCAAAAATCACTTCTGCTTAAAAATCTGCAAACAGATTTACGTCCGCAATATCGTCAGCGAATCGAAATTATGTTGTTAGCAGATAGAGGTAAATCTCAGGCTGAAATTTGTGCAGAATTAGGTTGTTCTAAAGATACGGCTCGCTATTGGATTACTATGGCTAAAACAGGTCTAGCTCACAAATGGAAGGAAATATCTGTTGGTAGACCCAAAAAAATTGACGAAGAATATCTGCAAAGATTGAAAGAATTAGTAACGAGTAATCCTAGTAATTATGGTTATTCATTTCAAACTTGGACAGCAGAATATTTGAGCAAGCATTTAGAGAAAGAATTCGGGATTAAGCTTAGTGCCAGACACATTAATCGCCTACTCAAAAAAATGGGACTCTCTAAACGAGAAAGACGTTTTCAAAAAAGTAACCATCATCTAGAGCGAGAAGAAGTGAAGATTGTGATTCGTAATTTACCTTCTTCAGTTTCGTCTGAGGTAAATAATGTTTGGTTATGGCGCTCGATTTAACTATATAAAGACCGATCGCGCTTCGTAATTTCTAGGTAAATATCTCTATCATGGTTCAATCCTCAACATCTACAAAAATTTCCGAGCAGCAAATAACCAAAATTTTCGGTAAAACTCTCTCAAAACAAGATTTTGCCCAATGTCTACAGCAAATTCAAATTTTAGAACCAACTGCTGGTAAATTATTCTGGCAATCTTCTCAAAGCGATGGAGGAGTTTACATTGTTAGTAAAGGGAAAGTTAGACTATTAGACCGACAAAATAATCTCCTGGCAACTATAGGTGAAGGGGAATCCTTTGGGGAATTGAACCTATTTCCGCAAAAGGACTTTCAGCCATACATGGCAAGAGCTTCTATTGGCTTGAAATTATCTTATCTTCCCCAGCCGTATGTGCAGAATTTATTAGGTAGATATCCAGATCTTGACAAACGCTTTTATCGTCAAGCACTGCTATGGTCGCTTTTTTGTTTGTGTCGTCAGGGTATGTCTTCAGTAAATATCGGTTTTTCAGCAATGAAGCCAGCCTTATCTTTGTTCAAACAGCATTATTTTGAACCAGGAAAGCAAATTAGCGATCTCGCCCAAAAGAACAAATTTTGGTTACTTCGTCGCGGTCAAATACAACAAGCCGAGGGAAAGATAATTACACCAGGCAGTATTTATCTTCCTTCTGTGGAGGAAAAAGAAACTTGGCAGGTAACGCAACCAACTGAGCTATATACTATGAGTCATGGTGATTGGGAAAGAGCATTGGAATCTTTACCCCAATTAGCAGAACTGACCGAGTTAGAGAATACTTCTACAACAACTTATGCTCAAAGTTCGGCGATCGTCCCCAAGCCCTCTACTTCCGTTCCAGTAAAGACAGAACCCGACAATAAGCCTCAAATTAATCGTGCTTATTTCCCCAGTCCTAGTCGTAAAGGAAGTCAGTTTTGGCAGCGATTGACTCGACGTTATCCTTTTTTTGCCCAACAAAGTGCAGCCGATTGTGGTGCAGCTTGTTTAGTCATGATCGGACGTTATTGGGGGAAAAACTTTAGTATCAATCGTTTAAGAGATATTGCTAATGTCGATCGCCATGGAGCTTCTTTAAGAGGTTTAGCAGCAGCAGCAGAAAGTTTGGGTTTTGCCGTTAAACCGATTAAAGCCAGTCTGGATAAATTAGCAGAACAATCACTCCCAGCGATCGCTCATTGGGAAGGTAAACATTACATAGTTGTTTACGAAATTAACCAAAAATATGTAATTGTCGGCGATCCTGCTATCGGACAACGTCGGCTTACTCATCGGGAATTTAAGGCGGATTGGACTGGCTATGCTCTTTTATTGCAACCAACGGTAGAACTCAAAGAGTCAACAGAAGTTAAGCAACCACTGTGGCAATTTTTTGAATTGGTAAAACCTCATTGGTTGGTACTGATAGAGGTCTTTTTTGCTTCTATTTTGCTTCAAGTTTTCGGTTTAGTTACCCCGATCCTGACTCAATTACTCTTAGATCGAGTGGTAGTACAGCGTAGTGTGACTACTTTGACGGCGGTTGGCTCTGGTTTGCTTATTTTTGGCTTGTTTAAGGTGGCGATCGGTGGTTTGAGACAATATCTGCTAGACCATACTGCCAATCGTATTGATATGGCACTGATAGTTGGTTTTATTCGCCATACCTTTCGTTTACCCCTAGCCTTCTTTGAGTCTCGCTATGTAGGCGATATTATGGCTCGCGTTCAGGAAAATCGGAAGATTCAAAGGTTTTTAACTGGGGAAGCACTATCGGTAATTCTCGATTTAATGACCATGTTCGTTTATGTCGGGGTAATGTTCTGGTATAGCTGGAAACTAGCTTTACTAGTTTTAGTCGTTGTACCGCCAATGGTTATCCTGACTGCGGTATCTACTCCTTTCCTAAAACGTATTTCTCGGCAAATTTTTCACGCTGTTGCTGCGGAGAATCGTTATTTAATTCAAGCTTTAACTGGTGTTCGCACCGTTAAGTCAATGGCAGTAGAGCAGACAGTACGCTGGCAATGGGAAGAATTGCTTAATAAGCTAGTCAAAAAGAGATTTTCGGGGCAAGTAATTGGCAATCAACTAAGTATTATTAGTTCGATTATGCATACCGTCGCCACTACAGCATTGTTATGGTACGGAGCATGGTTAGTTATTAACAATGAACTAACTATCGGGCAACTAGTAGCTTTTAATATGCTACTCGGTAATGTTATCAGTCCTTTTCAGAGATTAGCAGGACTGTGGCATCAATTACAGGAAGTGTTTATTGCCGTCGAACGTCTTAACGACGTATTAGATAGCGAACCAGAAGAAGATTTACACGCTCGTCCCCGTCAATTTTTACCGAGTTTACAAGGTCACATTCGTTTTGAAAATGTGACTTTTCGCTATCATCCAGATAGTGATGTCAATGTCTTAGAAAACATCAATTTTGAGGTCAAACCAGGACAAACAGTTGCTTTAGTAGGTCGTAGTGGTTCGGGCAAAACTACTATTGCCAAGTTAATTTTAGGTCTATATCCGCCTACAGAAGGGAGAGTATTAATCGATGGGCAAGATGTTAACAGCTTGGCATTGCGATCGCTCCGTCAGCAAATTGGTGTCGTCGATCAAGACACCTTTTTATTTGGCAATACTATTCGGGAAAACATTAGTTTAGGACATCCAGAAGCCAGCTTAGAAGAGATTATCGCTGCTGCGACTCAAGCGGGAGCGGACTCTTTTATCAAGCAATTACCTATGGGTTATGAAACTCAGATCGGTGAGGGCGGTGGTTTGCTTTCTGGAGGTCAACGTCAAAGAATTGCGATCGCCCGTGCCTTGTTAGGTAATCCGCCTCTACTCATTTTTGATGAAGCTACCAGTCACCTCGACGCGGAATCAGAAAGATTAATTCAAACTAACCTGGAAACTATCCTTCAAGACCGTACCACCGTTGTCATCGCCCATCGTCTCTCTACCGTGCGCCGTGCCGACATGATTTTAGTTCTCGATCGAGGAGTACTAGTAGAAAGCGGTACGCATTCAGAGTTAATTGCCAAACGCGGTACTTATTTTTATCTCAATCAACAACAACTTGCTGAAATTGCTTAGGTTTTCAGGGGCAAAATAATCTTTTGCTTCTACTAGATAATTCGTAACCGAATATTATGACTTACTCATCATCCTCTAATAGTTCAATTACCGTTCTCAACCCCGAGGAACAGAAGTTAGCTCAACCCGATTCTTTAAAGCTAAATAACCAAAGTGAATTAGTATCTACTCAAGATATCGATCGAGACTGGTCTTTAGCAACAGAAGAACTAATTGATAGCTTGCCAAGAGTCTGGACGAGGGGTTTACTCTATTTCTTAATTATTTTTGCTCAAATTCTTTTACCCTGGGCTTTATTAGCCAAAGTCGATGAAACAGGTAGTGCTAGGGGTCGGCTCGAACCAGTTGGCGATACGATCGAACTAGATGCTGGGGTAACGGGAGAAGTCGCTTCGATCGAAGTAGAGGAAGGTCAGTCTGTAGTCAAAGGTCAAACCCTACTCAAATTAGACTCGGAATTAGTCAAAACTGAAATTCAACAAGCAGAACAAAAACTAGAAGGGCAAAAAAACCGTTTGGCACAGCTAGAACTACTCAAAAATCAATTACTACTAAGTATTAATACTCAACAGCAGCACAATCAAGCACAAGAACTAGAAAAACAATCGCAAATAGACCAAGCTCGACATGACTTTGAATCTTATAAAGCCACTATAGAGACAGAAAAAGCCCAACTAGAAGCCCAACTAGAACAAGCAAGACAGGCCATTAAATCCAAAGAAGCTTCCTCTAAATTGGCTCAAATCCGCCTAAAAACGGCTCAAGAAAAAGTTCCCAGATACAAAAAAGCTTATGACAACGGAGTTATAGCTTTCGATCGCTATTTAGAAACAGTTCAATCAGAAAAAGAAAGCAAAGAAAACTTAGTTAAAGCCCAATTGGAAACGGAACAAGCTCGAGCCTATTTAAAAGAACAAGAAAGTAATTACCACAAAGTTATTCAAGAAGCTGAAGCAAAGATCGAACAAGCACAGTTAAGATTTCAAGAACAGCAAAACAGTTATCAAAGTTTGCTGCATTCAGGGCAATTAGCACTCCTCAGAAGTAAAGAACAACATAAAAAAATTGAAACAGAAATAACTACTCTCCAAGCAGAAATAGCCGAAACAGAAAGTCACCTTACCGCTTTAGAGTTGCAGTTACAACAACGAGTATTCAAATCTCCTATTAATGGCACAATTTTTGAATTGCCTATTACCGAAGCAGGAGAAGTAGTTCAACCAGGAGAAATGCTCGCTCAAATTGCTCCCCAAGGCGCAACTATGGTACTCCGAGGTGAAATGCCTGCCCCAGAAACTGGTTTTGTGGAACTAGGAATGCCCGTCAAACTTAAACTCGATGCCTATCCTTTCCAAGACTATGGAGTGGTTGAAGGTCGTTTAAACTGGATTTCTCCTGATTCTAAGGTCAAAGAAACACCCCAGGGTCAGATGGAAGTTTTTGAAATTGAGGTGGCATTAGAAAATAATTCATTACCAAATTCAACTCAAACAATTTCCCTTACCCCAGGTCAAACAGCCACCGCAGAGATCTTAATCCGTCAACGTAAAGTAATTGATTTTGTTCTCGATCCATTCAAGAAATTACAAGAAGGCGGTTTAGAAATCTAGACCAGAAGTTAAGAATTGCTGAATATTCTGCAACTACAGCAACTCCTGTAATTTCTAGATTCAAGTAAATCATTCAAAAAAAAGCAAGATTCATGTCACATACATTCAATATTTCTCCAGAAACAATAATCGAACAAATCAAGTTATCTTGTCAGCTACCTTCGGTTATTCAAGGAATAGCCACCCGCCAAATTGTTCTTCAGGCAGCAGCAGAAGCTGGGATCACAGCAGAAGCAGAAGAGCTACAACAGGCAGCAGATAGCATTCGACTAGCTAATAAATTACACAAAATTGAGGATACTTGGTTATGGTTGGAACAACATGGTTTAACTTTAGAAAACTTTGAAGAATTGGTTCGCTACCAGGTTCTCTCTACTAAATTGGCTGAATACTTATTTGCTGATACTATTGAACCTTTCTTTGTTGCCAATCAACTAGATTTTACTCAAGCAGCTATCTATGAAGTTTTTCTTGATGACGAAGATTTGGCCATGGAACTTTACTACGCTATTAGTGAGGGAGAAATATCTTTTCCTGAAGTAGCGCATCAATATATTCAAGATCGAGAAAAACGTCGTATTGGCGGATATATGGGTCTTGTCAATCGCAAACATCTTAAACCAGAAATATCCGCAGCAGTATTTTCTGCTACTCCTCCTACTATCCTCAAACCGATTATCACTGCACGGGGAGTACGATTAATTTTTGTTGAGGAAATTATCCAACCAGAACTAGATGAGCAACTGCGTCAAAAAATTATGGCTGATTCATTTACTATTTGGATTAAAAAACAAATCGCTCAAATTGACACTTCTAAAAATATAGATATTCCCCCTCAAGAGCCTATCTTAGCTAAATCTGCTTCTTAACAAATCCATAATTGTAGGGGCAGTTTCTTAACCGTCCCTACAGATGACCTATGAAACTGTTTATATCTACACAAAAAATAATTAGCAGAGCTTTACTATCTATTGGAATTACTACCATCAGTATAACTAGTGCTATTTCTGCTGCTAATGGAACTACCCTAGCTAGAAGTCAAAGTTCGCTTCAGTTGACCAACTTCAGTCATGTACCTACAGAAGTTTTGCCTTTGCAATCAGCCTTTGCCTATGTTCTGACCAAAAATGATTTTGCCATCATTAAGTCCGATCCCATGTTCGTTACAGGGACACCTGTTTTATTCCATTCCCTTGCGCCTCAAATCCCTGCTTTTTTCACTTCAAAATCCGAGGGAAACTCTGTAACTGCACCATTTCAATATGACTCGGTTACTGGTAATGTTTTTAGTCAAAACAATTTTACTTATTCTGAATCTATACCCGATCGACTATCTTCTGTTAACTTAAGTTCTGCCAGTGATTTATCTGTCGATCATACCAATCACCTTATCTCAACAGTAGGACAGTCTGGTATTAATCTCAGCTTTTTTCTAGAACCAGAAGAAAAACTTACTTTTGATTTTCAATCTACCTCAGCACTAGAAAGTCGGACAAATGACTTTAGCACGACAACAGTAGCAGAAACACAAGTAATGTATTTTTTCACTCAACCTGCTGATGTTGAAATTAATAACGGCATTTTGATGTTGTCTTTATATCCTCAACTCCATCTTTCTGCCAATGACCCCCGTATTGAGGTCGGTTTACTAGAATTGACTACCAATTTAATATCCGAAGAGACTAGATCCCGCACTATTAACTATAATCGTAGTCCTGAAGAATCCTCTGACTATTTTAGTTTAGAAGATCGTCAGAATCCTGACGATCATATTAGCGGAACTTTTGAGTACACAGCAACTCAACCTACTATTTTTAATGTTGTCGCCTATACTTCTAATTCTGCTACTTCCTCTCGCTCTACTAAAATTCCCGAATCTTCGACCACATTATCGCTTATTTACTTTAGTTCTCTAGTTATTTGTGCCAGGCTAGTTAAGCAATTAACTTTTTGATAAATCCTTAATAAATATTTTGTTTAGTAGAGACAGTTTTTGAAACCGTCTCTATTTTTTTGTAACAAAATTAAAACAATTAAAATACTATGGTCTAAATACACTTCTTTTTGGCACTGTATTTAGACTATTGTTATACTAAAATTAATAATTATTTAATTTAAAATATTATTTTTGTCTTGACTAATTCTCCAAAAACGGCAAATTGGAGTTGTGAATATCTTATCCAAGATAATAATTTATATTTTCTCGTCTATTCTAAGTAGTAAATATCTAAAAACAAAAGACATAATTACAGGAGTATTGGCTAAATACTAATAGTTAAACTATTGATTTTTTAGGAAGTTAGAAGCACAATAATAACTGTCAGTAATCAAAAAAAGATTTACTCGAACTAATTGAATTAAGCTAAATAATTTTGGAGAAACAAAATGATTGCAATTAATGAATTAAACCCTAGCTATATGACTGAAATGGAAGCTAATGAAGTTGACTCTATCTTTGGTGGTGATAGTCTTCTTCAAAACTATTACGGTATACCTGATACTTTTCGTTCTATTGCCATAACTCCTATTGGCGGAACTTTATCAAATGTTCAGGAATCTTTAGACCTAGCTATTGACTACGCTGGTCTCAATGGATTTGTTTCCGAAGCTCTTCACGGTGGTAGCTTCGGCTACATAGCCACACCAGCTTTGTTCTTATCTTATGATGAATTATTACCCGCTTAGTAAGTAATTATTTGCACCAGGCTAAAAATTAGGAAATCTAGTTTTACTTACCTGTGTGAACTACAAAAGTCCAAAACGATGAAGATGGGCTTTTAAATAAGCCCATCTAAATATCTAAAATTTTGAAACTGTTTGTATCTTAGCAGTCTGAGGATAGTCTTTTTACTATCCTTAGACTGCTAGTATGATTGTAAAATTCATTGATTAAGGAGTAACAAAATGACTTCTATCAATATCGGCGAGTTAACTCCTAGTTCGATCGCTGAAATAGAGATGGATGAAATGATTTCAATCAAAGGAGGAAGTTTTGCGTTAGGAGTTGCTTCAGATCTTTTAGAAGTTCTTCCCGAATTAACAGCTTTTAAAGGTCTTGTTATTACTCAGGAAGTATTAGATGATATTGACTCTATGTCTTTTAACAATGTTATGGGACTATTTGACTATATTCCAGTAGTGCCTGCTGAAGAAGTAGCAACTCCTAGCCCACAAATTCCTCAAAGAAGAAGAGGACTTGTTTTCTAGTTTTAGGTTAGACCAATTTATAGTGGTATACTTTTTCTTTCTGCAATGGAAATGTTGAATTGTTATTCAAGAAAAGTATATGAGAATCATGATTTTCCTTCTCTAGGTTGAGATTGAATTCAATTGACTTAAGTAGCTCCACACTATTTAGTAAGCCTATTTTTCTAGCTTCTTCTACTTTAATAAAACAATCGGGGATAATTTTGCCCGTGGACAGCAAATCGATAAAATTATCGATGTTCTCACAGGGCAATTTTTTGCTGAAAAACCTTATGTTTTTCCAGAGTTTGCACAAAAGGCTGTACTTGAGCGATCGCTTTTTGAGCTAAATCTACCATTATTTAAAATTTTCCCGTTTGATTTCTGTCAGGGTTTGGCGTAAAGCCGAAGCGTGCAACCAACCCACATAACCAGCATAGAGGCATTTTTCATTTTTATCGGCTACAAATACATGATTTACTCCTAAAGAATTTTTCCAGGTACGAATGCTTAGTCCTTCTGGTAAATTAATACATACCTGGGAACGGGGAAAATCTCGCCAATGTCCATCAGTTATACCTGGAATAGAGCGTAAACGATCGATTAATTTGGTTACTAAATTAGATTCTGGGGGAACTCCTGGAGTAGGATTAGCCCAAAAATCTTGAATTATAGGAACTACGTGGGGATGATATCTCAAGGCTGCATGAGCTATTCCCGAAAGACAAACAAAATTACAGTAAGCAAACTTGGTGGTTTCTAAATTAACTAATCCATCAGTACCAGCATCGAGATTACTGGCGATCGTTAAAGTTGGCATATTTCGAGCAATTTGTTCGGCTAGAGGACGGCGATTTTTACCTAAATCCTTAGCCATACCAATACCTATTCCTAACGGATCGATTAGACGAGCTACATCTGAACCACCTACAGGTGAACCAATTAAAACCAGAGAATGTACTTGGTGCCACCACTGGGGATTACGTTGAAGTACTTCTAACCAAATCAATCCACCCATCGAATGACCAATAATCTTTATTGGCGTTTCTGGATACTGACTAATTGTTTGCTTAGCAATTTTTTCTACTGCTTTTACTAGAGGTAGAATTCTAATAAAAGTTTTAATTATCCCCAAACTAGGAGCTATTAGTAGTGTATTATCATTGACTAACTCTTGGGTTAGCTTACTCAGACTTTTATGATTATCAGCCCATCCGTGTTGAGCAAATAGCAAAAAGTCTGGAGTAACATCAGACGATCGCATTGACAAAATATTTTATTTAATTAACCTCCACTAAGCTTTTTATACAGTTTTTGTTAATTGTTGAGTTCTTAACTCGCTAACTATCTCTGTTTGCCAAGAATCATGCCATTGAGTAATGGCATCTAATAATTCTAGGGGTCGATCGACTATAAATTCTGGTTTTTGTTTAGCTAAAATTTCCCGAGAATGAAAGCCCCAGGCGACAGCGACAATTGCCACTCTGCTTTTTTGTGCCGATCTTATATCTCTGGTTTCATCTCCTACATAAATTAGATCTCCTCGGTCGATCTTTTTTGTTCTAATTACTTCATCAATTATTCTATGTTTACCAAAAATAGTTGTCTCTGCATAAATAAAATCAAAAAGATAACTCAATTCATAGTTAGCTAAGACATTTATCACATTTTTTTCTGTATTGGATGTAATAATTCCTAGTTGATAATCTCGAGCTTTCAGTTTTTGTAAAACGGTTTTTATTTCAGGAAAAATCTTTGTTTGTTTAATTTCTTTACTTAGTTCTTTTTGGATTCTTTTAAATAAAAAAGGAATTTTAAAGAGCGGAATTTGCGCCTGCTTGATAATTTCCCACGAACTTAAGTTTTTTAGTTTTAATAATTCACTTTGAGAAATAGGTTTATAATTAAACTCATCTGCTAATTCGTTAGCTAATTTAATAAGTCGTTCATAGGTATCTGCGATCGTGCCATCAAAATCAAAGACAATCGTTTTGTGGTTCATCGAGTTTCAATATTGTTTGAGGAGTAAATAAATAAATAAACTTAAATGCTAATTTTAAGTTATGATATTCTTTTATTATAGATTAGCATAGGCGTTGCGTCGTAGCATTTTTGGCTTGATCCTCCTTAATGCCGAGCCTCGGAAACGACGATCCCATTCTTCTTCTGAAATATTCGCTAGTTCTGTTAATTTTGGTTTAATGTTTTCAGGATAAGGCTGAAAATCGGGGATATCTGTTTCTCTGGCAAAACGCTGATTCCAAGGACAAACATCCTGACAAATATCGCAGCCAGCTACCCATCCAGACATTTTCTTAGTAATTAATTCTGGCAATTTTTCGGCTCTGTTTTCGATCGTATGATAGGCTATACAGCGATTGGCATCTACGACAAAGGGTTTGGTAATCGCTTGAGTCGGGCAAGCTTCTAAACAACGAGTACAAGTACCACAATGGGAAGTATGAGGTGGATCTGGCTCGATCGATACATTAGTTAAAATCTCTCCTAAAAAAACCCAACTCCCATATTTACGAGTAATTAAATTACTATTTTTAGCAATCCAGCCAATTCCTGCTCTTTGCGCCCAGGCTTTATCTTGCACTGCTCCCGTATCTGCATAGTAGCGAGTTTTAAGGCCTTCTCCTTGATTTTGCAACCAGCGACTAAACTGTTTTAATTTTCGCTTCATTACCTTATGGTAGTCTCTACCCCAACCATAGCGAGATATTTTTCCATAGTCTTTGTTGTCTGAGTGTTGATGGGGAGTATAGTAATTTAGAGCTACACAAATTACAGAAATAACTTCGGGCATATAAGCTCTAATATCTCTGCGTTTGGGGTTTTTCATCCACTCCATATCCCCATGGTAGCCCAGATCGAGCCATTCTTGTAGATGAGTTTGGGCTAAATCTTGTTTTTCGCTATCTACATTCGCAATGCCTACTCGATCGAATCCTAAAGAATGAGCAAATGCTTTAATTTTACTGCGATCGATTTCCACAATACTAAATATTTATCTGATTCACTATCAAGCGCGAAGACTAGTAAATTCCCAGCTAACTCGATTAACCCTAGCTTTGAATTTCAGTTGGCTTACTACCTGTTCTAACATTTCTAGTTCATCGCTACGTCCTTCTGAAAGAAAATCTGCCTTGATCTCTACTTCTGTTAAATCTTCTACATCTTCATCTTCTATATTTTTACTATGTATAGCTGTTAAAATTAATCCTTTTTCTCTAACAGATTGTAGTAGTAAAGCAAGTACATGAGATTCTGCCTCGGATTGACAGAGTAAACGACAGCGATATCTGGTTTCTGGATAATTTGGTGCTGCTAATACTTGTTCTAATTCTTCTTTTGAGGGTAATTCATTCTTAATTCTACTTCCGTTTTTTAAATCGAGCGATTCATTATGAATTATTACGTTTTCTTCTCTTGGTTGAAACATTTGCACTACAGGTCGCAAAAGCAAATTCGCCCCAATAACTGCTATAGTGCCAAAATAGGCTTGTAATAAAAAACCAGAACCGATTAATGAGCCAATGGCAGCAGCACACCATAAAGTTGCTGCGGTATTTATCCCCCTTACACTAGCTCCTTCTCTTAAAATTACCCCTGCTCCCAGAAAACCTACTCCAGACACTACCTGGGCTGCAACCCTAGTAGGGCTACTATCCCCTTCAATCATCGCTGCCATCATGACAAACATCGCTGCCCCCAAAGAAACCAATACGTTTGTTTTTAGTACCGATCTTGCTTTGAGCCATTGTCTCTCTATGCCAATTCCAGCACCGAGAATAAATGCTAGAAAAAGACGAGTTGCAAAATCTAACCAAGTTAATGTCATCGATCGAAGTCTCTAGATAAGTTTTTTATATTTTGGCGATACTTCTACTCGCTAATATATCAAATTTAATTGATGTATTGATGTCCGAGAACATAAAAGACGTAAACTTGAAAATTGCGATTTAATTGGCGGTAAAAAGCCATTAAATTTTAACAATCGATTGTTTTAGCCCTAATTACTTCTAAAATCCGTTTATTACCTACTATTTTTTCAAAAAAGTAGCCTAATAAATTTTATTTAAGCTTTTAGATAAAAAAGCTTTTGAGTAGAAGTGTTAAGCGTAAACTAATATTTACCATTGTTTGGTAGGAAGACAAGGTATCAAAATATACTTCAAACCCATAATACAAACATTAATTGTATTCCCTTTTGATGACCACTGAGGTTAAGAACAAGTTAAACTTTTCTTCGAGCAAATCTTAATTTTGCAGAGCGAGAACGAGGATTGAGTTTCTGTTCTTCTAGTTGGGCAGTAATTGGTTTTTTATTAATGACTTCGAGTAATTCACAATCGCGAAAGTGATGTTTAACAATCCGATCTTCCAGACTATGAAAACTGATAATAGCAATAAGACCTTCTGGTTTAAGCCAATGAGGAGCTAGGCTTAAAAAATCAGCTAAAGATTGTAGTTCCTGGTTGACTGCAATACGTAAAGCCTGAAAAACACGAGTAGCTGGATTGATTCTACCGTAACGATATTTAGAGGGAACAGCACGAGCGATGGCATTAGCTAAATCGGTAGTAGCTTGAAAAGGACGTTCTCTAACAATACTCCGCGCAATACGACGAGAAAATCTTTCTTCCCCATATTCAAAGAAAATATCGGCGAGTTGTTTTTCTTGCCAATGATTGATAATTTCTTTTGCAGTAAGAGATTGTGTTTCATCCATCCGCATATCTAGGGGGGCAGTATGGCGAAAACTGAACCCTCTTTCTGGTGTATCTAATTGAGGAGAGCTTACCCCCAAATCGGCAATAATTCCGTCAAATAGTAAGTCTTGAGGTTGATACTTAGCATAATTGCCATGCCAAAACTGAATTTGATGGGGATAATAATCGGCTAGTCTTATTTTAGCTGCTGCGATCGCCTGGAGGTCGCGATCGATTCCTATAACTCGAACATTCTTGGCAGCAGCAAGAATTTGCTCACTATGACCACCACCACCGACAGTAGCATCTAAATAGTTTTTTCCTGGAGCAACCTGTAAACCTGCTATTAATTCGTGACTGAGAACGGAAATATGTTGAAAAGAATCTTGCTGCATCATCGCACTAAGATGAACTAAAAAATAAATTAACTAAGAATAGTTGCAAAGAACACCAACTGCTCACGATAAATCGTTAAAATTGTAATATGTATAGATAAAAGAACTATACTTAGCCCTTTCGAGTGGGAATTTCCTAAATATCCCTTTTGTTTATATGGAATCTAGTGAGCAAATAAGTAGTAGTTCTGACACTCCTCACCAGAGGTGGGCAGGAATACTAGGAATGATTGTTGCTATTATCACTTTAACTTTACCTCTATCAGCTATTGGCTATTATTCTTCTTTGAGTATTAATGCCGAGACTATACCTCAAGGAATAGAGAGAGTACCCAATCCCAAGAGATAAACTAAACTATGACATAGCCAAATCAGTAGCTTTATTCTTTAGCTTCTTTGCCACTATTAACGTTGCTTAGTTGTTGGCGTACATCATCAATCGCCAAGTTTAACTGTGCGATTTTATCTTCTAAACTATGACGTGCGGTTTCAACACTTTCTTCTGTGGTAAATTTCGTTTGCCCGCCAGCTTCGATTAAAGTTGGTTCTTCTGCTATAGATTTGTTTTCTTGGCGAGATGCCATTACTGTACCTAAAACTGCGCCAATAAGACCACCGACAATCGAACCGATTACAAAGCCATTCCCAAAACCATCTTGTCGACTCATAACCCTCTTTATTTCCTTAACTATATTTACAGCTTCTTCTCTTTAGAGTAAATGAGATATTCTGCTTTTGCTACAAGTCGCGCTTGACTATGTCCCAAAAGCGCGATCGCCTGCATCTCCTAATCCAGGGACGATATATCCTTTACTGTTTATTCCTTCATCAATAATTGCTGTATAAATATTTAAATTAGGATAAGCAGCACTTAATTTTTGTAAAGCAGGAGGAGCAGCTACTACAGAGACAATTCTGATTAAAGCAGGGTCTACCCCTCGATTAGTTATTTCAGTCATTGCGGTCATAATCGAGCCTCCTGTTGCCAACATTGGTTCGAGAATGAGTATATGGGTTTGAGGCGTAAATTTTTGAGGCAATTTGTTTAGATAACATCTAGGCTTGAGAGTTTCTTCATCGCGAACTATACCTAGATGATAAGTAGAAGCGATGGGTAGAATAGTTTGCGCTCCATCGAGTAAAGCTAAACCCGCTCTCAAAATTGGTACGATCCCCATTGGCACTTCAGGATTAACTAAAGTAGCATCACATTCTCTTAAAGGTGTTTGCACTTTAGCTGCCATTGTGGGTAGCCAGGTACGTACGGCTTCATAAGTTAACCAACGACCTAATTCTGTCATGGCACTTTTAAATAAAACTGAGGGAGTATTGGCATCACGAGCTACAGCCAACCAATGCTCTATCAGAGGATGTTCGGGGACATAAACACGCAGTTGTATACTCATGGGGAGCGATCGCTTGTTATTTTTTACCAATTCTTATTCTCTCTTATGCTGCTATCTTAGTAAACAACTTAAGTTTGAGGAAATATGAATTCAACCTCCGAAAACAATAATAATCTTCGCCTATCTAACAAAGACGAAGATTGTCTGTTAAGCGTACTACTATTAGCTATGTCTAAACTTAGAGTTTACTACTAGATTTGTTCAAGCTGCCATTTTTTTCAGCCACTGCTTTTTTATTGAAGTAGCGTTTACCATACTTAGCAGAGTAAGAATAATTTTCAAATTCTTTCTTCTTAACGCCATTGATAATCATCCCAACTACCTGTTTATTAATACTGGCAAGAGTTTCTAGGGCTAAATCGGCACTTTCTTGCTCTACTATTCCCGTACGACTGACGAACAGAATCCCATCTACCAGTTTAGAAAGAGTTAAGACATCAGCAGTCACAGGTAAAGGAGGAGCATCAATCAAGATCAGATCGTATTCTTGTCTGGCTTTTAAAACAATGCTACTCATCTCTGGGGAATCTAAAAATGAGAGAGGATTAGATTGTACTGCCCCTGCGGTTAAAACATCTAATTTGGCCATAGGCTGAGAAATAGCGGTGTCAAAGTCTTGAGTGCGCTCGACTACATCTTTAACTCCAAACTGGTTACTCAGTCCCCAAAGATGATGCTGAGAAGGTTTTCTGAGATCGCCATCAATTAATAACACTCGCCTACCTAATTGGGCGATCGCTGCTGCTAGATTAGCACTAATTGTAGATTTTCCTTCTTCTGGCAGAGAACTAGTCATGAGAATGACTTGAGGGGCATTTTCTGTTGCCATAAATTTCATATTTGCCTGAATCATACGATATAGTTCGCTAGTAAAAGAATCAGGCTCCTGTTGCACTATTACCCTATTTTGACTTGCTTCTGGCTCTTGAGGAATAATCCCCAAAACTTTGTAAGGGAATTTTTCTTTGATGTCGGTAACATTTCTTAGGGAACGATCTTGCATCTCTAGTAATAAAACTGAGACGTTAGCTAGCAATATCCCCAACAAAAAGCCCCCAGCTAGAACTAATTTAGCTCCAGAGCTACCTTCCTCTGGCAAGATCGCACTTTCAATAATTTCTGCATTTGGTGTTTGTTGATCTGCTGCTAGTGTGACTTCTTGAAGACTGTTTAACAGAGTTTCATAGGTAGCCTGAGCAGCATTAACTTGACGTAAGAGATCTTGTTCTTCTGTTTCTAGCCTAGGAAGCTCTTTTGCCCTAACTAAGTACTGTTGCTGAGTTTGATAAAGAGAGGCTAATTGTTTCTGAAGATTGAGTTTTTGAATTTCTAAATTAATAAATTGCTCTAGCTGATTTTCCCGATTATTATTGTTACCTTGAAGTAAGCCTTGAGAGATATTTAAATCTTGTCCTACCCCCCGTCTAATTTCTTGTTTGAGACGGTTATTAAGATCGGCTTTTTTGTCTTCTAAGCTGACAATGCTAGGATGTTGGTCTTTAAATCTCTGTCTTTCTTGAGCTAGTTGAGATTCGGTAGTTTGTAGCTCGCTCATTATACTTTGAACCGTAGGGGAGTTAGCTATCTGAGAGAGGGAGATTGCTTGTTGTAAATTGATACCCAATTGTCCTTGTAAGGCAGAAGATTGAGCTATAGAGCCTTGTAACTGGGCAGCGACTCCAGCAATATCTCGATTCAAATTAGCTATTTGTAAAACTGTCGATTGGGCTTCTTGCTGAAGATCGATGACACTATTAGCTTCTTTAAATTTTCTTAAAGCAGATTCTGCTTTGGCAACATTAGATTCTACTTGGGGTAGTTGTTGATTGATAAATTCTTTAGCACTAGCTGGTTCTGATTGAATCCCTTTGATTTGCTCTTTGATATAAACATCCATCAAAGTATTAACTACTGCTGCTGCTGTTTCTGGATTCTCATCTGCGTAGGAGACCTCGATAACATCGCTACCACCAATAAGCTTGAGGGATAATCTTTTTTCAAAATCATCTGGCTTAAGCGGATTGCCGTCATCGTCTTCTAGTTCTAATTTTTCAATAGTTTGTAGCAATACAGGATCGGAAGTGATTACCTGCATCTGAGTACTTAAAGGAGTCTGATTATTAAGTAAAGGCTTTAAAGTGTTTATATCTTCTCCTACCCCAGTTAATGTAGAAGCGTTGTTTTGCTTGAATAACAATTTGCCTTCTGCCTGATAAGTTTTTTTGAGGGTAGGAACGATGCAAGCTGCCAGGATCATTGTGGTGCAAAATACAGTTAAGGCTGGTAGCCAACGCCTTCTAACCTTAATTAAATATGAATTTATATTTAAGTCGATCGCCTCTCTGGATTCTCCTTGTTGCCCCGATAATGAGGGATAACTCTTCGTACTGCTATTGTTATAGTTATTATTTGTCATAGTATATTTTTCTCAGGAAGATATTATTTGTTATCGTCAATATTCTTTAGTCATAAATTATTTATAATATTCGCGCTTTTGGGTTGAGAAATCAACACTTATGCGGATTATGGCAATTGGCTATTGAGAAAGTATCATTCTTCAGGTATTATATTCAGTCTAAATAAGTACTTTTAAGTGGATTGAGTTCAGTTTTGTCCATCGGCTATTTTTTGGTTTTTCATGGCAGTCGCGATCGACGACCACATCTGTTGTTGTCAGAATTGATACGCTCCCTCAATAAACAAATAACTGATGAGTCAATATTAACCCAGAGTAAATATTCCCAACAACGAACAGAATTAGAGAATCACATTAATATCAGTAATTATACTGGAAAAATGTTTTCTGCAAATACTAATGTAGTAGATAGTTCGGGAAACAAAGGAATTCCCCTGGTTGATGTTGGTTCTCTAGAATTAACTACTATATCTTTACAAAAAAAACTTGAAAAATATGCAAAATTTTTACAAAAACGAGGTTGTAAACGGTTAAAAATTTTGCCGTTATTTTTAGTACCTGGAGTTCATGTTTGTGAAGATATTCCTGCTGAAATTACCCCAGTACAAAGTCGTTTAGCTCCAGGCATAAAACTAGAACTATTACCATATTTGGGCAGTTATCCGCAAATGTTAGTAATTTTGCGTAAACAGTTCGATCGCTTACCCCACAATGGCAAAATTCTCTTAACTCACGGAACCAGCTATCTTGGAGGTAATGAATGGTTGACAAATTTGGCTATTCAATTAGAAGCGCAGATTGCTTACTACTCGGTCAAGTCTAGTCTGCAAGAGCAAATAGAAATATTAATTTCCCAACAGAAACAAAAAATTACTATCGTCCCCTATTTTCTGTTTCCAGGTAAAATTACCGACGCGATCGCCACAGAAGTAAAAAGATTGCAGCAAGTCTATCCCAATACTGAATTATTCTTAGGTAAACCTCTAGGCGCGACTAACGAACTAATGAATTTAATTGTTGAGGTATTATCAATATGAGTAAACTCAAACAATATCTTGGTAAAGTTTATTTGGTTGGCGCGGGTCCTGGCGATCCTGGGTTGATGACTATTAAGGGCAAAACTTTATTAGAACAGGCAGATGTCGTAGTTTATGATGCTTTGGTAAGTCCAGCGATCTTAGCCATGATTTCTCCTCAAGCGGAGCAAATTAACGCGGGTAAACGTCGCGGTCGTCATTCTTTACCCCAGACAGAAACTACTCAATTGCTAATTGCTAAGGCCGAGACTAATGCCGTAATAGTCAGACTTAAAGGAGGCGATCCTTTTGTCTTTGGTAGAGGGGGAGAAGAAATGCAGGATTTGATTGCAGCAGGGGTAAGTGTAGAGGTTGTTCCTGGTATTACTGCGGGTATTGCTGCACCTGCTTATGCAGGTATTCCTATCACCCACCGTAATTATAGTTCGTCAGTGACTTTTGTGACCGGACATGAAGCAGTAGGTAAATATCGTCCCGAAATCAATTGGCATTCCCTCGCTTCTGGTTCGGAAACTATTGTGATATATATGGGAGTTCACAACTTACCCCAAATTATCCCGCAATTAATCGCAGGCGGTCTACCTCCAGAAACTCCTATTGCTTTAATTCGTTGGGGTACTCGTCCAGAACAAGAAGAGTTAAAGGGTACTTTAGCTAGTATTATCGAGCAAATAGAAATAACTGGTTTTGAAGCTCCTGCTGTAGCAGTTATCGGTCGGGTAGTTGAGTTTAGTCAGCTTTTAGGATTTAGCTAGTTTGTCAGGAAAAAAAACTAAGATAGGGCATATAGATTATTGTTTTTAGCTGTTAGCTTTTGTTCCAACTTTTAAGGGATAGATATCTCGAATGCTTGGAAGACAATATTTTCTTATTTCGGATTCTAATTCCGATAACTACCCTTATAGGAATTATTGCTCCTAAATAAGATTCAGGTAAGAAAATATCTTCTTAATGCTAGTATTAAAAGCAGAACTTAGCAGAATTAAAATAAGGAAGTAGATGACTAGCGTTTATTATACTCGCACCTTAAATACTTATAGAGCTATGAGGCAACGGGTCAAAAAACACCCCAATTATACTACTGTTTCAATTTGCGATCGCTGGTTAGAATCTTTGAATACACCAGGGAAGGAATATCAAAGAGGCAATCACTACCCCAGTCAAAAGCAATCGCTCGAAATTTATTGCTCCCACAGAAGAGCAGCTAAAGCTAATGATACTAGACTATTGCGATCGATATGGGCTAGAGTTTGATTAGAATACTAAAGTTGAATGAAAATAATACTAACAACTAACAACTAACAACTAATTTACTTTTATAAGAGGTTTTAAGAAATCCGATCTAGATAAGCAGTAACAGCAGCATCCACGATATCGCTGATATTTTCACCAGTGTTTATCTTATAGATATGGAGTCTATCTCTAGTTTCTTTACGCAGAAATAAACGCATTTTTACACGGTCATTACTATTGCTTAAACTTAATTTATTACTTTTTTGCTTTAATTCTAGACTACTTTCTTTAAGATTACGATCGATAGTAATATTACTCTTATGCGTTTCTCTTAACTTAACTTCCATCTCATCATTTATGCCCAAAAGCTTTTGTATATAGCTTCTTTTATCGGTCATAGTATTATTTTTTTATTGATTAATATCAGTATTGGTTAAACCACTTTAGTATTATTTGCTTATTAATTACTTATTACTTATTACTTAAAAGACAGCTAAATTATAATACTAGAATGAGCAGCAATTACTTGCCAAATATTGTTAGCAGAAAGAGTCCAAATACGAGTAAAGCGAAAATCACTATCGGAAGTGACACCATCATAACTACCAAATAAGTGCATTCTGACAGAAACGATCGCCATAGCTCCCTTAATTTGAATGTGTTGCTCGGAAGGTGTCAACACTTGCACTTTAACTATTCCCGATCGATGAGCCATAAGATCGTCTTCTTTACTTAAAACTTGACCGAGATGATTGGTAAAAATAAGTTCGGGTGAAAGCAAACGATCGAGAGCCTCTACATCAGAACTAAGTATAGCAAGTCTGAGTTGTTCTTCTGCCTCAATAATTTGTGTTGCGATCGAATTGTTCATAATATCTCGGTATTCTCAATAACTATATAATTAATTCTCGATGGTTAATTTTGTGTCATAGTTTAAATTTTGACACATAAATCAATTAGTTTTATTGAAGAAGAAAAGTAGAGAACAGAACAGGTTATATTAATTAATGAAACAATCCAACTACATAGTCTCATTCTAAAAATTCTAGGTAACAAAATTCAAATCTTGTATAAAGTTGAGACAGGAATGAATGGAGTAGTTATAGCTGTAAGTCGTAGCACAACCCATACATTTAGTAAAAGTAATCGAGACAGCATCAGACTGATAGCAGGATTAGGGGTAGAAGGGGACGCACATTTAGGCAAGACAGTAAAACATCGATCGCGAGTAAAAAAAGACCCCACACAGCCAAATTTAAGACAAGTGCATTTAATCCATTCTGAACTTCATGATGAGTTAAATAATAGTGGTTTTAATGTATCTCCTGGAGATATGGGAGAAAATATTACTACTCGCGGAATTAATTTACTCGAATTACCTACCGATACCTTATTGTATCTCGGAGATAGGGCAGTAGTTAAAGTAACTGGTTTACGTAATCCTTGCGCTCAACTAAATGGTTTTCAAGCGGGTTTGATGAATGCCGTACTCGATTACGATGAGAAAGGTAATCTAATTCGTAAAGCAGGAGTTATGAGTATTGTAACCGTGAGTGGAGAAGTTCGATCGGGGGATAAAATTCTGGTTGAGTTACCACCCAAGCCCTATCGATCGCTCGATCGAGTTTGAGCCAGTTAATCTTGTGTCAGAATTAAAATATTGACACATTTAATAGATTAAGTTAGTTACTAAAGTTGAGATACAAAAAAAGTGAGGGAAAGACAGTTTAAAATGACCCCATGTCAGAAACTTCAAAAATCAATTAAATTTTCACAGGATAAAAATGATCGATAGTAACTATCCTTTTGCTCAAGAATTAATTACTGATACTCAAGGTAATATTCGTCAAGTCATTATTAATTTTGAAGACTATCAACATTTATTAGAAAGTTTGGAAGATGAGGCACTTTATCAAGCTATGAAAACTACTATTAACGAAACACCAATGAGTCGAGAGGAAGCATTAAAAGCACTAGAAGAAGAATGAAAACTGAATATCTTCCTAGCTTCACTAAAGACCTTAAAAAACTAAAAAAAACATCCATCTATTCAGAAATAAAAACGCTAGTATTTCAAACCATTCCTGATTATCAGAACCTTACTAAAATCAAAAATCTTAAAAAGATTAAAGGACATAAGGAGTTCATTGAATTCCTGGGGGTTGATGTCAGTTTGGATGACTTCAAGGGTGTCTTGGGTTAACAGAAAAAAAGCCACGGTATTGGGGACATTTGAGATCCCTGTAAGTAAGACAGGTTGAATAACTAGGGTGTCTTGGGGAATATTATTTCTCAGTTGAGTAATATCGGTGGGTTGGGTTTCAAACAATTCTGCTACTTCAGGAAAACGATCGGCGATGGCTTCTGCTTGTCGATTGACTTCTGCCTCCAATTCCCTAATTTGTCTTACTTTTTCTTCTGAAAATTCGTCTTGTAATTGCTGGCGCAGAAATTCAAGTTGCTGATTTTCGGCTTTCCAGTCGTCAATGGCTTTTTGGGCTTCAGGGTTGGCTACTTGCGCATCAATTAAGCGAGTGTAGTCAGCAAGATCGGTAGTAGTCGCTAGGTTTATCCATTCAAAGGCTTTGTCACGTTGGTTTTGCTTGATGAGAATATCTGTAAGAGCGATCGCAGTTCCTCTTTCAGCCTCCAAAAAGTCTTTTCGATGTTCCCTCAACAAACCACGACGCATTTCTAGAGTAATTGTTAACGATTGCTCCAAATGCTCGATTGCTTTAGAGGGTTGGTTAGTATCTCGATAGACTGCCCCGATATTATTGAGAGTAGTAGCTTCCCCAGCGCGATCGCCCACTGACTGAGAGATAGGTAAGGCTTGGTCGTAGTACTTCAAGGCTTCCTGGGGTTGCCCGATCTTGTCGTAGACTGCCCCGATATTATCGAGAGTAACAGCTTCCCCAGCGCGATCGCCCACTTCCCGACTGATAGGTAAGGCTTGCTGGTAGTACTTCAAGGCTTCCTGGGGTTGCCCGATCTTGTCGTAGACTAAACCGATATTATTGAGAGTAACAGCTTCCCCAGCGCGATCGCCCACTGACTGAGAGATAGGTAAGGCTTGCTGGTAGTACTTCAAGGCTTCCTGGGGTTGCCCGATCTTGTGGTAGTTGAACCCCATTCCCAAGAAAGCAAACGCTTCTAATTTCCTATCTCCTATCTGTCGGGCAATTGTAAGCAACTGCTGCAATGTTTTTATCGACTGTAAGGGTTTTCCTTGCTGAGATTGTTGTAATGCTTGCTGTTTAAGTTGCTGGATTTTCGTCTCTAAATTCTGCGTTTGCGCCCAACTCGGTTGTACGATCGACGATAAAGTTATTGGAGTCAAACAGACACCAAAAGCGAAAATTCCGCCTAAAATTCGTTTCATTTGATGATTTCCTCGTTACCTAATTATTTTCTCAAGTCTTTTCCAACTAAAAGCTAAGAGCTAGAATCTCTACCCTTCACTCTCGGAGAGATTCAACAGCTAACGAGGTGTTACCTTCAGCATAATCTTCCCCAAATCATTATCAAATTGAATCTCCTTTACTACATAAAAACTACTAGAAGCTACTGAAAGAATTCCCCGCAACTGCAACTTAGGTAATGATGTCAGTTTAATTTGAGCTTCTCCCGTGCTTGGATTAATTACCCTAAAATTAGTCAGGGGTTCACTCCAAGTTTTTTGATTATTGCCTGAGGATGTCTCATCCTCATCACCCCGAATAACTATCTTGCAATCAGAATTGCCACAGCCTAAAATAACATCACCGCTAAACTCTACTTTCTCGATCTCTGCGATCTCTACAGTTGTCGATTCACCACTTAACTCCAGCTTAATCTCTTCCGCCTGCGGATCTATCTCTGTCAATTTTCCAGACATCGAGTTTCCCTTTTTCAGTGTTACATTTGCCCCCTGGGGTAAAAATACCGAGATGGAGGAATCCTGTGGAGAGACATTTTTGACTTGAGCTAACTTATTCTGATGACTTGGCGGTGGGGAAGCAGAGCCTGTTAATCCCGTTATCGATGCAAAAAGAGTAACAACCAGTACTTTAAGAAAAACTTTCATAAACTGTTCGACATCTAATTTACTAGTAGTTCGTTAAGATTGCTGTGAAGGATAAATTTTGGTAAATTTTCCCTATTCCTCCTCTGCTCCTTTCAGGTGTATGTTTTTAATAAATTCATAAATGCCGATCGCAATTAGAACGAAAGAAAGAGCTTTTCTTCCTTGTCTTCCCCATCTTCCTTGTCCCTCTTGTCTTGTTTTCAGCTATCAAATCTAAAAATCATACACTTGAAAGCTCCCCTACTCCCTCTGCTTGCCTCAATCCATCAATTCAAAATTGGCAGAATAACACGCTCTTTAATAATAATAGGGAAGCGGTTAATAACTTATGCAGATTAAATTTGGGATAGCCCCCTAAATCCCCCAACTTTGGGGGACTTTAAACCAATAAATACTCTTTTCCCCCCAGATTTGGGGGGTTAGGGGGGCAAAATCCAGTATAAAAAAACTTTTCAGATATCCTCTAATATAGAACCTAGCTTAATTCTCAAATAGCCCATGTCCAATACTCCTCAATCACCTAACGAACCCAAGATTTTAGGAACATTTGCTAGTCTGATTGGTTTGCTAGGCATATTTCTCTATTTTACAGGTTGGCTCTATCGCTGGGCGTATTACGGCTTTTTTAAGTTAGAAATTACTCGACTTAACTTACCCCTCAGATCGTTCCTTTTTGTTCCTATCCAAGTTTTTCTGGGAGATATCTGGGTATTTGGGAGAACAGCATTAGTTGTTATCGCTACAATTATTCTGATGAAATTCACTATCTGGTTGCTTCAACCACTCAATTCTTCAGGAGTGAATCACTCAAATCAAGGGACATTTTGCTGGAGAAAATACGCTCAGAAACTTCACGGGTATAAGCTGGCACAAATTCTGCGCTCATTAGCAGAAGTTTTTCCTCGATCGCTCCGCAATGATACTATTATCGTAACTTGGCTGTTAGTCGCTCTGTTTTGGTTAGCTCGCATTCAGGGAACTATCGACGCTCGCCGAGATGCCATCAACGATACCTCTCTATTGCCTGTGGTTACTTTGGTAACTCCTGAGAAGGGTTCAGTATTAGGGCGCAACCTCGATAATATATTCCTCAATCCTTCTTTGGAAGGCTATCGGATTATTGGAGATAAGGGGCTATTCGATTATTTGCGAGGTCGGGAAACCAATGATGTATCCACACCAGACAATCCCAGAGTGTGGCGTTTACTTTTGGAAAACAACGGCTGGTTTTATTTATTTCCTGCGCTACCTCCAAAAGCAGATCGCGATCGACGTCCGCCTGTGTTAGCCATTCGCGCAAAAGGAAATAATGAATTGATGATTCTTAGCCCAACATATACTACACCAGACCCAAAGTAGACAATTATTTTGTGTCATAATTCAAATCTTGAAACATCTGATAATAAGGAATACGATTTTTGACCGCATAATCAGTTTTAGAGGAATAGTATGTCCCATCCTTATCGTGAAATGACCAAATAGTAGGAAACCGAACAATTGCACCAATCGTTAAAGGTACTTCCGATTCTTTTAAAGCTTTAATCCGTCTGTGTAGAGTACTTCTCGATAAACCTGTTTCCTCCATTAATTGGCGATAAGTGTATTTTTTTCCTTCAATTAGCATATCGATCGCTTTACTTTACTTGTATCAGAAGTTTAATTCTGACACATAAGTTTATATCTAACTTTATTTTTAACTTTTCGATCGCCGTAGGCACGTGCTGCATCCATACTGAAGTCGGGTTATTTGTCACCGTAACAGATACAATGTGTATAAAAATTAAGATCGATACACATCAGGTCTATAAAAATGAGAACTAATATTGTAATCGACGAAAAGTTGATGAATGAGGCTTTGCAGGCTACTGGCTTAAAAACAAAAAAAGAAGTTGTCGAACTTGGATTAAAAACATTAGTCAGACTTAACCAACAAAAGCAAATCAAAGAACTAAAAGGCAAACTTAAATGGGATGGCGATCTTGAAGAGATGAGAACCAACCAATGATTATAGTAGATTCAAGTGTTTGGATTAACGGGACTTTGACAATTTTTACCGATCAAAAAGGGGTGAAAGCCTCACCAGACGCCGATTTTAACTCGAATAGGTAAAATAGTCTGAAACCTAGATATATTAAGGTTTTAGTTGTTTTGATGTTAAACCAGTGTTAGATCAGGCTTTCACCCCTGTTTGAACCTAGTTTTTTTCAAAGTCCCGTTAACTATTTTAATGGTAAAGATACATCTCAAACAGATAAACTGGATGAGCTTTTAGGAGTAGAACCGATCGGCATTGGGGACATTATTCTGACCGCGG
>JBFRWK010000058.1:0-129105 GCA_051439545.1 Xenococcaceae cyanobacterium | reverse complement strand
TCATCAGTAAAATTATTGATTTTGGCTTGCCACCGTGCGGGATTTTATACATAGATACTTAAACTAAGGACTTTTACCCCGCACGGTGGCAAAGGCTGGGCAGATTTGAGAAGGTTTTTTGTAGCCCATTGATTTGCAGAATAGTTAGTAAAAAAAACGATAGATTATAGAGCCGTTGATTTCTAAGGTATAGAGGCAAAACTGATGTTGAAACTTACTTATACAGATAATAATTTTTACCTAGAACGCTTGGATGACCCTTTAGATAATTGGCTAAATCTAAGGGTAGTATTATGTTTGCGTGCATCTACTAGTATTTATGTCGAACCTAGCACTGCTTCTTTTTCAATCCCCAAAGATTTACCTTATTGGAAAGAGATAAATACTTTAAAGCTAGAGAATAATCAAAATATCGAAATAAATGTCAGTGATGCTGAATATTTAGAAATTAGTCTAGGAGGAACTTGGGTAACATCAGACGAAACTAGTGAGGAAGGGGTTTTTATCTCTTCTTTAAGTACAAAAACAGAGATCCTGCTTACTCAACTCTGGCAAGAAGCACAAAAAAGTACCTCTGCTATTTAACTAAATTTTTAAACAAAAAGAATACCCATAAAATAAAATAGTTGTAACGTTACTTAACCTTTGAGCTATTTTATGACTGCCATGGTAGAAATATACACTTGGAGTATGTGTCCTTTTTGTATTCGTGCTAAAGCCCTATTAGACAAAAAAAATGTAGATTACACTGAATATTGTATTGATGGGGATGAAGAGGCAAGAGAAAAAATGGCACAAAGGTCTAATGGTAGAAGAAGTTTACCGCAAATTTTTATAGACGATCGCCATATTGGAGGCTGCGACGATCTTTACGCTTTAAATAGTGAGGGAGAATTAGATTCCCTACTTGAACAGAGTGCGAGTTAGTTATACAGTTTTAAAGCGTTTATCTTAATTTTTGGGTAGGACAGAGGGTGTGAAATTAGCATTTATCATCGATCCAATATCTTTACTCGACCCAGGACATGATACAAGTGTAGCCATAATGGAAGCTGCGCAGATTTTGGGTCATCAGGTTTGGATTACACAAGCAAATCAGTTAAGTGCGATCGAAGGTAAAGCTTGGGCGTATCTTACACCAGTGCAGCTAAAACAAGTTAAGTTAGTAGAAGGGCATTGGCAAATAGATAAAGATTGGTATAAGTTAGGCACAAGTGTCTTGACTTCTCTAGAAGAAATGGATGCGGTCTTTATGCGTACCGATCCTCCTGTTACCATTCCTTACCTTTATGCTACCTATATTCTCGATTTCATCGATCCAGAAAAGACTTTAGCGATCAATTCTCCTAGAGGCTTAAGGGCTGCCAACGAAAAAATATACGCCCTGCAATTTCCCTCTGTCATTCCCGAAACTATTGTTAGTCAAGATAAAACGGTAATTGCTAAATTTGTTGCAGCCAAACAAAAAACTGTACTCAAACCTTTGGGCGGAAAAGGAGGAGAAGGCATCTTATTTTTAGAGGCGGGCAGTCGCAATTTTAATTCTTTAATTGAAATTAGTACCAGACAGGGACAAGAACCAGTAATGGTACAAGAATATTTGCCCGCAGCTACAGAAGGAGATAAAAGAATTATCCTCCTAGATGGCGAACCTATTGGGGCAGTTAATCGGATTCCTACAGGTAACGAATTTAGGGGTAATATGGCTGTGGGAGGAAGAGTTGCTAAAGTCGATATTACCGAGAGAGAAAAAGAAATTTGTGCGACTGTTGCCGATCGATTAAAAGCTGATGGTCTATATTTTGTCGGACTTGATGTCATTGGTGGCTATTTAACCGAGGTAAATGTTACCAGTCCTACAGGAATTCGCGAAATCGATCGACTAAATAAGGTTAGCTTGGGTAAGCAGGTAATTGAATGGCTGGAACAAAAAGTAGGTGACAACTAACAAATGTAAGGGCGCAAGCCTTGCGCCCCTACCAACTAACAACTAATAACTAAATAATGAATGCACTCTCAATTCCAACTTGGATGGTTCATGTTTCTAGCGTCATTGAATGGATCGCTGCTATTTGGTTCATTTGGCAATATGGAGAAGTAACGGGCGATCGCTATTGGTGGGGTTTATCTGCTGCTATGTTACCTGCTTTAATTAGTGCTATGTGTGCTTGTACTTGGCATTTCTTTGACAATCTCGAGTCTTTAGAATGGTTAGTAACACTCCAAGCTTCGATGACAGTAGTAGGTAATTGTACTCTGTGTCTGGCTGCATGGTGGATTTGGTATTCTTCTCGTGCCAATTCAAAATCTAATGAATAAATAATGACTAAAGATAATTTATTTGCCCTTTCTTTGTTTCCTTATTTAGGATTTCTCTGGTTTATTACTCGTTCGGGAAAAACACCTCGTTTAGCCTTAATTGGCTTTTATGTTCTGTTAATATTTGTAGCCGTCACTATTCCTGCGGGAATTTATGCCAAAGTACATTATGGAAAGGCTTTAGCTAATGTAGATTGGTTACATGGAAGTGCAGAATTATTTTTAACTCTTTCTAATATTTTGGTCGTGTTGGGTTTTCGGCAAGCAACTATCGATCGACAAACAAGTTCTGAGGATAAAGTTAATAATTAGGGTTTGCTGAAAAACTTTAATTGGGAGATATAACCTCTGAAATAGCTGTAAGCTTTAAGCTCTAAGCTTTTTTTTTAAGTATTGGTTTTAGTAGTCCAAGGTACTCCGCCTTGAGAAGACGGAACGGGGCGTTGACATGGGCGTAAAGCATGATTCACGCCACAGCGGATCGCCTGCGAGTGACTTCGTCAAGTGCAAGGTTTTTCAACAATTTTCCTGCTTTTTCTGGAATTAGAATCATTTTGAAATGCTTTAAATCTTTACAAATCAACGGTTTTGACTTATTCGTGCCATCCCTAATTAAGTTTTATTTTGCTTCCATCCAATTATTTCCTGCATGGACTTCAACTACTAAAGGAACAGTTAATTCTACAGCATTTTCCATAATCGATTTTATTTTTGGTTGTAATTGTGACCATTCAGAATTGGGAATTTCTAGTACTAATTCATCATGGACTTGTAATAGTAATTGTGCTTGATAATTCTGCAAAGTTTGATGTAATCTAACCATGGCAATTTTAATAATATCGGCACTAGAACCTTGGATAGTTGAATTGGCAGCAGCCCTCAATAATTGAGCATCACCGTAACTATAGCTAAGCTCATCTAAATTAATATCTTCAGGATTACTGCCTCTTAATTTACGTAGACTTTCGCTGACAAAATTAAAGTAACGTCTTCTGCCGAGAATAGTAGTAACAAAACCATGGGCGATCGCCTCTTTTTTCACTTGTTCTAAATAAGCAAAAACTAAAGAATATCGATCGCGATATTTATCGATAAATTGTTTTCCTATTTTAGTACTAAAACCAGATTCACGAGAAAATCTTTGCGCTCCCATACCATAGATAACCCCAAAATTAATTATTTTTCCCAGTCTTCTTTCTTCTGAAGTAACCTCATCTCGATCGAACAAAAGTTTTGCCGTAACCCTATGAACATCTTGGTTATTACGATAAGCTTCGAGTAAGACAGGTTCTTGACTTAAATGAGCCAGAATTCTTAACTCTATTTGGGAGTAATCTGCTGCTACTAATAACCAGTCTGTTTGGGGTACAAATGCTTGACGAATTTGACGCGAAAATTCTGTTCTGATAGGGATGTTTTGTAAATTAGGATTAGAAGAAGATAATCTACCTGTAGCTGTAATTGCTTGATTAAAATCTGTATGTAATCTTTTAGTTTGAGGGCGCACTAAACTAGGAAGTGCATCGACATAAGTAGATTTTAGTTTAGCTAAAGTTCGATATTCTAAAATTTCATCTATTAAAGGATGATCTCCTTTTAGCTTTTCTAAAACAGCTTGATTAGTAGAGTAGCCAGTTTTCGTTTTTCGGGATTTTTTGCGATCTAAATTTAATTTATCAAACAAAATTTCACTTAGTTGTTTTGGCGAACCAAGATTAAATTTTTCTTCTGCATATTCATAAGTTCTTTGTTCTATTCCAACTAAATCTTTTTCTAATTGTTGAGAGAAATTATAGAGATATTCACTATTAAGTCTGATGCCAGTTTTCTCCATATCTGCTAAAACTGGTTCTAACGGTTGTTCTATTTCTTTTAGTAGTTTGTCTAGTTTGGGATATCGTGCTAATTCTGCTTGTAATTTAGCTACTAATTTGTAAGTTGCCCAGGCATCAATTCCGCAGTATATAGCTACAGTTTCTATATCCAGATCGGCTATATTTTTCCCTTTGGGAATATCTAAATCTGTATAGCTTTTAGCAATAATCCCTAAATTGTATCTTTCAGAAAGATCCTTGAGGTTATGAGTTGCTTCTGGATCGAGAACATAGCTAGCTAACATTGTATCGAAAACAACCCCTGCTAAAGTTATTCCCTGATAGTGTAAAACTAAGCGATCGAATTTGGCATTTTGAAAAGCTTTGGGATATTTTGAACTTGATAAAAGGGGAGTTAGTGCTTGTAAAACTTTCTTTTTAGCTATCTGTTCTCCTTGTTGATGTCCTAAGGGAATATAAGCAACAGATGTAGGTTCATCTCCCCAACAGCAACCAATGCCGACTAGTTCGGCATTATGAGGTTCTAAAGAAGTTGTTTCTGTATCCCATGCTACTGGACGAGCAGTATTAGTATAAGTTTTAAGTAGATTAATTAGCTCTTCTAATTGTTTTTCTGTTGTAATAATTTGGGGTTTGATGTTTGTTTTGGTTTCGTTAGCCTGAATAATATCTCGATTGGGAATTATTTCTGACTCATTGGTAGTAAATAAAGAAAATTGTCTATCTTTTATATTTTCCAGATCTTCTGTTGAATTAATTGCTAAATTTCCTCCTAAATATCCTTGTAGCTCATCTAAATTGCTAACTATATTTTTAAGTTCTAGCTGTTTGAGTAAAGGTAATATTTGTTGAGAATTAAATCCAGTAACTTTATAATCTTCTAGGGTTTTATCTAGAGGTACGTCTAAAGCAATTCGGGCTAAAAATTGAGAGTTAAAAGCATCTTGTTTACCCTTAACCAATTTATTTTTAATTGCACCTTTTATCTCGTCAATATTTTCGTAAATACCTTCTAAAGTTTGGTATTCATGGAGAAGTTTTACTGCCGTTTTATCGCCAATTCCTCTTACACCTGGAATGTTATCTGATTTATCACCACATAAAGCTTTATAATCTACTACTTGTTTTGAGGTGATTTTTAGCTTTTCTACTACTGCCTTAGCATCTAATTCGAGATAGCTTTTTTTAGCACCTTTAAATATTTTAGGGTCTAAATAAAGAACTTTAATATTCTTATCATCATCTACTAATTGAAATAAATCGCGATCGCCACTCAGAATCTTAACTTGATAACTCGATCTAGCAGCCTGTTGTGCTAAAGTACCCAAAATATCGTCTGCTTCATACCCAGGAACGGTAACGATCGCTAAATTTAGTGCCGTAAGTAATTGTTGTAAATTATTAAGATCGGGAATAAAATCTTCTGGGGTTTCACTTCGATTGGCTTTATAGTTAGAATCGGCTACTTGTCGAAAGGTTGGTTCGGCTACATCAAAAGCGATCGCTACATACTCTGGTTTTTCAAGGGATAGTACCTGTAATAAAGAATTTAAAAACCCAAAGCAAATACTAGTAGGAATTCCTGTAGAAGTCCGCAAAGCACCTTGTTTAGAAGTAGCAAAGGCGTAATAGGAACGAAAAGCCAAAGAATGACCATCAATAAGTATAACAACAGGCGTGCTTGGAGCGGAAACTGAATTAAACATATAGGATTTAAAATTAATGTTGGCTCAAATTAAATTACAACAATAATAAACAAGAGATATTGCTTTGCCCGTACCTAAAATTATTTCACAGTAGATATTTGGACTTTTGAAAATCAATATGTCTCTATATCAATAACTGTAAACAGTTGTAAAAAGAATCGGGAGAGTTTGCCGAACCCATGCTAATTTAGATTTAGGTACAAAAGAAGCCCACAAAACTTCTAACAAGAATTTATTAGACTGAAAGTCTGTACCCCCTGCTTGAAGTCAAAATCCATCGCTATCAATATAAATAAAGCAAACTTTTTTGATGGTACTCTCTAAATAATTGTTCATCTAATAATTGGTGTTCGATTATTCAAATCGGGAGACATAATCTTAGCCAGATTTGGTAAGTGCTTGAGTATTACAATAAAGATAGTCGATTGGTTGTTAATCTTTATTATTTAATTTACGCTCGTTTCTCTAACTGCTTATTTTTTGAATAGATTTCTGAAGGCATTATTAGGATTCCTTTGGTTTAGCGAACGTAGGGGAGAAGAGATGAGGAAGTAAAACATCAAACTTCCAATGCACTCAAAACCTATATAATTACCCAGATAGCACTATCTGCCTCCTCTACGTAAACAGCAATTTTTACAGCGACCTATGACGAATTAAGTCATAGTCGCGTTTTGGTTTTTGAGCGTTCATGCCAATGCCTGATTATTCCGTGGCTGCTCCACAATAATTATTAATTATTTTGCCTAATTTTTCTTCCCATTGTCCTGCCTTTTCTACATCTGTATGGGCAACTTGAAGTGCTTGAAGATTTTTATTTTCCCAGGCTTTAACCGCATCATAAGTTGCCTGAGAATAAATTCTATAAACTCTAGCTAAATCTGTTTGATATTTAATTAGCTTAGGGTCTTGAAGCTCTATCTTTTCTAAATTTTGGGCAGCTTGAGAGATCTTTCTAGCTACTTGTAACCAAGTTTTACTATCAATATTAGCTGAATCTTGAGTATCGATTAACTTGATTTTTTCATTAACAACATTATTGGCAATTTGAATGACTTGTCCGCATTGAGCATATTTAGTATCGCGACAACTCATTATCGATAAACCAATCAGAATACCTAAACTAAAAATAGCCGAATAATTATAGCGATCGCCGAAAATAGCCCTCATGCCCACCCTCAAACTAATTGACCGTGGAATAAAAAAGTTACCAACTATGAGCGGAAACTCTCTTGGACAATTATAGGTCGATCGACAAGATTTTGCAGATTTTTAGCTCAAAAAAAGTCATTAATTCGGAATAAAAAGCAACAAAATCGGTAAATTTAGCATTTATTTCCCAATCGACATACTTCACCACGTATTTTTTTTCAGAGTATCTCTTTCTATAAATCAGTATATTCTTTACGATACTTAATAAAAATAACAAGCTCATAATTACTTTACTAACATTAGTCGATCGCCAAAAAAAACTCCCACTAAATGTGGGAGTAAAACAAAAATATATAGTAGTCAAAGCAAAGGTTAAGACGAATAAATCTTGTAAGGGAGAACGGCCGTTCGCCCCTACGTTAAAGCTGTTATCCTAACCTATCGTTCGGTTGCTATACTTTAAAAATAGAAATTGATTATTTAACAAAAATAGCAAACAAAAAAATACAGTCAACAAAATTTTCTATATTCTCTAAGTACTTTCTATCCATGGCGTTGTTGATGCCATTGCCAGGCGTGAGTAATAATTTGAGTTAGATCGGCATATTGAGGATTCCAACCAAGAATTTTACGAGCTTTATCACTACTACCGATTAAGATAGGAGCATCTCCAGGACGACGTTCTATCTCTCTAGCGGGAATTTCTGTTCCTGTTACTTTCCTGGCAGTTTCAATTACCTCTCGTACCGAAAAACCATTACCATTACCTAAGTTAAATACTTGGCTTTCACCACCATCTAACAAATATTTTAAACCCAATACATGAGCGTCAGCGAGATCGTTAACATGAATATAATCTCGTACTGCTGTACCATCGGGAGTATCGTAATCTGTACCAAAGATATAAAGAGTTTCTCTTTTACCCAAAGCTGTTAGCAAAGCCAAAGGAATTAAATGAGTTTCTGGATCGTGATCTTCCCCTAACTTACCACTAGGATCTGCTCCAGAAGCATTAAAATAACGAAAAGCCACCGATTTTAACCCATAAGCACGATCGAAATCGGCCAAAATCTGCTCCACCATATCTTTACTAGCAGCATAAGGACTAAGGGGATTATGGGGATGATTTTCCGTCATGGGAATTTCTTTGGGCATTCCATAAACCGCACAGGTAGAAGAAAAGACAAACTTATTGATGCCTGCTGCTAGTGCTGCTTCTAGTAAATTAAGAGTGCTACTAACATTATTACGATAATACTTTCCTGGTTCTTTAACCGATTCTCCTACAGCAATATAGGCAGCAAAGTGCATCACCGCAGTAATATTACGAGTAGCAAAAAGCTCATCTAGTAAAGAGCGGTCGTTAGTATCTCCAACTACCAACTCCACTTGCACCACATCTTTAATAATTTCTGGATGTCCGTAGGCGAGATTATCTAAAACTACTACTCCATAACCAGCTTTCTTTAAAGCTAGGGCTGCATGAGAACCAATATAGCCTGCACCACCTGTAACTAAAATAGTTGGTTGAGAAATTGACACGCTTATTTCCTCGCCTAATTAATTAAGATCATTGTTAATTGACACTTAGTATAAACGGTTAAGAACGTAATTATTAGTTAGTTCTTGGAGAGATTGGCAAGCAGGGGAAGGTTGGAGACAAGTCAAACTTTCTAGAGCTAAATGAGCATGATGGGCAGCTAGTTTACGAGATTTTTCTAATCCCGTACTTTCTTGAATTATGGTTAAAGCTTCTTCTAAATCTCCTTTTTGCGAAAACTCTCGTTCGATTAATACTTCTAAATATGGTTTTTCGGTTATAGCATACAATACAGGAGCAGTTAAATTTCCGCTAGCTAGATCGGAACCTGCGGGTTTACCCAGCACTTTAGTCGAACCAGTAAAGTCGAGAATATCGTCAACTATTTGATAGGCTAAACCCAAATTACGACCATATTCATATAAACTTTGTGCAATTTCTAGGGGAACATCACTTAAAAGAGCAGCAGCTTTAACACTATTTGCTAGTAATGATGCTGTTTTATAATAGTTTTTTTTAAGATAAGTTTCGATCGATAAACTAGTATCGAAACGATTTAAGGCTTGAAGTATTTCCCCCTCCGCAAAATCTTTGATTACTTCGGAAAGTAGTTTGACAACTTCAAGATGATCTAGATTGGCTAAAAACCAAGAGGACTGAGCAAAGAGAAAGTCTCCTGCTAATACGGCTATTTTATTGCCAAAAAGACTATTAACTGTGGGTTCTTGACGACGTAAATCCGCTTCATCGACTACATCATCGTGTACTAAACTCGCTGTATGAATCATTTCCGTAATCTCCGCCAGACGGCGATGACGGGGAGTGATTTCTTGTTCTAGCATAGTGGCACGAGAAACAAGCAGCACTAAAGCAGGTCTGATTCTCTTGCCTCCAGCCTCGAATAAATGTTCTGCTGCTGCACCTAAAATAGGATGACGCGCACTAACTAATTGTTTGAGATTATCCGTCAGAATACGAAGGTCTGTATCGACGGGAGCAAATATAGATGTTGATGATATCATTGCGCTCGCCAGTTTTGGCAATTTGATTAAGAAACTTTAACTATTATTGTACTTATTTTAAGCCTCTCTCAACTAAGAAGAAACTTTTGTTTTAGTTATTTTGTTTAATTGGTTTACTAAAAAGTCAAAAAATACCCCGATAAATTCTTTTTTCTTTCCATATTCTTTACTTTTGTGCTATCATAGAAATGAAAATTGATTCGAGCGACATAACAACTATCAGGTTAGACCAAAGCGATTACTAGATAGCTAATGCTGTTAGCATAATCTATTGGTAAGTAATCCTAGTTGTGATTGTTGTTAATAGTCATTTTGCTCTAGCACTCCTTCCATCTACTGAAGGCTTAGTGTGCAGAATAGGGTTTAATTTTTAATATTTACTAGTGCTCAATAAAAAATATTTGTACTAGTTATGAGTGTGAGAAAAAATCAAGTAGGGAGTTGTTTTGCGTCTTTCTACTGTAGCTCTATGTGTAGCAGTTTAGTTTGTAAGCTGCTCTATCTTAGTCAATATTACTTATCGACAAATAGCCAGAAAGGTGAAGGAAAACCCTAGTTATTAGGTGACTTTTAGCCGACTAGCTTGCGGTATTCACTGACAAATTAGCTATTTAGTTGAAACAAAAATTAGCATCAGCAAAGTTTGCTTTGGCTTATCCCAGGCGAAATTGCTTGTTGTGTATCTCATCATAAAGACAAAGAGATTAATTACTTGAAACTAAAATCCCAAAGGGAATATTTCAAGTAATCGAGCTTGAAGTTATTTGTCTTTTTAGTAGAAATAGGTAATTTCCCTTATTTCTTATTTCTACCAACGCCTTGTTTTCAGTCGACCGCTTGCCGTCAAAGCACTTAAACCTCTAGCACTATTGATTACCCTAATGATGTTTTCCGATATTTCTGTATTTATAATACTAATAGCTACCACCTATCTAGTGGCTATTTATGGCTTGTTGAAGTTAGCCGAGCTTTTTCTCAAATCTAATTCTGTATCTTCTAGAGATACAAAAGAAGTGTAAAAAACTAGTAAAGGCTCTCGATTAGAGTAAGGTTTAGGAAAAAATCAAAACAATCTAACTTTTCCTAGTTAAATACCTTCAGAAGATTCGAGAGTTACTTCTCTTGTAAATCTCGTTTTTAGGCAAATCTTTTCTACCTGGGGACAAAAGCCCAACCATTGCTGAGATAGTTGGGCAAATTGTTCTACCGAACCGCTGACACAAAAACGAGTGGGTAAAACAGCGCGATTATTTTTTAAGCCCATCAATCTTAATTCTCTCTCCGCAGCAATAGCGATCGACTCGGCTGGATCGACTATGTTGACAGATGGGGGAAGGATCGCTCGAAATACTCCCTCTAGATGTCGATAGTGAGTACAGCCATAAATTAGGGTATCAATTTGCTTCTGAATCAGGGGACGAAGATATTTTTCGGCTACTAGTTTGGTGTAAGAAGAATGAATTTGATTGTTTTCAATAAGCGGTACAAATTCGGGACAAGCAACTTGCCATACCTGGGTCGATCGCTCGATTTCTTGAATGGCTAAGGAATAAGCATTACTGGAAATAGTAGCCGAGGTAGCAATTACACCAATGTTTTTACCTTGTTTAACAGCAGCTTGCGCTCCTGGAAGAATTAAACCTAAAATGGGCAATTTATATTCTGCTCGTACTGCTTCTAGTGCCAAGGCAGAGCTAGTATTACAAGCCATAATCACCATTTTCACGCCTTCTGTGGTGAGCCAATCCATAATTTCGCGGACGAATTGCAGAATAGTTTCTGGCGAGCGAGAACCATATGGAAGTCTAGCCGTATCGGCAAAGTAAAGAATTGACTCTTGAGGTAATTGTTGTTGAATCGTTCTGAGGACAGTTAGTCCACCAACACCACTATCAAATAAAGCAATAGGCAGATTTTGAGTTTCGAGCATCGATTAAATTTAACGACTAGATTTTATGAACATAATTAAACCAGAGGAGCTTCAAAATTAAAGTAATTATACTTATAATCCTTGCTCTTTGATATACTGTAGTATTCCCTTGACGATCGCATCTGCCATTTGGCTACGATGAGTAGGATTTTTCAGTCTGGGGGCATCTTCTGCACCAGTAACAAAACCCACTTCTACTAGTACTGCTGGCATAGAGGAATGTCTCAGTACATAAAATCTAGCTCTACGAATGCCTCGATTTTTAATATTGATGTTATTTAAAATATTCCAATGGATAACTTCTGCAAAACGACGACCATCTTGATAGTAGTAAGTTTCCAATCCATTAACGTCGGGGCGACTCATATTGATAGCATTAGCATGAATACTTACAAATAAACTAGCATTAGTATTATTAGCAAAATCAGTACGCCCTTTAAGACTCACAAAATAATCGCTATCTCTAGTCATACGGACTTCTATACCTTGCTGCCGTAGACGTTCCGTCACATCCAAAGATATAGGCAGAACAATATCTTTTTCTCTCAATCCTCCAATCCCAATTGTGCCTGGATCTTGACCTCCATGTCCTGGATCGATAATTATTACAGGTTTGCTATTAGGAACTGAACGAGAAGGTATTGGTCTAGACAAAGTACGATTTTCCGCTTCAGGAACTTCGAGCGTCGTGCGCGTTGGTTCGTTAGGAGCTAATAAAGGTCGATCCCGTAAAGGTGGAGCGGTTATTCCTCTTTGAATTGGTAAAGCAATTAATTGAGTTTCTGTGGGATTTATTTGTCCTAAGCGGACACCAAGCTTAGTTTCAACCGTAATTAAAACCGCACTATTTTCTTCTTTGACTCTAACTTCGGAAATCGGACTTCTAGCAGTTAAAGCAGGCCCTTGAAAAGAATCTGGGTCGGGAAGTTGGGCATTGGGAATAGTAATTTGATAAGTGCCACTCCTAATTATTTTAGTTTGTGCGGTTACAGGTTGATTAGCTGTAATGAGCAGTTGAGTATCATTTTCTGCAAGTGCTATTTTCTGCACTGTAGTTCTATTTGTAGCAGAAGCAGGAGATATTAGGGGTCGATTACGATCGAGCTTACCCGAAGCAAATCCACTTCTAGGAACTAAAACCAAGCCTCGACTGATGCGACTAAAACTAGCATTCCAATCAGGACTATCCGCATCTACTTTCAAAGTCATCTGCGCTCGCTCGGCAGAGATTTGGGTAAATTCGATGTAATTGATGCCATATTGATTAACCGCAACAGTTTGACCTTCTAGATCCGACGGCAAAGCAACTCCTTCAAGCTCAAAATCGATGCTAGTGCGATCGCTACTTCGTCGAGGAGAAATTCGATTAGTCTTCTCTCCAGCAATAGTAATAAAAAAGCCATTCCGAGTTGGTCTAATGTAAGGAGAATTGCTAGTTGGGGTATTAGTAGTAGTTGAAGTTGCTGGCTCGCTTATTTGAGGCTCGATTGCCGATCTAGTCTCGACAATTCTGTTGCGATCGCCCAACCGTGACGGAGGCAGTGTTCTTAGAGAATTAGAGGGTTCTGGCGTAATAGCAATTGTTTGGGGTTGACTCGCTCGCTCGTCAGAGTCAGAAAAACTAGAACGAGGTGCGATTCTTGGACTAGGCAGACTAACCGACCACTGATTAGAAGATATTCCTCTAAACTTAACTCGGTCTGGATCTAGAGTATAGCCAGGAGCTAATTCTACAACAATACGAGCAGTTTGTTCGTCAAATTGTCCCACCCTTAGACTTCTAATTCTACCACTGTAATTTTCTTTGACCGTCTCGCGACCTAGACTAGTTCCAGGTAAGTCAATCACTAAACGAGTAGGATTAGAGAGTAATTTAGCTTTTGGCTGCACCCCCACATCTGTAATAAAAACCAAACGATTTTCTTCCGACTCAAATTGCCAAGACAGCAATTTTCCTGCTTTTGCGGGGGAACAAAAGAGTAAAATGCTAGATAAAGTTATTAGTAGCCACTGAAATCTCACAAGCTGTTGCTCCTCACAAAATATTACGCACCCGACCAAAATTATTTGGATCTAACCCTGGGGAAACTCTATGATATCTGTTAATCAACCTTAGTTGACTGCGACGTAGATCTAACCAATTAAGTTTCACAATTCTCAGAAAATTTTAGTTATTAGACAAAGAGCGCACAAATCTTCTAAATAAAGAATATATGATACTTTTTGCCTAACGATCTAGTTTAACTTCTAATTAGCTGACTTGGGCTTGATTTTCTATGCTTATGATTAGTAATCTTCATTAACAGATTGAGTTTTTCCTTCCTCTGAAGAAGATACACTTGGTTGTAAAATTGGTTCAGGTTCCTTAAACACCAAACGGAGTAAAGGAGGGGCAACAAAGGTAGTAATAATAACCATCATAATAATTGCTGCTTCGGTGGCTTCAGAAAGCGCACCACTAGCTGAACCTACACCAGCAAAAACAAGTCCTACTTCTCCTCGTGGAATCATCCCCACGCCAATAGCAAGTTTATTGAGATCGGGTTGACCAAAAACAGTAAAACCAGTAATTACTTTACCCAGAATAGCAACAACAATTAAAAATGTGGCAATAATTAATCCTTCACGATTACTCGGTACGGTAGGATTAAGCACGCTAATATCGGTTTTAGCTCCAACACAGACAAAGAAAATAGGTACGAGAAAATCGGATACAGGAACGACTTGTTCTTCTAATTCTTTGCGTTTCTCGGTTTCTGCTAAGACTAAACCCGCAGCAAAAGCTCCTAAGATAGCTTCTAGTTGAATTGCTGTAGCGATATAAGCAAGAGCAAAAGCAAAAATAAGAGCAGTTAACAATACTTGACCGCGAGTTTTCATTTCGTTAACTAATCCTACAAAATATGGACTAATGAAACGACCAATTACAATCGCCCCGATCAAGAAAGCTCCCGCACTCACAATTAGATAAATAACATTGATAATTTGAATTTCTCCAGTTTTCACTAAGCTCGCTACTACTGCCAGCACGATAATTCCTAAAACATCATCAAGTACGGCAGCACCAATAATTATTTGACCTTCTTCAGATCTGAGTTGTCCCAATTCTGCTAAGACCTTAGCTGTAATACCAATACTAGTAGCTGTTAAGGCTGCACCAGCAAAAACAGCAGGAATAATCGGTACATTGAAGATATAAACCAATCCTGCCGTACCCGTAGCAAAAGGAGCAACAACCCCAACAACGGCTACTATTGCTGCTTGAGGGCCAACCCTGATCAATTCTTTTAGGTCTGACTCTAAACCAATTTCAAACAGTAGAATAATTACACCTAATTCTGATAAGAGAGAAATTACTTCGCTTTGAGCGGTAAAGACTCCAGAAGTTGCTTCTGGAGTCAAACCTGCTGTACTCTGTAAAAAATTAATAATTAAAGAATCATTTGCCGTAGAACCGCTTTCGGGAAAAACTAATAGCCCAAAGGCAGAAATGCCTACTAGTACTCCACCTACTAATTCTCCTAAAACAGGAGGAAGATTAATTCGAGAGCAGATTTCCCCTCCGAGTTTACTGGCAAAGTAAATGACAACTAAACTTAGTAATACTCCAGCCAGGATGAGGGAACTACTTTCCGCTTCTGACTCATTAGTCGTTGCTAAGAGATGAATGGAAGTAAAAAACGGTAGTGAATCAAAAAAATTCATTGAAGAAATTGTAATGGTTAGGTTTTCAAAGAGCTTTTAGCCCCCGACTTACCTGGGGTAAAATCACGGTTGGGCGATCGCCCAACCGTGACTTTAGGTAGTATATGGGGGTGTATTGCCCACTTTTAGTTGAAATTATCTGCAATAAAATGTACTTATTACAATTTACAAGGTTCGTTGCTAAAAAATATCTTTTCGTTTTTGTAAGATTACCGTAAAAAACAAATAAGCGAAAATATGAACTCCTAACATTCCCCAATTTAAGCTGAGATTTGACCAAGTAGATTCGTATGCTGGACTTGGTTGAAAAATGGCTTCACTACCAGGTATGTTAGATTCCATACTATTTATATCGGCTAAAGCACCGTAAGCTCCGATCGACCAGCGACTTAACATTAACCAAGATATTCTACTCGACCAACCATCTAATTCAAATAAAACTCCTGAAAAAACGATTTGCGGAATTATTATGAGTGGGAGTATCCCATTACCTTCATTTTCTGTTTTAATATAGGCTGAGAGCATTAGACTTAAGCTGGTACTGGCAAGCAAAGTTAGTAAAGTAGTAATAGCAAAACCAATAGACCAAGGAATTAAGCTCGATCGCGGTGCCTCAAAATTGACCATTACCGCAACAGTAATGAGTAAGGTTTGCCCGAAAGCGATCGCCCCACGCACTGCAATTTTAGAAAATACATAGGAAAATAAACCTAAATTAAGTAGCCGTTCCCGAAAGTAAACTGCTGATTCTTTGACAATTTCCCGAATAGAATTAGATAATCCAATCCAAATCGAAATACAACTGAAAATAAATAGTAGACGTAAAGCTAAAGAAGCCTGGACGAGACTGGGAGGATTAACTTTTACTAAGATAGTTTCTTCTTGAAGGCATAAAGCAGTTAAGGCAATAGTAATAGGCCCTGCAATTAAACAAAAAATTAGACTCAATCGATCGCGATTAACTAAAGTCCAATAACGGCGACTCAGTAACCATAACTGGGCAAAAGGAGAAATTCCCGTGCGAACAGTCGGATCGTTGTAAGATTGATTATTTTTACCAGGACTGAGAAAAGTTTTGATGTAAGTATAGTATTCTGGGGAATGAAGATATTTATTAGCCCATTTTTCTACTTTAGCTTCAATTTCTTCTTGTCGTTTTCCTTGATTGAGCTTGAGATATATATCCGCCAAGTATTTAAAATCTTGGGCTGGCATTTCAAAAAAGCTCAAAGCCTCTTGGGGTGGGCCAAAATAGCATAGCTTACCACCATTACCCAAAAATGCCAGGCGATCGCATACTTCAACATTTCCAGTGGCATGGGTTACCAAAACTATACTACGACCTCGATCGGCTAATTCCCTAAGTAGCTGCATAATTTCTTTGTCTAAACCAGGATCGAGACCAGAGGTAGGCTCATCCAGAAAAAATAGTTTTGGATCGGCAAGTAATTCTACCCCAATACTGACTCTTTTGCGCTGACCGCCACTTAGGTTACGGATGAGAGTATGTCTGACATGAGTTAGTTTAATTTGGTCTAAAGTAGCATCTACTAACTGAGGAATATTAGTATCTGGAGGTAAGCGCAGTTGACAAGTGTAAGTTAGTACTTCTTGAACCGTCAGATTCTGATGAATAATATCATCTTGAGGTACATAACCAATTTGTGAGCGATAAACTGCCCAGTTTTGTCTTAAATCATCACCATTGAGATAGACGCGACCCGAAGTAGTAGGTGCAATACCCAGTAAACATTTCATGAGGGTAGATTTACCCGCACCACTGCCTCCTACTAATGCAATTAACTGTCCTGGTTCGATTACTAAGGAAATATTATTAAGAATAGTTTTGGGCTGACCTCGTTTATCTTTAACTTGCCGAAGCAGTTGATGGGCATCGAGACGAATCTGATTGTTGAGGTTATATAGTTCGAGGCCATCCCCCGTATACAATAAACTAAAAGGGCCAATTTGAATTACATCATTTTCGACTAATAAACTCCGTTTTTCGACTCGTTTTCCATTAATAAAAGTACCATTGCTACTTTTGTCGTGAAGTAGATGTTTATTGTCTGGAGTGAGGTAAATAAGAGCGTGGAGACGAGAAACAGTAGGTGCATCTAATTGCATCGAGGCATAGTATTGGGGATTGGTCAATCTGCCAAGTTCTACAGGCCAATCCTTAAGACCTGTAAGCAGCAGACGACGTTTACTAGGAATAGTAATATCCCCGCTATGAGGATTATAATAAGTCAGGGTAATTTGACAACTAGGGTCTTGACCGATCTGAAGTTGAACATTGTTGGTTAATAAATAGCCTTCGGTAGTAGTGATGCGCTTTTGCTGGATAAAAATGCCATTTTTACTCTTTTTTGAGCGATCGCCATCATAAATACGATAATCTTTTCCTTCTCGGTAAATAATTGCTTGTTTCCGAGACAAAATAGTCCATCCTGTCTCTGGAATATGTATGTCCGACCAACTAGGGTCTCTCCCAAGATGATTGACGTTCTTGCTCAGATACAACCGTAAAATTTGACCTTGATTATTTAATTCTAGATAAGGATAAGTACTAACAACAGTTGTTTGAGAAAAACTCGCATTCATTGCATTTTGAATATACTTTAATTAGTCTCCATGCTATCTTTTTGGCAATATTTTACCGCTAGATAATAGTTAACAAATTTATTGCTTTATAAGTTTATTTTTCTAAAAATCATTTTTTATAATTTTTAGTTGTGGGTTTGATTCTGGTTACTCGCTCGGAAAATTAAAAGTTGCTATATAATTCCATCTAGATTAATTATAAAAAGCATCAAGAGCGATGGCTTCGATACTTTTGTTTAAGAATACTAAAATACCAACAGAAATACGCGCAATACTGCGGTAAATTTAACTCAGAGAATTAGAGCAAGGTCACAATACTACAACTAAATTTGGGTGTTGTGGAGTTGATTTAAAGAACAGGTTTGTAGTAGAGAGTTTTAAAATTTATGTCTAATTCCGCAGTCAACAATAATGAAATACCTTTTGGCACAATCATCGATAGTCGTTACCTAATTCAGAAAGTTTTAGGACAAGGAGGGTTAGGCAGAACCTATCTTGCATTAGATACTCACCGCTTTAATGAACCTTGTGTGCTTAAAGAATTTGCACCTCTAGGTTCGGGACAGTATGACTTAGAAAAGTCGAGGAATCTATTTAAAAGAGAAGCAAAAATATTGCATCAGATTACTCATCCTCAAATTCCTAAATTCTTGGCTTGTTTTGAAGGTAAAAACCGATTATTTTTAGTTCAAGAATATGTTAAAGGCCAAACCTATTCCCAGCTTTTGCAGGAGCGTCAACAACAGGGTAGAGTTTTTTCAGAACTAGAAGTAAGTAGATGGTTGCTAAATATGTTACCCATCTTGTCCTATATTCATCAACGAGGAATTATTCACCGCGATATTTCTCCTGATAATATCATGCAACCTCAAGCAAAAGAACTACCCGTACTAATTGATTTTGGGGTAGGTAAGTTGACTAACCTGAGTTATTCGGAAACAGAACAACTCTCGAATAATCATCACAATTCTTTTGTGGGAAAGATGTCCTTTGTGGGTAAAATTGGTTATGCTCCTAGAGAGCAAATTAGCATGGGTCGTTGTTCTCCTAGTAGCGATCTATATGCTTTAGGGGTTACCGCGATCGTCTTGTTAACAGGAAAAATGCCTACTTTGCTACTCGATCAATACAGTTTAGAGTGGAAGTGGCGAAGATATGCCCAGACTAGTCGAGAATTTGCCCAAATTATCGATCGAATGATTGAAGATCGCCCCAGACAACGTTATCAATCGTCTGAAGAAGTAATTGCTCATTTGCAAGAGTTAAAACACGAGCGAGAAGATACTTTGACTCCTGAATTAGCTGAAATTACCGATGCTCATTTTTATCAAAAAATTTCTCTATTTTCCGAAAAACAGAACAATCAAACTACCAAAAAGTCCAAGTCAAATTCTCTTATAAGTAATAATCAAGAAACCATTATTAACCCCTCATTTTCTTCCAAAAATAGCAATCGTTCTTTACAGTCGGATCGTCTTTTAGATAGTACTTCTAAACCAAATTCAACAGAACCATCAAAAATAAAATCTGCACCAAAAAATCAGGAATATTGGTCAGATTCATCTCCTTCGTCGATGGAAGAAACAATCGCCGTCAACACTTCAATTGAACTAAACGATCGAAAGCATAAAGCTTACCAGGACAGTCATAGTCGTGCCTCTACTCATCAAAATTCTTCATCCCCTAAAGTCAATTTCTCTAACGCATCCCCTCCCTCACAACAGAAGTTATCTTCTTCTTCGCCAGTATACCCCGAGACATTACGTCAACCCTCGCTAAACTCTGAGAATCATTCCATTAAAAGACAAGATTTATTAGGTTCGATGGCTCATCCAGTTGGGAACAATCGTCAAGCTAATAAATATAGAAGGATAACAGAACAATTTATTACACGATGTCAAAAAGAGCTAGCTTATCTTATTGGCCCAATGGCAAGTTTAATTGTAGAGGAAACTCTGTTGCAAAATACATCTTTATCTCCCGAACAATTAGTAGAATTATTAGCTGAAAATATTCCCGATACTCAGCAAGAAATTAAATTCAAACAAAAGCTACTGTCTTAAGCAGTTTGAAGTATTTATAAGAGTTCGATCGAGAAAATTTAAGAGCGATTCATTTTGTTGACTTTGCTAAGGCGATTCATTGCCATAGCCAAACTCAATTTCATCCTTTTAAAAGCCTCTGCTAAATTACCAATTTCATCATTAGTAGTTTTTTCAAATTCTGCATCCATATAACCAGTACTTACTTCTTCGGCAACCCTCGCCATTGTCTTTAGAGGACTAATTACATGACGATTTAGTAAATAGTTAACTAGTAAAATAAGTAAAACAAAAATAATTGAAACAACTGCCATAATTATTACAAAAGATTGATGTGCTTGAGAAATTACTGTTTGTGCGGGAACTGAGATAACTTGCGCTCCAACAATTTCATTCAATTGCCAACCCATACCATTTACTGGACCATAACGATCGACCACGGTTTTAGGAGCAACCTCAGGGGTACTATGACACTGCAAACAACTTTTTTGGGTTATTTGAATGGGACGAGCAATATAAAAAAGCTGACCTCCAGGGGAATTGTAAAATCCTCTCTGTTCTTTCTTGTCACTTTGAGCAATAAATTTTTCTACTAATTTTTCCTCGAAGGGATTGGCTTTATCTCTCAAATTACTGGGGTTAAGAGTGGCTTCTTTATAGAAAAAATTGCGATAGTCTGCATTTTTCTGCCTTAGACCTTCAAAAACTTCTCTAGCCGAGTAAGCAGGAATAGTTTCGGGCAAAAATACCGTATCAATGCGCTCGATTAATTCTGGTTGAACTTGAGTACTAGTATAGTTCCGCACCGAGTTCATCGTTTCCATCAAAATTAATGCTTTACTAGCTATTTCATTTTCTGCATCTTTTTTGAGAACAAAGTTTAACGCCGTACCAATTAAACCCAATCCCAAGACTAAAACTAGTAGGAGAAATACCGTGAATTTTTTTCTTAATTTCCAATTATTGAACATTATTTGTCTAAAGAAATTATTTGATTGATTTATGTTCGATTTTGCTAAACCGCATCTAATTTGAACCCCTTAGTTTTTATTCTTCAGGTTCGAGATGTTTTTCGAGCCACAAGCGATTGCTCGATCGAGAATGGTCTCATGTAAATTACGAGACTATTTTAAACTTTATTTTATCGATACATCTTGCCAAGAATAACGAAATCAAAGAATATTAAACTATTTCATAAAAACTATTTAAATTACCGAGATTATTTAATGCAACCTCGTCAAGGCATAGTTAAAATTTTTTCTACTTTTATCCAGTTTGAAGGCGATCGCTTCGATCGCTGGGTAAGAGAGCCTCATTTACACCACAGTATGAGCAAACTGATAGAGCGATCGGCTTCTAGAGATGTTTCAGAGAAATTTTGGGTAATCTACTGGCATAAAATTTGGCAAAATGAGCCATTAGGAATAGCTAAAGACCATTTATCCGCTTACTTACAAGAAGTTTGCTTTTGGTCTGCTAGTAAAACGATTACAGGCTTTACTAATATTCAATATACGGTAGCTGACTGTTTTCAGATCGCTATGGGTGGAATTGATAAAATTCTTAAGGGTTTTGCTGCTCATCAAGGTTATAATTTGAAAAATTATGCTAGCGTTACCTTTTGTAATACAATTCGCGAGATCCTCAGGCAAAGGCGAGAAATCGATATTTGCTCGGATTGGGGATTACTCCGTAAATTAAGTCAAAAAAGATTAGAACAGTCCTTACAAAATATTGGGTTATCTGCCGACACAATTGAACAATATGTTTTAGCTTGGAATTGTTGGAAAACTCTGTATGCACCAAACAGGAAGAGTTCAACCCGTAGATTAACTAAACCTAGCTCGGAAACTTGGTTAGAGATCGCTCAAATGTACGCTCGTGAAAGACTCGCTCAAGGCGTTCCTGCTACAAGTCAAATTAGCCCCAAAACGTTAGAAAGCTGGCTATTAACCTGTGTTAAAGCTGCTCGTGCTTATCTTTATCCTAATGTAGTTTCTCTCAATCAACCACGACCTGGATACGATTCAGAAGAAATAATGGATAGCCTCTCAGAAGATCTCGATAATTCCTTACTCACAGAAATGATTGAGAGTGAAGAATTACAAAACCGCGAGGGACAACAAGCCCAAATAAGCAAAGTATTAATTGCAGTTATTAAGTCTTTTAAACCAGATGAGCAAAAATTACTAGAATTATATTATGCCCGACAATTAACCCAAGGCTCGATCGCCAAAGAGTTGGGAACTCAACAATACAGTATTTCTCGTAAACTAGCTCGTCTCAGAAAATTACTTCTCAAATCTTTAGCACAATGGAGTCAAGAAAATTTGCATATTTCTCTCACCTCAGGCGTACTCCAAGATATGAGTTCAATATTAGAAGAATGGTTAGCTGGTTACTACCAAAACTAATACAAAACTAATAGTGTAATAAATTAAGTACTATTGGAGCAATAGATGATGTCTGATGTAATTTTATTCGAGCCTACTCAACTATTTTTGGAATTTGACGCAAAAACCGCTAATGAAGCTTGGTTAACAAGTCAACAAGTCCATTCTTTTGCTAGCCGTTGGCAAACTTATCTCAATCGTTTGTGTGAGATGGTGTTTTTGCCTTGGCTGAAACAAGAACAAAGCCAGCAGCCAATTCAAGCCGATCCTCATCTTACTAATTGTGCAGAATTATTCAATGGTACGGCGATCGAGATAGAAAATAGAAGATTAATTCTCGTTCCGAGTGAAGCCAGTGACTTAAGTGAAATAAGAGTTCCAATTGAATGGGTAGATATTCCCGATTTAGTTGGCGATTATTATCTAGCAGTACAAGTTAATCTTGACGATGGTTATATCAGAGTTTGGGGCTATACGACTCATCAACAATTAAAAACCAATGGTATTTACAGTCAAAGCGATCGCAGTTACTCTTTAACTGAGGAGCATTTGATTAACGATATTAACGTTCTTTTACTCGCGATCGAATTATGTCCCACAGAAGTTACTCAAGTTTCTCTTAACCCAATACCTCCTATCTCTACAACTCAGGCAGAAAATTTAATTCAACGTTTAGGCAGTTCGCAAGTTTTAGTTCCCCGTCTAGCCCTTCCCTTCACGACATGGGCATCTCTTATTCAAAATGATTCTTGGTGTAAAAATTTGAGTCAAAAACGTCGGGGATTACCAGATCGGGGTTCACTCTTACAATGGTTACAAACTGGAATCGATAAGATCGCAGCAGAAATTGGCTGGCGAGACATAGAATTTCAACCGAGTGTATTGGGTGCAAGAGGAGTTACTCTAGCTACCGAAGATGAAACCACTCTTACCAAACCCGCTTTTGCCAAACAAATAAATATTGCTGACACTCCTTATGAATTAAAAATTTTACCTTTAGATGTAGAAGCAGGAATCTGGGGTTTTGAATTACGCAGTCTCCTACTTGGGGGAACTATACCCCCTGGGTTCAAATTAGAATTACTGACAGAAGATTTAGAACCTTTTGAAGGCAATACAGACATCGCTACTACTGCTGTAGAAAAACTATATCTAGAAGTGGAATTAGAATCGGGAGAAGGGTTAGTTTGGGTTATCGAACCTACTCCCAATGAATATCAACCAGAAATTTTGCGTTTTTAACCCCAACTGAAATTAATAACAAAGCAACCAATAAATAATACCTCTAAAATAACTGCCAATCTTTAGAGGTTAACCGCTTTAATTTTTCGATTTTTTTAGTGAAATAACTGCGATCCAATCTACACCAGCTATGAATTTTAGCAGCATTAATATTAATTGCCCAAACCCAAATGTGAGCAGTCTGAGTTAACAATGGCAATGAATCTAGTTCTTGTTCTGTCAGAGTTTGAATTGATTGATAACCAGCCAAACAAGCATCTCGTACTTTGCGATCGATCCCTGCATGAAGGGAAACCTGTAAAAATTTAGCTAGATCGAATATGCGCCAACCATAACCACATTGATCGAAATCAAATAAAGTTATTCGATTATTCTCTGTAAAATGAACATTACCACTATGGGGGTCTCCCCAACATACTACCCAAAAAGGAGATTCACAAGGAAGAGGAGATATTCTTTCTTTAATATGGTTAATTACTTGTTCTAGATAAATTAAATCTTTAGGTCTATCCTGAAGGCATCCCGCAATTATCTGATAAGAATCCTCTAATAGATAGTCTAAGTTTAAAGGCTGACGCGGAGCTAAAGAATGAAACTCCGCGCTATTATAATGTAGCTTGGCTAAAGTTTGCCCAAAAATCGTACTTTGAGTTAAATTGAAGTCTCCTAAAGGTACATTACCATCAGCATAGGGAAATAAAGCTGCATAGCGATCGCCTTCTAAAGCCTTAATCGTTACTAATAGTTTTTGCTCTCTAGTTCTAATGGGATAAGCAACAGGAAGATCTCTTTGATACAGAAACTCTAATAATTCTAATTCAAACTGAATATCCGTAAGAGAACGCCAATGATGATGGGAAATTCTTAAGATATAAGGCTGACTATCGATGTCTACGAGATATACATCACTTAATCCCCGATTCCACAATTTACAGCTATTAACATTTCCCAGATTATACTGAGAAAGTACCTGTGTGATTAACGCTTGAGGAGAAAGAGTTGAATAGACGACTGGAAATACGTCTCGATGGGCATTTTCCCTCTCTGAAGCTACCCTCTCTGCAACTTCGATTTTGTGAGTAACCATCTCAAATTTAACGATCGCTTATGAATATATTAAGAAGGTTTAAGTATACTTATCCTTTCTACTCTACAATTACTATTCATCTGCTTTTGATAAAGTATCAACGGCTACTAACTATTAATTTAAACTCATCAAACTTAACTACTGGAGAACTCGGTTGTCTAGTATCGAAAAAATAGCTACTAATAGTTCCCGTCCCCGTATCAAAAATACTAAAAACAGTAAACTCGTTACTGGCAATATAGGGTAAAGGTTGTCGAGATCTATCTTTCAAAGGAGCGATAGTTGGTATTACAGGGGTTAACCCATTGGGATCGCCTACTTCGGCATAGTTTGGCTGAGAATCAGTCTTAGGTACGGGTCTTTTTTTATCTCCTAAATAAGCACCATAAGTATTACCCACATTAGACGATTCGAGAAAATGGATTCCTTGGGGACTAACAAAACGATTCCAGAGATGGGAATGACCATAATAAACTAATTGGACTCCCGCAGACTCTAATAAGGGAATAACATCACGGATAATATAGTCTTTTTCTGGTGGATATTCATAGCGAATAGACTGGATCTGCTTATCTTCTCCGTATTCGATGCGCTGTACGGGATCGGTGTAAGGGGGAACGATATTATCTCCCAGAGTATGGGGGGGATGATGAAACATCACAATTTTGTATTTAGCTTGTTGAAACTCGTCACTTTGTAATTCTTGTTCTAACCAACGATATTGCTTACTGTCTTTGGCAATGGGTTCAAAAATATGTTGTCCGTAACCCCATTTTTCTGGACGGTTTAGATCTGCTTCTTTTTCTTTATATCTGCCTTTGACGTCGGGTTGGAGATTTGGCGATCGCCAAATATTGGTAATATATAAAACTACTAAGCGAATATCGCCAAAGGTGACGGCATAATATTTTTCATTACCCTCATCATTTTGCGGTAGGGTAAAAATTTCACTGTAAGTATCGACATTAAAAGAACGATCTTTAAGCCAGTCTTCTTTAATTTGTGGCTCGTTTGTCGGATTAATTTTTGCTTGCTCTCTAGCATAATCTTTTTCGGCGACAGATCTAGGAATAGCATCATTAAACTGTTGTTTGAGAGGAAGAGTCGGCGATACTCTACCCATAACCTCATGATTGCCGATAGCAGGAAATAAAGGAGCGTGTTGAATTATTTCTCCGCCATGATAAATTACTTCAATCCCACTTTTATTTAAGTGATATTTAGCTTTTCCTTGTAAAGCTGGAAAAAATGCCCCGCCACGATTATCGTCAAACCATTCCGAAGCGCGATCGGGAATATTAACTAAATCTCCTGCCATAAAAACTGCATCTACTTTCCCAACAGTTTCTACTACCTTTTGCAGATTTGCTGCTGTCATTGGCATGAGCTGATGATCTGAAGTTAGTAGTATTTTTAATGGTGTTTGTGGTAATGGTGCAGCAGCTAGAGTATACACTTGACTGATATAATCTTGACCATCATGAATACTTACTACTTGGTAAGGAATACGTTGATTTGGTTTTAGATCCTCAATAATTGCTTCGTGTCGCCAAACATCTCGCTCGACTGGGGCTTGGTATTCTTTATTTAGACGTGAATTAAGGTCTTCTCTGACACGACTGAGTTTGGTAGAGGTTGCTTTAACGCTATTATTAAGTCTTGTGCCATAGTTTACATTATGATATTCACCTTTCCAGTTAGTAAACCAGACTACTCTTACTGAATTAAGAGTTGGTAGTTGCAAAAAAGGATCGCTTAACAGTGTAGACGAACTGTTTGATTTAGAAGCATAATTTTTTGAAGAAAGACTCATAGTCATTAAAACAATAGTTATTAAAGAGAATAAAGCAAGAGATATAAACTGCAAAGATTTAAACTTCATTTATAACTTAAATAAAACCACAAAAAATCTAATTAATCTTTATATTACACCCAAGATTTTACCCTGACAGAAAAAATACTTATGTTAAACTATAAGAGTAAAGACAAATTTTAAACTTAAATTTTTATTTTTAAATCAAGCAAATTTTCTTATTTTACTGATATTCTTCCTTAATTATTTCCACAGTTTAGAATTAAGCTGTGGTATTTTTTTTAGGATTTAGTAATTGCTATAAACCAATAATATTTTCTACTTTACCTTGCTAGATTGTTAGTTCACGTCTTAATTATTACTTTAAATTAGAAGCCACAAATGCTAATAATCTTTACGGTAATTTCATGTTTTTTTCCATAACCGAGAAAATACTTGTGTTAAACTATAAGAGTAAAGACAAATTTTAAACTTAATTTTTTATTTTTAAACTAAGCAAATTTTCTGATTTTTTAAGTCTTCTTCCTTGATTATGCCCATGGCTTTAATTCTATTAAGCTATGGGACTTTTTTTATTTAAATTTGTTTAAATTTTTTCCAGGCAGTTATACTGAGAAAAAATTTAAACAAACAAACAAAAAGTTACAAATAACTTAGTATTGTCCTGTAAATACACATTTTGCTGCCCCTGTCATATATACTCTTCCGTCTTTTTCTGACCATTCGATTTGAAGACATCCTCCTGGTAATTCTACAGTACAAAGTCGATCGCATTTACCATTAAGTACCCCCGCAACTACTGAGGCGCAAGCCCCAGTTCCACAAGCAAGAGTAATGCCTGCTCCTCTTTCCCAGACTCGCATTTTAATATAGTTTGGTTTTATTATTTGGATAAATTCTGTATTGGTACGCTGCGGAAATACAGAATGATTTTCAAACTTAGGGCCGATTTGAGTTAAATCTATATCCTCAATATTTTCTACGAAAGTAATGCAGTGAGGATTGCCCATACTTACACAGGTGAGTGACCAAGTTTTGCCAGCAACTTCTAATGGTCGAGCAATTACCTTTTCTTCAGGAGAACATAATGTAGTAGGAATCTTGGCTGCACTTAATTGGGGGATGCCCATATCAACTCTAACTTGCCCGTTTTCTTTTAATTGAGGTGAGATTATTCCCGCTAGAGTATGAATTTGGAAAGTTAGATCGACTTGTTCATTTCCTGTCTTATCGGCGATAAACTGGGCTAGGCAACGAATGCCATTACCACACATTTCTGGTTCTGAGCCGTCCGAATTATAAATTCTCATGGTATAGTCAGTACCGTTTTGCCCTGGTAAAGCAAAAATGACCCCATCTGCACCAATGCCAAAATGGCGATCGCACATTTGTACTGCTTCTGCTGCTGTTACTAAAGGTTCGCTACTATGACGATTATCCAGCAAAATGAAATCGTTACCCAAACCCTGATATTTACTAAACTCAATTACCATATCAATATCTCTATCTATAAATGTCCCACAACTATTAAATAGATTACTTAATTATGACTGAATTCGATGCAGGTTCTCCCAGTGTTCGCCAAATTCAAGACTATATCAAAGCCAAGCAAGAAGTTGAATTAAAGCTTAGTACCGATGATTTAATTGTTGGCAAAATTATCTGGCAAGACCATAACTGTATTTACTTGGTAGACCATTACAACCAGCCTACCCTAGTTTGGCGACAAGCCCTTATTTATCTTAAGCCTAAAGCCTAAATGCAATAATCTTGCATAAATTAAAATAAACTGCGAATCGCTCTTCTCTCCAAAAAAATGTGCCAGTTTACATGAAGTTTTGTAAACTGGTGGAGACAGTGCATATTTTAGCAAAAATCTGGTAAAGATTAGGAGGGAAGCAATTGCAGCAAATATTGAGACAAGAAGAATGGTTTAGTAATATCAAGGCGGATATCTTAGCTGGTGCAGTAGTGGGTTTGGCTCTAATTCCAGAAGCGATCGCCTTTTCCATTATTGCAGGAGTTGACCCCAAAGTAGGCTTATATGCTTCTTTTATTATTGCTGTAATTACTTCTTTTCTTGGCGGTCGTCCTGCGATGATAACTGCTGCTACTGGTGGTACGGCTTTGTTAATGACGGGTTTAGTCCGTAGCCATGGTTTACAATATCTTCTTGCTGCTACTATCTTGGCGGGAATTTTTCAATTAGGTTGGAATTTAATTAAAATTGGCAATCAAGCAAAGTTTATTTCTCGTGCGATTAATATTGGCTTCGCCAATGCTTTAGGTATTTTAATTTTTAAAGCCCAATTACCCCAATTATTCAATCTCCCCGATGATGTAATTCCCTGGCACGTTTATGCCATGGTAGCAGGAGGTTTGGCGATTATTTATTTATTACCTCGTGTGACTACTGCCGTGCCTTCTCCATTAGTAGCTATTGTAGTAATTACGATTATTGCCCGTAGTGTAGGCAGTAATGTCCCCACCGTAGGCGATATGGGAGAACTACCCCAAGCTTTACCTATTTTTAGTCTTCCTGAAGTACCTATTAACATCGAGACTTTAAATATTATTCTCCCTACAGCTTTTGCTTTATCTATTGTCGGGGTTTTACAATGTTTTTTAACTGCTAATGTTGTTGATGAATTGACCGATACTTCTAGTAATAAAAACCAGGAAGTAAAAGCCTTAGGAATTGGTAATATTGTTTCGGGATTTTTTGGGGGAATGGCTGGTTCGGCGATGATCGGACAGTCTGTAATTAATGTTAAATCGGGAGGAAGAACTCGTTTATCTACTTTAAGTGCGGGAGTCTTATTATTATTCTTTCTTTTAATCTTAAATAAATGGGTGGCGACTATCCCTATGGCAGCTTTGGTAGCTGTAATGATTATGGTATCTATCGGTACTTTTAATTGGTCTTCTATCAAAAATATTAAGCGCGTCCCCCGTAGCGAAACTGCGGTAATGTTAACAACGGTAGTTATTACTATTTTTACGAGTAATTTGGCTTTGGGGGTGGTTGTGGGAATATCTTTAAATGCCATCTTATTTGCTCGTAAGTTAGCCGATTTAGTATTTGTAGATACCGTACTCAGTCCTAAGGGTAACGAAAGAATTTATAGTGTAGCTGGTCAGATTTTCTTTGTTTCTGTTAATAACTTGCTTAAGTTTTTTGATTTTAAAGAAAACATAGAATTAGTAAAAATCGATCTAACTAATGCCCATCTTTGGGATCAATCTTCCATCGCAACTATTGACAAAATAGTTTTAAATTTTCGTCGTAATGGCGTAGAAGTAGATTTAGTTGGTTTAAATGATGCTAGTGCCACTCTCATCGATCGACTAGCTGTTCATAACAAAATAGAAGTTTTATCTAATAAGAAAAAATAACTAGCAGCAATGAAAATTCTTTTATGTACTGATGGCTCTTCTTACTCTCAAATTAGCTATGACTATACTGCATGGTTAGCAATGCACATCAATGTGGAAATCGAGATACTTTATGTTACCGACTTGCGTAAAGAGCAAGCTGTTAGAAGTCCCGATTTTAGTGGCAGTATTGGTATTGATTCTTATCAACAATTGTTAGATAAATTAGTAACCATAGAAAGCGATCGAGCTAAAATTAATCATAAAAGAGCAAAATATATTTTAGAACAAGCAGAGAATTTTTTCTTGAGTAGAGAAATCGATAAAATAAAACTGACTCATGAAACTGGGTTTTTAGTAGATTTATTGCCTAAATTTGAAAAAAATGCCGATTTAATTATTTTAGGAAAACGAGGAGAAACGGCTAATTTTGCTACGGAGCATTTGGGAGTAAATATGGAAAGAATTGTTAGGGCTAGTCATAAGCCTTGTTTGGTTACTCCTAGAGAATTTAAATCTGTTAGCAGAGTTTTACTAGCCTACGATGGAGGGCAAAGCTGTCAAAAAGCTCTAGATTATTTAGTAAAATTGCCAGTATTTAAAAATTTAGATTTGCACATAATTACCGTTGCTAACCGAGATAAAAAAACTGCCTTGCAACATCTCAAAACAGCCGAAAATATTGCTACTTCAGCTAATTACGAACCTACTTGTCAGTTACTAACAGGTGAACCAGAAGAGAAAATGCAAAGATATGTAGAAAATCATGATATCGATTTTTTGATTATGGGGGCATATGGACATAGTCGTATTCGTCATTTGGTTATTGGCAGCACCACAGCCCAGATGTTACGTAGCTCCCATATTCCTGTTTTATTATTTAGATAAGTAATTTTTTATAATGAACCACGATCGACCGATACAAGAATGGCTAGAAATTGGTACAATTGTCGCACCTCAGGGATTAAAAGGTGAATTGAGGATATATCCTGACTCGGATTTTCCCGAACGCTTTTTAGAACCAGGAACAAGATGGTTACAACATCCCGAAACTAAAGAAATTGAAGCGATAGAACTTTTAGGTGGGCGTTATCTACCTGGCAAAAATCTTTACGTCATTGCGATCGCGGGAATTGAAAATCGGGAACAAGCAGAACTACTTAGAGATTATAAACTCCTCGTAAGCAAGAGCGATCGACCTATCCTAGATATGGATGAATATCATGTCAGCGATCTGATTGATTTAGAAGTATATCATCAACAAACTGGAGAAAATATCGGCATTGTTATCGATGTGTTTAGCGCGGGTAATGACTTACTCGAAGTAAAATTACATCAACAGCCAGAAGTAGAAGCGAAACCAGTCCGCGATCTTGCGCAAGTTAGTCGCCAAAGTAAACGCAAAAAACAAAAAACCAACCATAGCAAACCAGCAACTATATTTATTCCTTTTGTCAGAGAAATAGTCACAGTAGTAGATATCGCCGAGGGTAAAATAGCTATTAATCCTCCCGAAGGTTTGTTAGAAATTAATCTATAATTCTCGTGTCGGATAGTCCAAACTGTGTGAAATTAATTGAAATTTAAAAGCGATCGAAGATTTAATCCGATCGCCTAAGATAATTAAAGACTACCAAAATTAAACCTTAAACCTTATGCCAACCGCCCCTTTTGGTTCTTGGAAATCCCCCATTACTTCTAATCTAATTATTTCTCAAACCATAGGCTTGGGTAGCGTTATTGCCGATGGTAATGATATTTACTGGTTAGAGATACGACCGACAGAAAAGGGTAGAAATGTTCTGGTCAGGTATAATCCTACAGGAGAAAATATTGACATTACACCTAAACCCTTCAATGTTCGTTCCCGCGTCCATGAATATGGTGGTGGTGCATATCTGATTACTGAAGGTAGGATCTATTTCTCTAACTTTACTGATGGCAGAATTTATCATCATACAATAGCAACTCAACCTCAGCCTCTAACCCCACCAGGTAACAAACGCTACACAAATATGATTATCGATCGCAGCAGAAATCGCTTAATTTGTGTTTGTGAAGACCATATTCAAGAAGATAGCGAACCAGAAAATACAATTGTCTCGATCGATTTAACCGATGGTACGGTAAACAAACTCATCTCTGGTGCAGATTTTTATGCTTCTCCTTGTCTGAGTCGCGATGGCAATCATCTGGCTTGGTTGAGTTGGCATCATCCCCATATGCCTTGGGATAGCACTTATTTATGGTTAGCCGAAATTAATAGTGATGGTTCGATAGGGGAAGCCAAACTAATAGCTGGTGGCGAAAAAGAATCGGTTTGCGAACCAAAATGGTCGGTAGATGGTAAGTTATATTTTTCTAGCGATCGCCATGACTGGTGGAATATTTATCGTCGCGATCGAGATGACACCATAGAATCTATTTACGAGATGGAAGCAGAATTTGCCTATCCTCATTGGGTATTCGGGTTATCTACTTATGCTTTTATTTCCCCTACTCAAATTATTTGTACTTATTCTCAGAATGGTAGTTGGCATTTAGCTAGTATAGATACCCAAACTAAGCAACTCCAGCCCATTGACACTGCCTACACTAATATTTCCTCTGTACAAACCACAGAAGATGGTCAAGCTTTATTTGTTGCAGGATCGCCCACCGAACCTACTGCGGTAATTCAATTAGATTTGGCTAAAGAGACAAAAGTAATTTTAAAACAGTCAGGCACATTAAATCTAGATTCTGCCTATTTATCGATACCAGAGGCTATATCTTTCCCTACAGAAAATAACCTCACGGCATATGCTTGGTATTATCCCCCGCAAAATAAAGATTTTTCCGCCCCAGAAGGCGAATTACCGCCTCTTTTAGTCAAAAGTCACGGAGGCCCTACCGCAGCAGCTTCTGTAAGTCTTAGTTGGCGAATTCAGTATTGGACTAGTCGTGGTTTTGGCTATTTAGATGTCAACTATGGTGGTAGCATCGGTTATGGTCGCCAATATCGTCAAAGATTAGCAAAAAATTGGGGGATAGTCGATGTCGCCGACTGTATTAATGCAGCTAAATACTTAGTCCAACAAGATAGAGTCGATGGAGATAGACTAGTTATATCTGGAGGTAGTGCTGGAGGATATACCACCTTAGCTGCCCTTACTTTCCACGATACTTTTAAAGCAGGGGCAAGTTACTATGGTGTCAGCGATTTAGAGATTTTAGCCAGAGATACCCATAAGTTTGAATCTCGCTATCTCGATGGCTTAATTGGTGCTTATCCAGAAGAAAAAGAAATTTACGAAGCGCGATCGCCAATTCATTTTACCGACAAATTATCCTGTGCCGTTATCTTTTTCCAAGGTGGAGAAGATAAAGTAGTCCCGCCTAACCAGGCAGATATCATGTTTACCGCCATTAAAAATAAAGGCTTACCCGCTGCCTATATTCTCTTTGAAAACGAAGGGCATGGATTCCGCCAAGGAGAAAATATTAAAAAAGCTTTAGATAGTGAATTTTATTTCTATTCCCGTGTCTTTGGTTTTACACCAGCAGATTCCCTTGAGGCGATCGAGATCGTCAACTTAACAGAAAATACATAATATACATATATTTGGTAAAGAAACAACCCAGCTTTCCTATAAATTTTATATATACTAGTATATTGCTCTAAAAAATTTGTTATAGGATAAAAATAAAGCGACAGTTGAAATAAGCAAATGAATAGTCAAAGCAGGGTAATTGCCAGTTTGATAACAGCTTTGAGTATATTGGGACTAAATACAATTACTCAAACAACTTCAGCTTTAGCAGATAATCGACCTACCGCACCGATCGATGATGGAGCGCGTTACCTCAGAGGATTAGAATCCAAACAGTCTGATGATTGGAATTTTGCCTCAGAAGAAAATCAGTTTCAACTAGACTATCAACTTCGCCTTTACGAACCCGATGTTAGATTAGTCGAACAACAAGAGCAAGAATGGAACAATAGGGGAGAGCAAGCCAATTTTTCTGTTTTAGTAGATGTTTACGACTTTAGTGAAGAAACAGAAACAAACAAGTAATAAATAGGAAAAATAAAGGTTTTTTAGCGATCGCCGATTTAGAGAACAAAGGTCTATATTGCCTTAATTGTCCTAGCTTAAGCCATTCTAAATACTATTTTTAGTTAAAAAATAATTCAAGTATCTTGTCAATTCGCTATTCTATAGATCGAACGAAAAGATATCTAACCGAGGCAATAAGAGAATGGAAAGCAAGGACTGGCTCAAACAGCTATTGATGGTAGGGGTAGGTACAACCTCTTTAGTAGCTGAAAAAATTAAAGAAGTTAGCGAAGAATGGGTTAAAGAAGGAAAGATCAATCCAGAACAAGCAAAAGCTTTTATGGATGAACTTACCGATCAAATTAATTCAGAACAAGGAAACTGGCAAAAACAGATGGAACGACAAATGAGAAATATGCTACAAGATTTAGGCGTTCCCCGTCAGTCAGAAATGGATGAATTGAGGGGTCGGATCGATCGCCTGGAGCGTCAAATTAGAGACTTAGAAAATAAACAATGGCGATAAAACTCAACCGACTCGATCGAAGAAAGCTAAAATTTAATGAAGTTTACCTAAATTACATAGAATAAATTTATTGACTAAAATATAATTACCTAAAATTTTAATTAGTCAAATAATCAGTCAAAACAGAAGTCAAAGTAGAGGATTTTACCTTCCCTTTTTATCTCATGTATATTTTTGGGTAAGTAATATACTATCTAGAAGAAGCAGCCAGAAAGTCAGAGAACGAATTTAGCAGCGTTCTTATAAATTTTAAAAATATAAAGACAATATATCGGTGATTACTTTAACTCTCTTACATCCCCTCCAACCAGTTCCCGTTCAAAGTTGGACATTTAAAAACGAATCTAAAATTAGTATCGGTCGTTCGACAAGTAATGAAGTAGTCTTATACAGTGCAGTAGTTTCTCGTCATCACGTAGAAATTAGGAAAGCCGGAAATGAATGGGAACTAGTAAACTTGGGTGCTAATGGTACATATGTTGATGGTAAGCGAATTACCAAAACTCTGGTAGTAGACGGAATGGTTATGCGTTTGGCTAGTTCTGGCCCTAAAATTATGATTAATATAGAATACTTGGGACAACACCATGAAGAACAGGAGCGCGAAGAGCTTGCGAATCGGCAACGGCGAACACCTTATTCTAGACGCTCGAAAGATACTAAAGGTACTCTAATCAACTAAGGGAAAACCAACTTGCATTACATCTATTTTTGTCCCCGCCGTAATTAAATTTTCTCCCATAGGTACTATGGCAAGACCATTAGTTTCTCCTAAATTGATTAAATTACCAGAACTATGACTACCCCCAGATAAGGCAAATTCATAACTACCATCAATAATATGTAGTTTTCCCCAAAGATAGGTTTCGCGTTTTCCACTAGCACGTAGATCTTGGCGAGTAATCGCTTTAACAAAGGCTGGTTGCCAATTATTGCTTAATCCTGATAGTTTTTTGAGGGCTGGTAAGACAAAACGCCAAAAACTAACCAAAGCAGACACGGGATTACCAGGTATACCAAAGTAAAGACAAGAATTAGCAAAGGTAGCTACAGTAAGTGGTTTGCCTGGTTTAACTGCTACACTACGAATATGGATTTTGCCCCCTAACTCTTCTAAAAGGCGATCGACATAATCATAATCCCCGACAGATACCCCCCCTGTAGATAAAACTAGATCCGCTGCATCTATAGCCCGAGCGATCGCTTTTTTTAACTCTTCTGGTCGATCGGGGATAATACCCAACTTAATGGGAATCGCTCCATTTTGCCTGACTGCACTAGCTAAAGCATATTGATTAGAATCAACAATTTGTCCTGGTTGAAGCGGGGTTTCAGGGGAAACTAGCTCATCTCCCGTAGATAAAATCGCTACTCTAGGACAACGATAGACAGTTAATTCCGTACATTGTGCCGTAGCAATTATGGCTATTTCCGCTGCACCAAGTTGAATACCCGAGCGCAACATCGGAGTCCCCGCTTGATAGAATGAGGCTTTATGTCTGACAAATTCTTGAAATTTGGGAGAAGTAAAAATTTTTACTCGATCGCCTTCTCTTTGAGTATTTTCCTGAATAATAATAGTATCTGCCCCTGTTGGCATCATTGCCCCAGTGAAGATTCGGGCTGTTTGTCCCGTTCCTATGGTCAATTTAGGGCAATAACCCGCAGGAATTTCTTCTACTATTTCTAAAGTGATAGGTCGATCCTGGTTACATTCTCGGACATCTTCGTAACGGACAGCATAACCATCCATCGCCGAATTATCCCAGTAAGGAAAATCTAGTTTGCTAGTAACTGGTGCTGCCAAAATACGTCCAACCGCAGCATCCAAATTTACTGTTTCTGTCTTGTCTGGTAAATCGATCGACTCGACTAGAGAGAGAATAATCGATTCGGCATCTTTAACTGGCAACATAAGTAACTAGGTTAAATTAATTGAACAACTTCTGTAGGAAAGTTCTATATAAACTTCCTCTTGACTTCTAAAGTCAGAGCTAAACTTTAAGGTAATAGTATATTTTGAATGATATATAAAAAAGAATGTACCAAGATAATTCAGGAAATGGCGACTTTCCTAAACTAGCATTTGAGCGCAGAATAGGAGCATTTTTAATTGATTTTATAGCTGTTTGGTTACTCAGTTCTTTTTTTGGTGCTTTTCAGTGGCTAATCTTTTTGCTGGCATGGTTGGGTATGCGGGTAGTGCTAGTAGACAAAAACCAAGGACAAAGCTTAGGCAGATGGGCGTTGAATATGCGAGTAATTGACTTTCGTTACGAAAGAATGCCCGAATTAATGACTCTAATCAAAAGGGAAAGTATTGTTGGCTTTGCTGCTATGTTAGCAATGTATGGATTTCAAGGCATAGTTAAAGGGTTATTGTACATACTACTGCTCAATGTTCCTTTGCTAGTAGACTGCCTAGCAGCTTTAGTTGATGGAGATTTTAATCAAGCTCTGCACGATCGCTTTACCGATACAGTAATAGTACCAACTCAAAGAGGCTTTTCTCTTGACTTAAGATTAAAAAAAATATTTGCGGAATTGAAGAAAAATATGCAAAAATATTAATTTGCGTGTCTCAATATAAGTAACTAGTACAGTAGTCTGAATTAAAAATATGGCAAGTAAAAAAGGTGTCCGAATAATTATTACTTTAGAATGCACCGAATGTCGCAGTAATAATAACAAGCGATCGCCTGGTGTATCTCGCTATACCACCAGCAAAAACCGCCGTAACACGACAGGGAGATTAGAGCTTAAAAAGTTCTGTACTCACTGCAATACACACACAATACATAAAGAAATCAAATAATCTTTGTTCCCTTAAAATCAAAAATATTTACCTTTTTTGAAAGTAAGTAAATATTGAATAATTTAAAGAAAATAAATATTTTACTCCAGAAAAATCATGGCATATTACCGCAAACGTCTCTCTCCTATTAAACCAAGCGATCCTATCGACTACAAAGATGTAGAATTATTACGCAAATTTATTACCGAACGAGGTAAAATTCTCCCTCGGCGGATTACAGGATTAACAGCACAACAGCAAAGAGATTTAACTGAAGCCGTCAAACAGGCACGGATATTAGCTTTATTACCATTTATTAATAAAGAAGGGTAATTATCTCGGGTAGTGCAAACATTAGGAGTCAGATCGAGTAATTAAATATCTTGTCGCCAAACCGAGCCATTTTGCTTTTTTAGCGTAAATAACCTCTTTTTAGACCTAAATTTCGCTATTGCCAACTCGATCGCGACAACTTGAGTTAATTTTAATCTAAGCAAATTGATGAGGCGCAAGGTAGACTGAAAATTAAGTTGTTAAGTGTAGAAGCACAAAGCTGGTGGAAAAAGGAACGCTGATTGAATTCAGACTACAGGGAGAACGTCGTCTTGCAGTAGCGGAACGTCCAGAAGGCAAAAGAGATTGGCTAGTGATAGATGAAAACGGACAATCTCACAAAATTCGTCCTCAGCGAGTGGACTATACAGTAACTGGTGATGCTTATAAACCTGAAGATATCCCCGACTTTAGGCAAAAAGTAGAACCCTATCTAGATCCCAGTAATTTAGAAATAGCCTGGGAAATTCTAGTAGAAGAAGGAGAAACAGTTACTCCGCAACAAATGGCAGAACTGTTATTTTCAGAAGAAAGTCCAGCTTTGTGCTACGCTGCTCATAGCCTTTTATGTCAAGATAAAGTTTACTTCAAGAAAAAAGGAGATGCTTACGAGCCTCGATCGACTAGTCAGGTAGCAGAAATTAAGCATCAACTAGAAATAGAAGCCCAAAAAAATCGGGAAAAAACAGAATTTGTCGCTCATCTTCAACAAGCATTAGCAGGAGAACCCGTACAATGGACAGATAGCGATCGCTCTCGCCTAGAAATATTGGAAAAGGCAGCACTCGAACCAGAGGTTTATTCTCGCTCTGCTGAAGAAATTTTAGCCCTAGCAGGGCGCAAAGCAGATTATAATGCTGCTTTTAACTTACTAGTAGAGATAGGATGGTGGAGTAAACATGAAAATCTGTTTTTACTTCGTAGTTCTTACCCTGTCAACTTTCCTAAAAAGGTACTTGAAGTGGCGCAAACTTGCCGACAATCTCCCCCTAAAGACCCCGATTCTCAACGTCTCGATTTAACTCATCTAAAAGTTTACACCATTGATGACGAAAGTACGGAAGAAATCGATGATGGTTTGAGCATTGAATATCGTGGTGAAGGGCAAATGCCAAAGCTGTGGATTCATATTGCCGATCCTACCCGTTTAGTTACTCCAGGAGATCCACTAGATTTAGAAGCGCGTCGTCGCAGTACTAGTATGTATTTGCCGACGGGTATGATTTCTATGTTCCCTAACGAGCTAGCAACAGGCTTAATGAGTTTGGTTCAGGGTCAAGTTTGTTCTGCCCTTAGTTTTGGTGTCATCCTGGCAGAAAATGGATCGGTTAAAGAATACTGTATTCATCCAACTCTGATTAAGCCAACCTATCGCCTCACCTATGAAGATGTTGATGAAATCCTAGAGTTAGGAGTACAAAAAGAGCTAGAAATTGCCGAGCTAGCCAAACAAGCTCAACTGCGAAAACAATGGCGCAAAGCTCAAGGTTCGATTCAAATTCAAATGCCAGAATCTCAGATTAAAGTTAGAGATGACGAAGAAATTACAATTGAGTTACTCGATATATCTCAATCCCGTCAGCTAGTAGCAGAAATGATGATCCTAGCAGGAGAAGTAGCAGGCAGTTATGGGAAAGAACATACTTTACCCCTACCCTTTAGAGGACAGCCTCAACCAGAATTACCCCCTAAAGAAGAACTGTCCCAATTACCCGCAGGGCCAGTGCGTTTCTGTGCTTTACGTCGCTGTATGCCCCGCAGTGAGATGGGTACTACTCCTGTCCGCCATGCCAGCTTGGGATTAGATAGTTACATTCAGGTTACTTCCCCAATTCGCCGTTATACAGATTTACTAGCTCATTTTCAAATTAAAGCCCATCTTCGAGGCGATCCCTTGCCTTTTTCTCTCGAAGAATTACAAGAAATACTTTTTAGTGTAACTACATCTGCTTACGAGGCAACTTTAGTAGAGCGTCAAACCAATCGTTATTGGGGATTAGAATATTTACGTCGTAATGCCGATCGCAGTTGGCAGGTTTTAGTACTGCGCTGGTTAAGAGAAGATGATAACTTAGGTTTGATTTTATTGGAAGAATTAGGGTTAGAATTACCTCATCGTTTTGAACGCTCTGTAGCTTTGGGCGATCGCTTAGAAGTGCAAGTAACTCGCGCCGATCCCCATCGAGATGAAGTTCGTTTTCGGGAAATTAATTCTACCGTAATTCAACCAACAGCTAGTTAATAATTAATCATGATTAATTATTAAATAAATGAAAAAACAGTCTAGTCAAGATTCTGCTCGGTTTACATCTCACCAAATCGTTTGTATTGAAGCTCGAAAAGCTTTTTTGTATAGTGAGGTGATTCAAGTTGTTGTCGAAAGACAATCTTGTTGGGCTAGACCATTATTGTTGGTTAAGTTTAACGATCCTAATCCGAGATTAGATGTAGATGTAATTACAAGGGAGCAGATCGTAGATTTGCGAGAAAGCTCGGATTTACTTCTTCCCATTGGTTTTTTCCGCCCTGCTCTAGATACAGAAATTATTCCTTTAATTAGTCAGCTAAATAATTTAGATTTATCGCCTAAAAAGCAACAAGTAGCTAGAGAATATCTCAATCGCTTTATTAAACAAGTCTGGCAAGAAAATTTTAGAAGTAGTAAATAAAAAAGAGCTATTTATAAGTAAGGTCAGGAGTATCGAGCGTTATTTTTTTCGAGTACAGTCGGTATTTTAATCGTAAATCTCGTGAAAATTCCCAAGCGACTTTCTAAGTTAATAGAACCATGATGTTGGGTTTCGATGATTTGTTTGGTAATAAATAATCCCAATCCCAAGCTTTTTTCTTTAGTCGAATAAAATTCTTGGAAAATTTTTTGTTGATTTTCGGGTTTAATACCTTCTCCATTATCTTCTATGACGATCGACCAATACTTATTGGTTTTGTGACTCTTAATTTTAATCCTTGGCTTAAAGAGACTTAAAGTATTAGTTTTTTGACTTTTTTGAGCTAAACTATATAAACCATTTTCCAAAATATTGTTTAAGGCTATATGTAAACTCTTAGGATAGATGTTTATTTTTTCTGAACTATTAGATTTTTCCCAGATTATTTCGACTTTTAGCTGAGAATCCGTTTTTTTATTGAAGGTGTACCAAGAAACCTCCCAAACTCGATCGAGGAAATCATCAATATTATGTAGAGAGAGATTTTCTTGTTTTTGATAGCTTTGAGTATCGATTAATTGGATTAAATCTTGTATTCTCTTAGCTTGTTCGCGAATACTTGCATTATTAGAAATTATTTCGGCAACTACTTCTTTAGTTTCTTCATCAACAAGTAGGTTTTGTCCATCACCATTATTTTGTTCTAAAGATTCAACTAAAGAATAAGCTTGAGCCGTTACTGCATCGCTAGAAACTAAAATTAAACCTAAAGGATTCTTGATTTCATGGTCTAAAAAAGCAGTACTTGCCAGAAAAAAAGCTGATTTTTCTTGTTTGACTGCTTCTCTGGTAATTTTTTTTAAATCGGCTAAAGCTTTTTGTAATTCTTTAGTTTGGCGATCGACTTGTTTTTCTAATCTTAACTTTTCTTCTTCATGTCTATTTTGATAAATTAAAATACTGATAATAGTTGCGTTAACTAAGGTAATAAAAATAAAATTCGCGACAGGTAGCCAATAACCTAAAATTATACTTACCCAACCACCCCCTAAAATAAGCAATAGCTGGACTACGGTTAGATTAAATAAATCTAGATCTTTCTTTGTTGTTTTAATTAACCAGTAAATAAACAACCCAGGTTCGAGTAATAACAAAATTACGATCGCATTTTCCCATAGCCCAGGCATAAATTTTAAAACAATTCTTTCTTGAAAAGCAGCATCAAGGATCGAACTAATTAGCTGTGCATGGACTTCTACGCCATAAGTAAACTTTTGCGAATTTTCCTCAGAGTTAGAATTGGGAAGATACCAAATATCTTTACTTAGTTCATAAGCTGCACCAATTAAAACAATTTTATCTCGTAAATCATCAGCAGAAAACTCACCATCAAGTATTTTACAGATAGATAAAAACTCAAAAGGATGATTTCGAGTATGATAGTTAAGTAAAATTTGATAGCCATCAATTTCTTGAGACGGATAAAACTTTAGTTTATCGGGAATTTTAGGGAAAACAGTATTATTTAATTTTAACGATTGACCCTCAACCACAAGCTTAATATCTTCTGCTTCTAGATATTTTAGAGCGACTGCTGCACCAAAACTAAAGATGTTTTCTTGGTTGGGTTTCCTAAAATAAAAATAGCTGCGCCGTACTAGACGATCTTTATCTTCAATAAGTTCACTAGCACCAATTCTTTGGGCTTTAGCCAATTCTGGATGAGCTAAGATTGCTTGTTCGGGTTTGCTGACTATTGAGGTTGTCTCTATGCCGATTAGATTGGGAGTATTCCGAAATAGAGTAGCTAGTTTGGCACGATCGCGATCGCAAGTCTTGATATCGTAACAGACTGGTAAGTTGCGATGCAGATCTAGCCCAATGACTCTAGGATTTTGAGTTTTAATTTTCTCAATTAATTCAACTAGAGTACCATCATCTAGAGTACTTTGATTGAGTTCTCTTAAATCTTGTTCTGTTATTCCCACAATTACAATCCGAGAATCGGGGGGTTGAATAGAGCGTAATTTCAGATAAAAATCATAAAAGTCGTACTCTACCGTTCTCAACCACCCCAAAGCAAACATAACTAAATAAACTATTGAGGGAGTCAACAAAGATATCAATAATGATTTTTTACTAATCCAAGCCAAGATAGTTCAATTTAAATTCAAATCGCTTTTGTAAACAGACGTGCCTTCAAACAAATAACCCAGGTCAATTTGCTGAAATAGTCGCGCTGTATTAATTGTAGAATTACTTTCTAGATGACAAGCTAAAGCATCATACCAAATTTCAGCTTTTTCGTATGTATCACAACCTAACTTTTCTTCTGTTTCAACCATTGAAGATAAGGAAACTCTTTTTACCCAAGCTTGGGTGTAAGGATTTTGAGAAGGATTTTGCCGACTACAGATAACAGAAACAGTCCAACGATATTCTTTGCCAATCTCTAAAGGAGGGACGGTTTTGGGTAAAGTTACTGCTACTAACCCAGACTTGTCTAAATTTAGTTCCTTAGTATAGATAGTTCTACCAGGTTCGACTAAAGTAAATTTGACGGGTAAAGAAGATTTTTGAGCTATGTGCCAGAAAAAAGTAGGATGAGATAAAGTTGTTTTAGGAACAGCCGAGAGTGACTCTTTATTTTCTGGAACGATGAGAACGAGCCTATTGTCACTATCTATACATCTTCCTCTCGTGCCACCGCTTTTTCTGGTTTGAGTGCGAGGTTTGGTGGGGGGAAGATTCTCTGTCTGTGCAGCAAGATATAAGTCACCGCAAAAAAGACTAATAAAAGTCAAAATTATACCGACTGACCCGATTAATATACTTTTCTTCATTTCAACCTCATTTTAGTTTACTTAGATTAATTAAGTAATATTATCTAGAAATCCTTCAGTATATTCAATAATTATTTATCTTTTATGTCTAAGCAACTGCAATATATTGTACTAGTTTTTCTGGCTTTTTTTTCTGTTATAAATTGCCCTAAATTACTAGCCAATGACTTGAAAATTAGGCAAAGTAGCCAATTATTGAGCCAAGAAAATTTAACAAATAAAACGCCAATTAGTGTTGAATTATGGCTAAAAATACTCCAACAAGATCGAGAGGTTCTTGCACCAGAAGAACTAGTTTCGATTAAATCTAAGATTGCGAGTAGCTATTTCGAGATGGGTAAATATGAAGAAGCAAAAGATTATTGGTATTCTACCCTAGAATTTTTAGAAAAAAGCCAGCAAAAAAGACTATTAGCTGCTAATTTAAGCGATATAGCTAAAGCATATTTAAGTTTAGGTAAAACTCGTTTAGCTATTAAAAGATTAAGAGAAGCAATTGAAATTGCCACATCAGAACAGCTCGATCGAGTATTGTATTCGGCTTATTTGACTTGGAGTAATATTAATAAAATTGAGGGGAAGTATTTAGAAGCAGAGAATAATTTACAAGAGAGTATTAAATATGCTGCCGATCGGGAAGAAAAAGTAATAGTTTATCGCAATCTCAGCCAGGTTTTTCAAGCTAAATCTCAAACCATAGAGCAAACAAAAACCAATATGGTTGCCGAAGATTTAGATATAAAAGCTGTTAAAAAGCGATCGATTAACGATCGAGAAAAAGCTTTGTCTAATGCCAGAATTGCCCTCGAATTAAGTCAAGATATAGAATCTTTTGTCACGGTAGATGCTTTGTTACAGATACTGAGATTGGGTGCTGAAGCTGAGGATTTTAATCCTAATCCTTATGTAGAGCGAGCAGAAACAATATTAGCCAAACTACCAGATTCTACCCATAAAGTTTATAGTTTAATCGATTTAAGTGAATTTAGAACAAAGCCAGTTTATCTATTAACTTCTGCTGTAACTATAGCCGATCGCCTTCAAGACGATCGCGCTGCTTCTTTTGCCTTAGGTCGTTTAGGTACGTATTACGAACAAATAAACCAATATGACCTAGCATTGGATTGGACAGATAAAGCGATTTTAGCAGCTTCTCGCGCTCAAACTGGGCAAAGTTTATATCAATGGTATTGGCAAAAAGGACGTATTTACAATTCTTTGGGAGATATAGAAAAAGCGATCGATGTATATAGTCAGGCGATCGCTTCTTTACAAACAATTAGAGGTGAATTGGCAAAAACTACTAATGAAAAAATCGATTTTACCACCAAAGTAGAGCCTGTTTATCGAGAATTATTACAACTATTACTTTATAATCCTACTCCCCAACAACTAGATCGAGCTTTAGTCATTAGAGATTTACTCCAACTTAGTGAATTAGAAAATTATTTCGGTGATGATTGCTTAGAATTTATCTCTGAATCAAAAACATTACCAAACCCTCAGGAGGTATTTATCTATACCCTCGTTTTTCCTCAAGCTACCCATCTAATTCTCAAACAGACAGATGGAGTTACCCATACCAAAATAGATATTACTCAGCTTGAATTAGAAAAATTAGTCAAAAAGTGGCGTTATAGCCTAGAAGATCGAACCGAAGAGAATTATCTGCCTTTAAGCCAAAAAATGTACGATCTACTCATTAAACCAATTGAGTCGGAGTTGCCTAAAAATAAACTAAAAACTTTGATTTTTGTTAACGATGGAATCCTCAAAAACGTACCAATGGCTGCATTACACGATGGTCAAAAGTTTTTGGTTGAAAATTATGCTGTTATTAACTCTTTAAATTTAAATTCACCAGCAAAAGAAAATCCTACCTTTAACCCTGAAACCAAGATACTTGCCTTTGGCTTATCAGAAGAAACAGCTAATTTTCCTGCTTTACCCTATGTCGAACAAGAAATACGCTCGATTAGCGAACTAGTCGAAGTCGAAGGATTTTTAAATTCTGAATTCACTCCTAATACTGTCAAACAAGAACTAGTTAATAATAATTTTCGTCTAATTCATTTTGCTACTCATGGGGAATTTGGTGGTACAGCAGAAGATTCTTTCTTGAGTACTTACCAAGGTCAAATCAGCTTAAGCAATTTAGAAGAAATTCTCAATCAAAATCAACTTAGATTTCCTCAGAATCCAATTAAACTTTTGGTATTAAGTGCTTGTGAAACCGCAGCAGGTAATGAACGTGCAGTATTAGGTTTAGCAGGAATTGCTATTCGTTCTGGTGTAGTTAATGTTATTGGTAGTTTGTGGTCGGTTAACGATCGAGCAGCAGTTTATTTAGTAGATGATTTTTACGATCGTTTATTTCTAGCAGGAATGTCTCCTTCTGAAGCATTACGCCAGACTCAAATTAAGATGATTGGTACTCGTACTATTCATCCTGCTATTTGGTCTAACCTGATTTTAATTGCCAGTTAAGATATTTGAAGATCTAATCAATCGCGACGTTTTTGTTCTGTTTTTTTCAAAGCTGCTTCTGGGTTTTGACGACGGCGACGATACCAGGTAGCAGCACCTACTAACATTCCTGTTAAAGTAAAAGCCACCATTAAGGGCAAAATATTACCTTCAGAAAGTGCTTGTAATCCCGAACCCATCATCACAAAAGGTAATACTCCTGGCACTGTACCTAAGACAGTACCGATCAAATAATCTCGAAAACGAATTGAAGTTAAACCCGCAGCAAAATTTACTAATCCATAGGGAATAATGGGTAACAGACGGATAGCGCACATATAAAATAAGCCCCCTGCCTGCATTTCTGCATCGATCGCTTCCCAACGTCCTGCTAATCTTTGAGCAATTAATTCTCTGCCTACTGTCCGAGTAAAAGCAAAAGCAACTATTGCTGCTATGATAGCTGCTATGGTAGTCCAAACCGTGCCTAAAGTTGCCCCGAAAATCGCTCCTCCTGCTAAATTAAGCGGCGTAGAAGGCAAAATTAGTAATGTTCCTACAGTGTATAGCAAAATATAAATAATAGGAGCTAAAGCACCCATTTGCTGTAACCAAGCTTCTAGCTGTTCGCGATCGATCCCTCCCAGGAGAAAAACACCTATTCCCGTGGCAACAATACAGATAATAGTTAGTATAAAAATACTATTTTTTAGATTCAAAACTAATTACTCCTGGTTTGGTATATGCTCTATTTTCGTCTTTTTAGTTATAGTCAACCAGTAAATCAATAAAATTAAACTACTTAGTAAACTAACTAAAATTCCCACGGTAAAAGCGAAGGTTTTTTGATAAACTAATTTAACCGAATAATTCCCTGGTTTGACTGTAAAAGAAATTGTGCCATCGTCAAGTATATCTATCGAATAGGGTCGCTCGTTTACATATAAATGCCAAGCAGGATAATAATAAGTGCGAACCCTAATAGTAGATGTTTCTTCGTCTACAACTTGAAATTTTCTTTCATAACTTTTCCAACTTTCTAATTCTATTTTTGCTTGACCTTCAACTACAGCAAGCTTTGGTTGGCCTAAAATAGGTTCGGCAGAAGGAATACCTGGTTTGACTAGGGGACGATATTCTCCTACATCTATTAATTTATCTGTGAATGGTTCTTCTATGGCTAATTTAGCTGGTTCTAAATGTTCGAGATTAGCTTGACCTGAATTACGAAAAGTAGGAAATTTACGAGCAAGTTGATAACCATAACTAGTATTAAATAATAAAATTGCGACGATTATTAAAGAGCCGAAAATCTTACCAGGTAATTTAAGTTTAATAATTTTACTGACTACTACTCCACACAATGCCGAACTACCAAAAGCATAAAGACTAAATAATCGCCAAGGTGCTTGTACTTTTTGTAGAGTCGTACTAGCTTCCCAAATAGGTACAGATAACCAACTCATCATTATAGCTATAGCTAGAGTAAATAAGATCCATCTTTTACTTTCTGAAGCAGTAGGATTATCCTGACGACAATAAAAAATAGCGATCGCAATTAAAACTAAAATAACTAAAGTTTGATGGGCAAAAATATGAGAAACCTGAAAGTCTAATTTTTTAGGAATAAAGGGCAATCCCGCACCAAAAATACCGTTAGTTATATCGCCAATTACGTTTTGCATACTAGCTATATTTACTAATGGCTGTTCTAAGATTGCGGGAATTAAAAACAAAGAGGCTAAACCCAAACCCAATCCTGCAAACAGAATTGTAGTGATTACATTTTTCCAAGAATAGGAGAACAAAAAAAACAGAGTATAAAATAGCCAAACTATTCCACATAACAGTAAGTTAGGCAAATGAGTTAAAGCCAACAATGCCCAAAAAATAGCAATGCTAACTTTCCACTTTGGTTTAGCTAAAGCGCGATCTGTAAGATACCAACCTAAAGGAATCCAAGCGATCGCATAGGCAACAGAAAGACTACTAACCCAATAAAGATTATAAGCTAAATAAGGGGCAGTCATATAAGCTAATGCACCAATAAATGAAGCGATAATTCCCCAACGATGACGACCAAAAATATAAAAATTAAATCCCGCTAAAAAAACAGATAGAGAATATAGAGTTATCAGAGTATTTTCTATATTTAAACCACTAAATTTAAGCAGCGAACCTAAATAGTAAACCAGTGGGGGATAAAAAACAAAAGTCGGACTACCATAGCCATAGTTAGTACCAGCTAACCAGCGAGGATACCAAATTCCTTCAGCTAATTGCTTAGAAAAATGTTGTAACCACATGATGTGCCATCTCATATCTGTCATCCCATTTAGCCCATCACGAATCATTCTAAAATTGATGAATATCGTAGCTAAAACTAATAGCAAAACTATAAATAATTCTGTTAAATAAGATGGCAAAAATTGTTGCCTATCTGGTGACTTTGATGGTGAAACTTTAGATAGCTGAGAATACATGGAAAATTAGGAAAATTTATTTGAGCTTATTAATTTAGTCGAGTAACTGATGCCGATCGATTAAATTTAACTAGATTACCGAGCTAAAAGCAATTATTAAATTATTTTTTATTTTTAAACCCATAGGACTCTCTCACAAAATATAAAGGTCTTCTTTTAACTTCTTCGTAGACACGACCTAAATATTCACCGATAACTCCCAAGGTAATTAACTGTATTCCGCCAAAAAATAGAACTGCTACCATCAAAGAAGCATATCCAGGAACATCAACTCCAAAAAGGAGAGTGCGAATAATTAAAAAAGAAGCATATATTAAAGAAATAAACGAAACAACTAAGCCAATATAACTCCAAATTTTGAGAGGAAATAAACTAAAAGAAGTAATACCATCTAAAGCAAAATTCCAGAGTTTCCAATAATTCCAGGTAGTTTTACCCCCAAAACGAGGAGAGCGATCGAATAAAACAGAAGTCTGTTTGTAACCTACCCAAGCGAATAATCCTTTCATAAAACGAGTTCTTTCGGGTAGTTGTTTTATTGCTTCTACTACTTGTCGATCGAGTAAGCGAAAATCACCCGTGTTGGCGGGAATAGCTACGGGACTCATTTTACCAATAGTGCGATAAAAAGAATTAGCCGTAAACTGTTTGAGCCAACTTTCTCCCGAGCGCGAGCGTCTGGTAGCATAAACTACATCATATCCTTCTCGCCATTTGGCTACCAATTGTTCGATCAGTTCGGGTGGGTCTTGTAAATCTGCATCGATAGGGATAATAGCTGCACCATCAGCATAGTCTATACCTGCGGTTAAGGCAATTTCTTTGCCAAAATTACGAGATAAATTAACTACTTTAATTGCAGGATTACGAGCATGATAATCTATTAATAATTTGAGAGTGTTATCTCGGCTACCATCATTAATGCAAACAATTTCATAAGTAGTCTTAAGATTATTTAGAACCGCTACAAGTCGCTCTATTAAATAATCGATATTGGCTTCTTCGTTATACAGAGGAACGACTATAGATAATTCTACAGAACTAGACTGGGCAGTCATACACTCACTTTAATAATTCTAGTGTTCACTTTAATAATACTTAGCAAAAAAAATAATTGTTTGGTATTATTTATACTCTTTTTAATTAATTGGTTAGTCGAGTCATTAGTTATTATTCTTTGGTTATTGGATTCAAAAGCGATCGATCGCTGCTAAAATCTGGGTAAACTTGGCAACGTAACAAATTGCTATGGCTAATTGGACGGGTCTGAATACTAAATTTTGGTTGATTCGAGAATTCGATAACTTAGAATTATTTCGAGCGAAAGCAATCCACTACAATTATGCGCGTCACTCTCATCCAGGTTACTCAATTGGTATTATCGAGTCTGGAGTAGGGGGTAACTACTATCAAGGAACTACCGATATTAGAGCATACCCCAATCCCAAAATGCTGGTTAATGTTTCAGTTTGGCAAAGTATAGAACAGCTAAAAGTCTACGTTTACAAGAGTTTGCATGGCGATTTTTTTGTGCGTCGCCGTCAATGGTTTGAGAAATATCGAGGCGAGCATTTTGCTATGTGGTGGATTCGATCTGGATATTTACCTACCGTAGAAGAAGGTAAAGCCAAACTGGAGTATCTGGAGTTGCATGGAGATTCCCCTCAAAGTTTTACTTTTGCCCAACCTTATCCATCCCCTAATGACTAGTATTTTCCCGATATTTGTTAGCTACAATTAAATTTAGCCATAGACTTTATTTTTTCATGAAAACATCCCTTTGTAGCACTCTTGGTATCGAGCTTCCCATCATTCAAGCTCCTATTGGTAGTGCAACTACCCCAGAATTAGCTGCTGCTGTCTCAAATTCAGGGGGACTAGGGATGTTGTCGGTTACATGGCGAACTGAAACGGAAATAAAGCAACTCATTCGACAGACTCAGGCTTTGACAGATAAACCTTTTGGTATCAATCTCGTCCTGGAATTTGAGGTGATGAGTAAACTAAGAGTATGTCTGGAGGAAGGAGTTAAAATAGTTTCATTTTTCTGGGGCGCAGTCGATCGATATATCGATTTAGTTCATCAAGCTGGTGCAGTAGTGATGCACTCTGTTGGTAGCACGGCAGAAGCAAAACAGGCTGCCCAAGTTGGTGTAGATGTAATAGTCGCTCAAGGTTGGGAAGCAGGGGGACACGTCAGAGGTAATATAAGCACTATGGCCCTCGTACCTGCGGTAGTGGATACCGTCAACCCAATACCTGTAGTTGCTGCGGGGGGTATTGCAGATGGTAGAGGAATTGTAGCAGCATTAGCACTGGGAGCTTCAGGGGTTTGGTTGGGAACGAGATTTCTAGCAAGTAAAGAAGCTAATATTCATACAACTTATCGAGAAAAACTCCTTGCTGCCAAAGTTGAAGATACGATTTATTCCAAACTATTTAATCTTGGTTGGGAAGATGCACCCCATCGCACATTAAGAAATAGCACGGTAGAGATGTGGGAAAAGGCAGGATGTCCAGAAAAAGGGCATCGACCAAAGGAAGGGGAAACAATTGGTTACACTAGTACGGGTAAGGCAATTATTCGCTACAGCGATACGATTCCTCTACCTCAGATGCAAGGTAACTTGGAGGCTTTGGCTTTGTATGGGGGTCAGAGTGTTGGACTGATTAATAATCTTGATAGTTCATCGAAGATTATCGATCGACTAGTAGCTGAAATAAAAACTACCTACCAATCTTTAAACAAGCACCTTACTTTTTTATAGTCGATCGCCAACAACCAATAAATGAAATACTTTAATTAGTTTTAGATTCTATTTTTTATGAAAAGTTGGTTATTTTTAGTAATTTCTGCTTTATTTCCCCTTACAGGATGTACCCTGTTACCCCAGTCCCAAACTTCCGCCCAAACTCAAGAAACTCCTTCTTTTGAGAACAGAACTAATAATGTAGATGTAGAAACGGCGAATTTAGGTTCGCTTACCCGAGAAATTGCCTATGTTGGCACAACTGCACCATTACAGCAAATTTCCGTGCGATCGCAAGTAGAAGGAAGATTACTTAATTTAGCCGTTGATACGGGGGATTTTGTCCAAAAAGGAACAGTTTTAGCCGAACTAGAGGATAATTTGTTGGCAGTAGCAGTCAATCGAGAACAAGCAGAATTAGCTGCTTTAGAATCAGAATTAGCCAGAGCCGAAATTCAAGTCAAAAACGCACAAATTCGTTTAGAAGAAGCCATAGTACAATTAGAACAAGCAGAAAGCGACGCAACCAGATATGTAGAACTGGCGAAAACGGGATTAATTGCCCAACAACAAGCAGAATCTTATCAAACAGCAGCTAAAGTAGCCCAAAAAGCTGTACTTTCAGCCAGAGAACAAGTTAATACCGAAAAACAAGGGGTTGCTGCTGCCAGGGGTAGAATTGCTGCTCAAAAAGCGGTAATCGCCGAACAACAACAACGGCAGGCTTTTACCAGCTTAACTGCGCCCATTGACGGGGTAATATTAACAACAACAGAAGAGCCAGGAAATTTAATTCAGCCAGGAGAAGAAATATTACAAATCGGTGATTTTAGTCGCGTTAAAGTAATCGTTCCTCTATCCGAACTGGATTTAGGCAGTATCAGTCTCGGACAAACCGCAGAAGTTAAGTTAGATGCTTTTATGACTGATTCTTTTGTGGGTAAAATAACTAGCATCGCTCCTCTAGCAGATGCCAACGCACGTCAGTTATCGGTAGAAGTAACCATCCCCAATATCGAGCGAAAAATTAAAGGTGGATTGCTGGCTAGAGTTACTTTTGACTCTAGTAAACAGCCGAGAGTAATCGTGCCAGAATCAGCGATTATCGAAGAAAATAGTGCTAACTATATTTTTACTGTTGATGAAATTACCACCAACAGACAAACTACTGTTACCAAACAACCAGTAGAATTAGGCGATCGCGCTAATGGTAAAGTAGAGATAATTACAGGGATTAAACCAGAAACAAAATTTGTCGTTCGTAGTAATAGACCCTTACAAGATCGCGAAACAGTTAACTTAAGTGCTATATCTCCTTGACATTTAAGCAGTTTGACCGAAATATTCTAAATACTCGATCGCCCTAACTAATGTCTAAAGCAATTTGTTTCTGTGGAAGTAAAAAACAATATCAATACTGCTGTGGTAAATATTTAGCTGGTAAAGCAACGGCAGAAACGGCAGAAAAACTCATGCGATCGCGCTATACTGCTTTCTGTCAAGGTAATATCGATTATCTCATTGAGACTCTTCACCCCGACAAAAGAACAAAAAGCGATCGAGCAGAATTAACTAAAACTATTAACCAAATCCAATGGTTGAGTTTAATTGTAATTAATACAAGTAAAGGAAAAAAAAATGATTCTGTAGGCTATGTCGAGTTTGAGGCAGTGTATCAACAAGCAAATGAACTAAGACAACTCCACGAACGTTCTAAGTTTATTAAGACTGATGGTAAATGGTTTTATGTAGATGGCGATATTTTACCTGGAACAATTCCTAAAGGTAATCAACCCTGTTGGTGTGGTAGTGGGAAAAAATATAAACAGTGCCACTTTAAAGTTAAAAGCTAATAGCTATAAGCTACTAGCTCTGAATTTCTAGATTACCAAAGTTGTTTATTTACGCCACACCATGATTAACAATCGCTAAAAATTCTCTGATTCGGGTCTAACTCCATTATTGCCTAGTTTATTGAGGAATAAATTACCAGCAGCATCATTTTGATATATACAGTCAATTTTAGGCGAATTTTCTAAGTTATTAATAAAGCCAAAAGTATTCATCCGTCTTTTACAGTCTCTTACTTGTTCGGAAGTGACAAGTTTTTGTTGTTCGAGAATTGACCAGTTGTTTTGTCTGAGAACACATCCTGGTTGCATCATGGGTTGGCTCACAAACACATTAAAAGGATTTAAAGTCAGGAAAAAGCGCATATCTGCTACGATCGCACTAGCACCAAACTGTTGACATAATTCTGGATTAGGTGCTTGTCGATCGATCTCTAAGCGAGAATCAATACTCGCTGGATTGGAGTTATCTCCAAAGTTAAGGGCAATGCCGACTACAATACCTAAGACAAAAACGCTAGCTAAAATTGCTGCTTTGGCTACACTGAAAGGATTATTAGTTTCCAAGGATTTAGATTTAGGTGGACTATAACGATCGTAATCGTATCTATCTTGGCGTTTCATATTCGATCCTACTTAAAAATTAAATAATAGTTTTTGAATAATACGATCTTTTTTCTAGTCTAGCTAACTCGATCGCCAAACTACGAATTAACTTTTAGCCAAAATGTCCGCTAACATATTTCTGGGTAGATTCTTCTTGGGGATTTTGAAAGATATTTTCCGTGCGCTCGTACTCTACTAAATAACCAAAGCGATTGCCCGATTCTCCTTCTTCTGCATTGAAAAAAGCGGTCATGTCTGCCACCCTGGTGGCTTGCTGCATATTATGAGTATTATTGGTAAGAGTTTTTTCGGTTAAAATTTAGAGGTCAAAAAAGTAAAAAATCCCCAAGTTGACCGAGATTGAGGATTTTATGAATATGAGTATGAGAAAGAAAACCATACTACCTTGTATCTCATCATCAGGAGGTAGCATTGGCAACTTATCTATTAATTAAACAAGATTATAGGGACTAGTTAACTTGTCTAATTGATTGACTAGTAGACTGAGGAAAAGACCAACATCAGTCACTATGCCTACTGATTCTACCGAACCTCGATCGCTTAATTTGGTTACGACCGCAGGATTAATATCGACACAAACCATTTTGACTCCTGCGGGGGTCATATTGCCCACACCAATAGAATGCAACATAGTAGAAAGCATTAAGATCATGTCTGTACCTTCTAGTAACTCAGCATATCTGGCTTGAGCTTTAATTAAATCCATTTCTGTATCTGGTAGAGGGCCATCATCGCGAATTGAGCCAGCTAAACAGAAGGGTACATTATGCTTGACACATTGGTACATCACTCCTTGGGTCAAGATTCCTTGTTCTACAGCTTGAGGGATACTACCACAACGACGAATAGTATTAATTACTTTGAGATGGTGACGATGTCCTCCCCTAACAGGTACTCCTTTTTGCATATCTACACCTAAAGAAGTTCCCATCAAAGCTTGTTCGATATCATGGACGGCGATCGCATTTCCACCTAAAAGAGCTTGAACATAACCATTACTAATAAGATTAGATAAATGTTCTGCTCCTCCTGTATGAATTACCACAGGGCCGGCAGTTACTACAACTTTACCACCGCGATCGCGAATTTGGCGGAGTTCCCAGGCAATTTGTTCGACAACTAACTCGACTCTGCGTTCGCTGGAAACTCCAGCCCCCATAAAGCTAAATTCTTGGCTGCTACGTTGTTCCCGTGATTCGGGTTTTCTGACGGTGCGAATACCTTCACTGCCGACAACTACGCGATCGCCTATGGCTAAATCCCGTAAAATTTTACAACGGGCTGAGGTGGCATTACTAGTTTCTCCAACTACAATTGCTCCATCCATTCGCTGTTGTTGGACTCTTACCCACTCCCCATTTACTCGTACTTCTGTGGGATAAATGGTCGTAACGTAAAAATCATCGGGGGCTACTCCTGCTTTAGTTACAGTTTCGGTTGTAATATCGCGAATATCTTCTGGAGGCGTAAATGCACCTAATTCAATTAGCTGCTGCGAAATATCTTCCATTAATTCATGAGAAGGGGCAGATATTCTCACATCAGCGACAGAGGTACTCTGCCTTTCGATACCCAAATTAAAATTCAGTACTTTAAAACTCCCCCCATTTTCCACAACTAAATCGAGGGCTTTATTCATAATTCCTGCGTCTAGTAGATGCCCTTCCATGCGAATAATACGGGTTTCAAGGGGTTTATTGGCATGAACATCTTCTAAAACAGGTTCGGTGATCCTTAGAGTCAGACATTTAGCTGCACCACCAGCTTTTAAAAATTCTGTTAGGGGAGTTTCTATTATGGTAAAGCCAACTGCTTGCAGTCTTTGTTTCAGACGATCGCTGGCTTTATTCATCACAATGGTGCGATCGACATTAACTGCATTACAAGCAAAATTAACTGCATCTGCTTCTTCTATGGCAATACGCTTCTGTGCAGGTACGCGCATTTCGATCAGATGATTGGAATAGGAATCAAAAGCCCCAGGATAATAAAGGAGATAACCGCCTGTTAGGGGACAAAAGCAAGTATCGAGATGATAAAAACGCTCATCGATTAAACGTAAAGAGAGTACCTCGATATCCAACCACTGGGCAATAGAAGGATGAGAATCTAATTCCGAACGAAAACCGTAGCCCGCCCATAACCAACGTCCTTCTCGATCTAATAGGGCATCCCCTGCACCTTCAAAGGGTACATCTTCGTCTAGTTCATAAACGTTAAAGCCATTGTCTTCAAACCATTCTTTGAAATGGGGTTCTTCTCCTTGTCTTTCTTCATGGAAAAAGCGACTGAGAACCACATTATTTCCCAAGACTAACCCTGCATTGGCGGTAAATACCATATCTGGCCAACCTTTTTGCGGAGTGACTAAATCGACAACGGCTAAATCTTTGAGAATATAGTGTAATTTTTGCCATTGTTCTACAGCGCGATCGCGAGAAGATTTGTGAATATTTCCCTCCATCCAAGGATTAATTACGTAATCCACGTCGTAGTGGTCGGGAGTACACATCAGAATGCGAATAGAGTCTACCATAATATTTTAGTTAGTCAGTCAATCTCGACAATAGTTGCAACAGTTTAAGTTTAGGTTCGATTCCAAAGCTTCAGAAGACCAACTTCTTATTTTATAGCAATCAGGAGCGATTATTAAAGAAAAACTAAATTTAAACTACTCGTTCAACTATACAACTATCAACAAAAGACATTGATGCTCACATTCTTACACGCGATTATACGTTGCTATAGTTAAAATTTAGATTACCTGCCAAAATGAATTATAAGAAAAGTTTAAATAAACTATGCAATTCGCTCATCGTTTAAAATCTTTGTCTAGCAATGTATTCGCAGATATGGATCGAGCCAAGGCTCAAGCTAAGGCTGCGGGACAAGAAATTATCGATTTGTCTTTAGGTTCGTCGGATCTACCTGTAGACGAGGATACCATTGTAGCTATAGAAAATTCTTTACGCGATCGCGCAACTCACGGTTATTTACTCCATAATGGTACAAAAGCTTTTCGTCAGGCAGCAGCTAAATGGTATACAGATAGATTTGGGATTGTTGTCGATGCGGAAACCGAAGTATTATCTTTAATTGGTTCTCAAGAAGGTACGGCACATTTACCGTTAGCTATCATCAATCCTGGAGATTTTGCTCTTTTGCTCGATCCTGGTTATCCTTCCCATGCTGGTGGCGTATATCTAGCAGGAGGGCAAATTTACCCGATGCCTTTACTGGCAGAAAATCAGTTTTTACCAGTTTTCGCCGATGTTCCCAATGCTGTTGTATCTCAGGCGAAAATGATGGTCTTGAGTTATCCTCATAATCCTACAACAGCGATCGCCTCTTTATCTTTTTTTAAAGAAGCAGTAGATTTTTGTCGTCAACATAATTTAGTTTTGGTTCACGATTTTCCTTACGCGGATATTGTCTTTGAAAACCAAGCTAAACCACCATCAATTTTACAAGCCGATCCCGATAAAGAAATTTCGATCGAGTTTTTTACGATGTCTAAATCTTATAGTATGGGAGGTTTTCGGGTTGGTTATGCTATTGGCAATCAAGATTTAATTAAAGCCCTCAGACAAATCAAAGCTATAGTCGATTTTAATCAGTATTTAGGTATTTTAAATGGTGCAGTTACTGCTCTATCTAGTTCCCCAGAATCTGTAGAGAAAACTGTAGCAATTTTTCAAGCTAGAAGAGATACTTTTATTACTGCATTAAATAAAATTGGTTGGCAAGTACCCAAACCAGAAGCAACTATGTATATTTGGGCAAAATTACCCGAACCTTGGCAGCATAATTCGATCGATTTTTGTACTAAATTAGTAGCTCAAACTGGTGTAGCGGTTTCTCCTGGGGCTGGTTTTGGTAAAGCAGGAGAAGGTTATGTTCGTTTTGCCTTAGTAACAGAACCAGAAATATTAGAATTAGCAGCAGAAAAAATATCGGTATTCTTACAGACTAATTAATAGTTTATTTATTAAATATTCGAGTATTTTTACTATATCGATCGTTAAAAAATGATTGGTTATACTAGGCGAGTATAACTTTATTAATCCTTTATATTTAATGAATAATAGACAGATAGTAAGTATACTTAGCTTAAGTTCAATTTTGCTATTTCAAACTAATCCTACTCAAGCCTTATCTGTTAATCTTTATAATGGTTCGGGCTTACCAGAAAGCCAAAACTATCTAGATTCCGCAGCCTTAGATTCAGCAGGGCAACCTGTACTTATGCAAAAAAGTATCGTTGCTAATGGCGTAGAAATAGTTAGTAATGCCAATAATGCGGAATATTCGGGTTACACAAATCATCTTCCTAATCCCTTAAATACTTCAGAATTAGTCCCGATTAATTCAGGATTTCCCCGTCTCGATCGAGACACTGGCTACAGTATCTTTTTTACTGTTGCTTTGGATAGTAATAATAATGATTTTACCGATCTAAGTGACGATCGCGCAGCTTTTAGCATTACTGTCATAGGCACAAATAATGAAGGTATAGAATTGGGATTCGATCGCGATCGAATTTTTGCTCAAAGTAGCAATTTTATTAGAGAAGAAACTACTAATAATTTTCCAACTAGTACTTTTAACAGTTATGAATTAAAAGTCGATAGTAATGGATATGAGCTATTTGCTAATTCCACAACAACGCCAATTTTAAATGGTGCTTTACGTATTTATAATTTCACTCCTTCCGCTAGCGATCCCCCTCTTCTTTTTAATCCCTACGAAACAGAAAATTTTCTGTTTCTCGGAGATAATACAGGTCAAGCTTATGGCAATTTTACTTTAGGAGCTATTTCTGTTTCTTCTGTACCTTTTAACTTTTCTCCTACTCTAGGATTAGCATTGACAGGATTTGGCATCTGGTTACGTAGAAAAAAATTATAGCAATTATTATATTGTTGAGGTACATTAAAACCCTGTTTTTTGTTAATAGTTTCTTGTCGATCGGAGTATACTTTACTAATTAAAAAAAGCTTTCATAGCTCTTAGCTTTTAGCTTGGATAACCACTAACAACGGGCGCAAGCCTTGCGCCCCTACCAACCAACCAATGACAAATGACAAAGCCTATTGGCTAGCTTGGTTACAAATAAATGGTCTGGGTGCAATTTTACTCCAAAGGATACACAAACACTTCGGCAATATGGCATTAGCTTGGACTGCACCAGGACATGAATTTGCTGCCATAGAAGGTTTTGGTACAAAATTAATTGCTAAAATTGAACAAGAGCGATCGCGCCTCGATCCCGACAAAATACTTAGAGAATATAGTCGTCAAAATTCTCACTTTTGGACACCGACAGAGTCAGAATATCCCCGTCTATTACTAGAAATACCCAGTCCTCCGCCAATTCTGCACTATCGAGGAAAAGTGAACTTAGATGAAAATCTGGGAGTTAAAAAAACGATCGCGATCGTAGGGACACGCTATCCTAGCGAATATGGTAAACGCTGGACGCGCAAAATTAGTAAGGTTTTAGCGGAGCATGATTTTACTATCGTTTCGGGGATGGCAGCAGGAATAGATACAGAAGCCCATCTAGCTTGTCTTGCAGCAGGAGGCAGGACTATTGCTGTCCTCGGTACGGGGGTAGATATAATTTATCCTGCTAGTAATCGTCAGCTATATCAACAAATTCAGGAGCAAGGTCTTATTTTAACCGAATATCCTGCGAGTACACCCCCAAATTCGGCTAATTTTCCCCCTCGTAATCGAATTATTGCTGGTTTATGTCGGGCAGCGATCGTTATGGAAGCACCTATAAAATCGGGAGCGTTAATTACCTCTCGTTTTGCTAACGAATTTGGGCGAGATGTCTATGTTTTACCTGGTGCTTTGGATAATCAAAAATGTCTTGGTAGTCTAGAATTACTCAATCGCGGGGCGCATCTTATTTTAAGTGAGGCACATTTGTTAGAAATGTTGGGAACTATACCCCAGTTAGACACACCCAAATCGACTTCATCGCCACTACCAGAATTAGAACCAAAATTAGCGCAAATCTATCAAACTATTACTACTGTACCTATTTCCTTAGATGCGATCGTACAGCAAACAAAATTAGAAACAGGTTTTGTTTTAGCTTCTCTATCTCAACTAGAATTAATGGGATTAATTACTCAGTTACCAGGAATGCAATATCAAATTCATTAGACAAGTTTATTTACTCTTATAATTTATCTAAAATACAAACTAATCAAAAAATAGCAAAATCACATATAGCCAAATAAGGACAAACACAACAATTATCTTCTGAAGGTTTGGCTTGGTAATTACCCGCACTAATTTGAGTGACTAATTTTTCTACTTCTGGAGTGAGACTGTTTAATTCTGCTGCGGTAAAACTATGTAAATAGTCGTGACGGAGATAGGCAATATGTGCCTCTGGGTATTCTAAAGCACGAGCATAAGCCCATAGTTGAAACCGATGATGGTGAGGAGAAATAGATCGATCGCTTTTATAATCTAAGATCCAATTATCTCCGACTAAATCCACTACACCAATAAAAGTTATTTCTTTTAGTTGCAACCTAACTTGTTTTTCTTTAGCGATAGCATTTTCACGCCATGGTTCATAAACTGGGGCTTGTTGAAATCTCCGTGCCAGGTTAACTGCTTCTTGAATAACTTCGTGACTCCAACTAGCTTCGGCAAAAGGAGATAAACTCATCACATTAAATAAATTATGTTCCAAGGCTTTATGGACTAAAGTTCCTACCTGCATACTGTAAGCAACACCTTCTCCTAAACCTGGATGCCCTTCTATAAACCGAAAGTAAAAACGTTGGGGACAACGGGCATATTCACTTAACGCCGTTACGGGTAGTTCGGATATACCAGAACCTAAATGGTTGAGGAGTAGGGATACGGCTGTGGGGCTGTGGGGGTGCTGGGGTGCTGGGGTGCTGGGGTGCTGGAGGACAGAGGTGGATATTAGGTGTATGGGAATTTGGGCAGATTCTAAACCAGGGCTTAATCTAGCGAAATCTCCTTTATCTGGTTCGGTTGCGCTGAGAATGAGATAATCTCTCGCTCTAGTTAAGGCTACATAAAGAATGCGAATTGCTTCTTCTGCTTCTCTTCGTTTTTGTCGATATTCCAACCAAGTATAGAGGACGGGTTTTTGCGTTTCTCCTCGTTCATCTTGATGTTTGAGGGCAACTCCTAAATTTGCATCAAAATATACTGAGGGAGATTTATTGGGACGTTCTTTACTTAAATCCGCTACCACTACTAATGACCACTCTAAACCTTTGGCAGCAAAAATAGTCATTAAAGAAACTGCATTATCTGTTTCTAGAAGAGGGCAAGGAATGGTTATTTCTTCCTCAAATAAACGCTTGAGACGGCGCACTACTCCAAAGAGATCGTCTGTACCCTGTTCTAATTCTTTAACTAAATTGATAAATCCCTGCCAGTCTGCTAATCTGCGTTTGGCTCTATTTAAGTTAGCAATAACCGCAGTATATCCCGTCAAGCGATCGACTAGTTGTAAAATACGCGAAGGGGCTTCTTCTTTTGCTCGATCGAGTAATTGGTTCAGTACTTCTAGAGGATGTTCTAGTTCTTTTATAGGGTTAGTTTTAATTATCGTCCACCAATCAATCTCCTTAGTTTCTACTTCTCTACTTAGTTTAAAGAAAAGGCGATCGCTTATAGCAAAAAAAGGACTTCTTAACAGGGCAATTAAAGCAATATTATCGCGGCGATCGACTAAAAAACGCAATAGAGTATAACCATCTTTAGCTTCTCTGGTTGCGAGTAAATTACCACCCCCCGCAGGTGCAACAGGAATTCCCACTGCTGCTAAGGCTTCACTATAGGTTTCTAAGGGTTGCCAAGTACGAGTTAAAATAGCAATATCTTTTGGTTGTAATGGGCGTAGTTTTTGCGTCTGTTTGTCATATACTGGGGTCTTTTCTGCTAACATTTGTTGAAGTTTATTAGCTAGATGAGTAGCTTCTACCTGTTGGCGTTCGTTTTTATTATTTTCTTTATCGGCTTCAACGGCAAATACTTGGATAAAAGACTCGATCGATTGAGTTTCTTTACTATTTTCCCATTGACGGACAGCATTTAATTCCTGATGATATTTACCAAATAAACCAGCGAAAATATTGTTAATTTGCTTTACTAAGGTTTGATGGGTGCGAAAACTTTCACTGAGAATAACTTCTTTACCTTTATTATTCAGAATTTGTTGTTTAAAATATTCAAAAACTTTAATATCCGCACGGCGAAAACCATAAATTGACTGTTTAATATCTCCAACAATAGTTAAATATGCTTTTTGGGTTAAATTAGCTATTAATTCTGCTTGGGTGGGATTTGTATCTTGAAATTCATCTACTAAAAATACTTGCCATCTTTGCTGATAGTAGTCTCTTATCTCTTGATGCTTTAAAGCTTGAATTGCGTAAATTTCTAAATCGGTAAAACTTAATAATCTCTGTTGTTTTTTTTGTTTTGCTAAATAAGTAAAAACTTCCTGATAAGCGGTGCTTAAAGCAGGTAACATTTGCTGGAGTTGTTCATCTGCTGCACCCAAATCCAAGTCAATTAATCCCTGTTTACTTATTTCTTTAACTAATTCTCGTAAAGATGTCAGTGTCTCTTTAACAATTGGCAGAATTCCTTCTTCCCAACTTTTTTTACTGCCCATATTTACTTTTATTTTATTTAAAATGGCTAGAGCTTCAGCTATATTCTCCTCTGCCTCTAGATCCGTCATAGCTATTACTACTTGCTGACGGAGAGTTTCTAATTTATCTCCTGCTTTTCCTTGATGTTGGTGTAAAATAGACCAGGCATTATGCCAAACAGGATGATTTACTAACTCAATTAACCCTTGTTGACGTGCTTTAGTTATTAATTTTGACCAGTCTTGAATACCTCGATCGAGTGCCTTTTTAGCCGTGTAAGGATCGTTTAGTAAATTATTAAGACTCTCAGACATTAAAGAGTAAGGAATTGTCTCATAAAATTGTCTGGGCAATTTAGATAAAGCAGTTTGTAAACTGTCAGTTAACCAAATTTTGTCTTGAATATCATCGAGTACGGTAAAACTTGCAGTTACATCCGCAAATTCATAATGTTCCTCACAAATACGACTAGCAAGAGCATGAATTGTACTAATTTGCGCTGCTTCTAATTCTGCTAAAATTTTTCTTCTTTCAGGTAATCTTTGGTTAATAAGAGAACGAATGCGCGATCGCAATTCTATCGCTGCTTTTTCGGTAAAGGTAACTGCTACTATCTGTAATGGGGATAAATTACATTTTTCTATGTAATACAAATATCGCTCTGCCAGCATATGAGTTTTACCAGTTCCCGCTCCTGCTGTGACTACTATACTGGTATCTGCGTAGGCAGCTTCTTGTTGTTGTAGGGTTAGACTTGTTGACAAAATTTCACCGCATTCTTAATTCTGTTCATGCCTATTATGACTTCTAACTTCCGATCTTTATCCTATTGGCTGAGCCAAGGTAAAAGGCAATTATGGAATAGAAATTAATTTATTTTTAGATACAACCAAGTAATCGCTAAGATCGGAAAATACGATCGCGTTACAAGAATTTGTATGATTGATTTGTTAACTGCTTGGGGAGTTACCAGTGCTGCGGGATTAATTTTTAAGCCAATTCTCCAAGATTTATATCAGGAACTAAAAGAGTTAACCAAAGATGCCACAGAAGACTGGGTAAAGGATTTTTTTAAAGAAAGATTATCCGCAAGTTCTTCAGCAGGTTATAGCAAATTTTTAAGTCGAATTCATCGAGAACCTTTAGATATTGCAGCAGGGAAGGCAATTAAAGGTTTTTTGGAAATAGTACAAGATTGTTTAGATGATGCCGATCTAGATAATAACGCGATCGCCGAATATACTCAGTCAATCAAAAAATTACTCAAAGAAAAGTCTGTCCGTCAGGTTTTGGGTAGTCCCTTTCAAGAAGATTGTTCCTATTTAGATACCAAAAAACTCTCAAAGAAACTTGGGAAAAGCTTGATTTATTACCCCTACCCGATGATTTTGACTGGAATAGATTAAGTAAAAAATATCTCAAGAAAGTTAAAGCTATTTACCAAGAATCAGATGAATTAAGAGAAATACTCAAGATTAAGCTTCAACAATTTGATGGTTTAGATGAGGTTTTCGAGCCTTAGCAAAGAGCTAATCTTATTACTCAAATCCATAGCTTTACCCAAACCTATCCCCAGGTCAAAGTAATCGTTACTTCTAGAATTATTGGTTACAAACCCCAACAACTCAAAGATGCCGAGTTTCATCACTTCATCTTATTGGCGCAGGAGACTCTCAATTTATTGAGGGAGGAATGCGCACCTCCAATTATCGGATTTACATTTAATCTGGACGTGCCGTATAAACGCCTGGGGAGACCCCAGGCGACAGGCACTCTATAATGTGAGACATGACCGAACGTGCCTACAAATATCGCTTTTACCCAACTGACGAGCAAGAAAATCTCTTGCGACGAACAATGGGCTGTGTGCGTTTGGTCTATAACAAAGCTTTGGCTAAGCGAACCGAAGCTTGGTATGAAAGACAAGAGAGGATTGACTACAAGCAAACCTCTAGCTTGCTGACCAGTTGGAAGAAAACCGATGAACTCGATTTTCTCAATGAGGTTAGCTGCGTGCCTTTGCAGCAATGCCTTAGACATCTGCAAAAAGCGTTGGCTAACTTCTGGGGGAAACGAGCTAAATATCCTCGCTTTAAGAAAAAGCGAAATGGTGGTAGTGCAGAATTTACCAAGTCGGCTTTTAAATACCGAGACGGTAAGGTCTGGCTGGCTAAGTGTTCTGAACCACTTAATATAGTTTGGTCTAGATATCTTCCCGAAGGGTGTCAACCATCTACTGTTACCGTCAAACTCGACCCTTCTGGGCGTTGGTTTGTCTCTCTGTTGGTAGATGACTACACTATCGAGACTCTGCCACCAACATCTAAACAGATTGGTATTGATGCTGGTGTAACAAGTTTGATTAGTACCAGCGATGGGGAAAAAATAGCCAATCCCAAGCATTTTAATCGGCTGTACAAAAAGCTCAAAGTAGCGCAAAGAGAACTGAGTCGGAAAACAATCATGCTCTAGTAATCGAAATCGCGCACGACTTGAAGTAGCTAAAATACACGCCAAAATTAAAGATGCTCGTACCGATTTTCTCCATAAGTTGACAACGGACTTGGTTCGAGATAATAGCTTGATTGCTATTGAGGACTTGGCAGTCAGAAACATGGTCAAAAACCGCAAGTTGTCTCGGTCTATTTCCGATGCTGCTTGGGGTGAAATGTTTCGTCAACTTGAATATAAGTGTGAATGGTACGGGCGAAAACTGGTCAAGATTGACCGATTTTTTCCGAGCAGTAAGCGATGTCACCATTGCGGATTTCTAGTTGAAAAACTGCCTTTGGATGTTCGCAGTTGGGATTGTCCTAGCTGTGGAACTACAGACATTGATAGAGACATCAACGCTGGGAAAAATATTTTGGCTGCTGGGCAAGCAGTTGCTGTCTGTGGAGCGGACGTAAGACCTGATAGACATAGCTCTAAAGGGCAGTTGCGAAAGACTCGTTCTACGAGAAAGAAACAGAAACCCAAATAGTGATGTTTGGGAATCCCTCGTTAAAACGAGGGAGGATGTCAAGTTGCAGGATTTAGAACCAGAACAAATTAAGGATTTTTTGCAAAAATGGCATGACCTGACTTATAACGAAGCTACTGAAAACCAGAAAAAACAAGACCGTCAACAACGTATTACCAAAGCGATTAAAGAATCCCAGGCAATTCAACAGTTAGCCGTTAATCCTTAGGCTAGTGGAAGTAAGGAACAATTGAAACGAATTGAGGAACAATTTAAACTAAAGGCAGAATTATCTGAAAAAGTAATAAATGCGATCGCCTCGAACTGGCATAATCATCCTGAAATCTTACCCTGGCTGAAACAACGCGCCCAATCCGATGCCGATCGGGTTGTCAGAATCACTGCGGTGGAAGTATTAGCTAGAGGCTGGCACGATGACCCCGAGACCTTACCTATCCTGAAACAACGCGCCCAATCTGATACTAATTGGGATGTCAGAATCACTGCGGTGGAAGTATTAGCTAGAGGTTGGCAAGATGACCCCGAGACCTTACCTTGGCTGAAACAACGCGCCCAATCCGATGCCGATCGGGTTGTCAGAAGTGCTGCGGTGGAGGAATTAGCTAGAGGCTGGCAAGATGACCCCGATACCTTACCTATTCTCAAACAACGCGCCCAATCCGATGCTGATGAGTATGTCAGAAGCACTGCGGTGCGGGAATTAGCTAGAGGCTGGCAAGATGACCCAAAGACCCTACTTTGGCTGAAACAATGCGCCCAATCCGATGCTAATGGGGTTGTCAGAAGGACTGCCGTGGAGGAATTAGCTAGAGGCTGGCAAGATGACCCCGAAACCTTACCTATCCTGAAACAACGCGCCCACTCCGATGCTAATGAGTATCTCAGAAGAACTGCCATGGAAGAATTAGCTAGAGGTTGGCACGATCGCCCTAAAATATTGGAATTGTTGGCGAACTGTGCAGTTAACGATCCTTTTATACGTGAATATGAATGGCAAACTAACCCCCGACAAACAGCTTTAGAACAAATTATTGAATATTTTTCCGCTCGCCCTAAGACTAAAGATTTATTAATCGATCGATCTCAAAATGACCCAGATGAAAGAGTCAGAGAGTTTGCCAAGAAAGCATTAGCTAAATTACCTTGAAATGACTAACTAAAATCAAGCATCTGTTTAAGTTCATCAAGTTCTGATGAGAATTGTAGTTGATGATTTTGCTGTTCTTCTCTTGCTGATTGAAGATTTCGATAAATTTCCTCGCGTCTTTCCTCACGCAGGTATTGACTCAACAATAGCTGTATTTGTTGTTTCTCTTCGGTTGATAGTTCTTTAATCGCTTCGACTACATCACTAAAACTCATATTTTGAGATTGCTCTTTACTCTGAGTATTGACCTAAATCTAAGAGGCTGTCTGAGAAGTCTAATTTTATACATTCAAGCGGGACTAAATCCCCTGCCCCCGTGACCCCTGCCCCCGTGACCCCTGCCCCCGTGACCCCTGCCCCCGTGACCCCTGCCCCCGTGACCCCTGCCCCCGTGACCCCCAATATTGGGGGTAAGTTGGGGGTAAGTTGGGGGTAAGTTGGGGGTAAGTTGGGGGTAAGTTGGGGGTAAGTTGGGGGTAAGTTGGGGGTAAGTTGGGGGTAAGTTGGGGGTAAGTTGGGGGACTTTTGTCATATATTCCCCCCAGATTTGGGGGGCTAGGGGGGCAAAAATGAATATTTTATCATTTTGTTAGAGATTTTTTCGACTATGAGGCGATCGCTTTTTGCTTTGATTATTAACAGTCTTGTCAGAAGTTGCTAGACTATCATCTAATTGTTTGATGCACGGTCATACTTTTGGAGGTAATCTTACAAAAGAAGGGAAGAAAAAAACTTGAAATTAGACAAATGATACTCTCAGAGGTTTGGGGTGCTTTAATTGTCTTAGTGGTATGTCCTTTATTGGGAGGATTACCCTTAATCGAATGGATTACTTATGGGATTACTGGTCGTCAGTTATCTAAACTAGGCACTGGAAATATTTCTGTATCCGCAGCTTTTTACCATGGCGGTAAGTTAGTTGGGATTTTAGCCGTCATCTCAGAAGCAGCAAAAGGCATTATTGCCGTATTACTCGCTAGGGCATTTTTCCCCGTTGGCTCTGTTTGGGAGATAATTGCCCTAATTGCCCTAATTATGGGTCGTTACTGGATGGGAAAAGGGGCAGGAACGACTAATATGGTGTGGGGGGTATTAGTTCATGATGTCATTACATTTGCGCTAGTTTTTTTAATTGGGGGAATTAGTTTTACAATTAATCGCGATCGCCGAGTAGGTAAGTTGGGCGTACTCTTTTTATTTGCTATTATTGTGGGACTACGTCACCCCGATCGATTAGAGTATTTTGTAGCAGCTACTGCTCTTGCCAGTTTAATGGCATGGATTTATCAAAAAATACCCGATGATTTGGATTTACCTAATACGGGAGTAACAACTGATTCTAAAACTGTGTTTAGTTTTTTTCGCGGAGATAAAGCAATTCTTTCTTTAGATCGTCAATTAGATGCTGCTAAAGTAGGACAAAAAGCTGCCAATTTAGCTTTACTAAAACGTTTGGGTTATGCAGTTCCCCCTGGCTGGGTAATTCCCCCAGGAGACGACCCGAAAACTATAGCCAAATTCGTGCGTCCTTCTGTTGCCAATCCTGTAATTGTTCGTTCTTCTGCTCTAGGGGAAGATTCAGCCAATGCTTCGGCAGCAGGACAATATTTAAGTATTCCTAACGTTACTAGTCGTGAAGCCTTAGAAACAGCAGTTATCGATTGTCAGGCTTCTTATATTCAGGCTAACGCAGTAGAATATCGCCGACTTATGAAAAGTAATAATAAGGAGAAAACTTCAGAAGGAATGGCGGTAATCGTGCAACAACAGATCGAGGGATTATTTTCGGGGGTAGCTTTTAGTCGCGATCCCCTCAATCAGTTCAGTCAGGCAGTGGCGATCGAAGTTTTGCCAGGAGGAGCAGCACGAGTAGTTTCGGGTAAAGTCACTCCCCAAAGATATTTAGTCAATCTGCCTGAAGTTAGTTTAAAGAACGCAGGCGATCGCTCTAATAGTAACATATTAGTCACTCAAGAAGATTATAGAGCTACTCCTGCCGATATTCCCACAGAATTACTAGAATCTGTAGCTCTCATTGCCAGGGAACTAGAAGAAATATTCCAAGGCATACCCCAAGATATAGAATGGACTTATGATGGCGAAAAATTATGGTTATTACAAGCTCGTTCCATTACTACTCTACAACCGATTTGGACGCGCAAAATTGCAGCAGAAGTTATTCCTGGACTAATTAAACCTTTAACTTGGTCGATTAATAAACCCTTAACCTGTGGAGTCTGGGGTGAAATTTTTCATTTAGTTTTGGGTAAAAAAGGACACGATCTCAATTTTCAACAAACTGCTACCCTCCATTTCAATCACGCCTATTTTAATGCCACTCTTATAGGTACTATCTTTCTGAGAATGGGTCTACCGCCAGAAAGTCTAGAATTTTTAACTAGAGGAGAAAAATTTACCAAACCACCGTTAAAATCTACTGTAGCGAACTTACCTGGTTTATGGCGATTATTTAAGCGAGAGTGGAATCTGGTTCAAGATTTTCAGGAAGATTACAACAAATTATTCGCCTCGACTTTGGCAGATATTGAGGAAACACCAGCAACAGAATTAACCCCCGACGAAATTTTGGCGCGAATAGAAACAATTTTAGAAGTATTAGAACACGCCACCTACTATAGTATTCTCGCACCTTTAAGCTTTGCCCTCAGACAGACAATCCTGAAAGTAGCCGACGCAGAACTAGATAACAGCAAAACTCCAGAAATAGAATCGATGCGATCGCTAGCGGAACTCGCTGCTGATGCGCTTAAAGTGTTATCTAATGCCGAAATCAATACCGTTTCGAGTGCTTCTTTATTTGCTCAGATCTCAGAACATCCTGAAGGAGAAAGTATTTTAAACAGATTTAACCAATGGTTAGATGAATACGGTTATTTAAGTCAAGTAGCTACCGATATTGCCATTCCTCGTTGGCGCGATAATCCCCGTCCTGCTAGAGAAATGTTTACCCGCTTTTTTAGCGATCGCCAATATCGCCAACAAGCACGAGCAACTAGCGAAAAGCAAATCACCAGCTACAAAGCTCAATTAGTGCAAAATAGACTGAACTTAAAAGGTAAAGTTAGCGAAGTTTATAACAAGTTACTCGCTCATTTACGATGGAGTTTTCTGGCTTTAGAAGCACAATGGCTAGAAGCAGGAAAGTTAAATGCACCAGAAGATATCTTTTACTTAGAAAATCTAGAAATTAGGGAATTACAAACAAATTCCACCGATAAACTGCAACGAAGACTATGGCAGCTAATCATGGAAAGACGCGCCAAATTAGCAGAAAATAAGCAGTTAAAGCGCATTCCCTATCTAGTTTATGGCGATCGCACTCCTGCTATATCCCTCTCTAATACTCCCGTTAGCAATGATGCTCAAGTATTGCAAGGTATCGGTACGAGTCCAGGTACGATCGAAGGAGAAGTTAAAATCCTGTCAGATTTTGCTAATATCGACCAGATAGATAAAGAGACGATTATTGTTGTTCCTTATACTGATGCAGGATGGTCGCCTATTTTAGTTCGTGCTGGTGGATTAATTGCCGAAGTAGGTGGAAGATTATCTCATGGAGCAATTATCGCTCGTGAATATGGTATCCCTGCGGTTATGGATATTCCTAACATTAATCAAATTCTGCACAATGGTCAAAAAGTAAGAATAAATGGTCTATTAGGAGTTGTAGAGATTCTCGACTAATGGATAATTATATAATTACAAATTAATTCGATTTATATGCTAGCTCTTATTATTGCCGTTGCGATCGTTATTTTGGGTTCAGCAATTTGTTCTGGCTCAGAAACTGCGCTATTATCCGTTCCTTTAATTAAAGTTCGGCAACTAGCACAATCGAAAAAACCCCCTGCTTTAGCACTACTGGGAATTCGGACTAAAATTAATCGTCCGATCGCCATGATCGTGATCCTTAATAATATTTTTAATATTGTTGGGAGTATTGTCATTGGTAGTCTGGCAGTAGAGGCATTAGGTGATACTTGGCTGGGAGTATTTTCTGGTATTCTCACGTTTTTAATCATCATCTTAGGGGAAATTATCCCGAAAACTTTAGGTGAGCGTTACGCAACCAATATTGCTCTATTTATCGCCATGCCAGTTCAATTTTTGACTATTGCTTTAATGCCTTTAGTGTGGATTGTCGAAAGAGTCACTGCACCCATAACCAAAGGAAAAGCAATTCCTACTACCAATGAAGCAGAAATTAAATTTTTAACAAAAATTGGCTATCAAGAAGGAGTAATCGAAGATGATGAAGCAGAAATGATTCAGCACGTCTTTCAACTGAATGATTTGACTGCATCTGACTTAATGACTCCCAGAATTATTGTTACTTATTTAAAAGGAGACTTAACCCTAGAAGAATGCAAACAAGAAATTATTGCTTCGCAGCACACCCGCATTTTAGTTATTGAAAACTCGATCGATAATGTAGTTGGTTTGGTCTTAAAAGATGTCTTACTTACTGCCATGATTGAAGGTAATAAAGACCAAAAAATCAGCAATCTCGTGCGTAAAGTTCGTTTTGTTCCCGAAACTATTAGAGCCGATAAATTACTAAAAGTTTTTCAAGAAACCAGAGAACATTTAGCCGTAGTTTTAGATGAATATGGTGGAGTCGCAGGGGTTGTAACCTTAGAAGATGTTTTAGAAGTATTAACAGGGGAAATTGTTGACGAAACCGATCGCAGTGTCGATCTCCAAGAAATTGCCCGCAAAAAAAGACAGAGGCTATTACAGTCTAGAGGTATTATCAACGAGCAAAAACCTCAAAATTAGTTTTTCGTTACGATCGGGATAAATTATTACTGCGTCTCAATGTTCGATCGCTCTCGTCTTCGCATGGCTTACTGGTTTGCTTGTTCTATGGGCAGCATTTTAATTTTGTTTGCTTTTACGGTTTATCACCGTCAGGTACAAGATAGAATGCGAGAATTTGATGCCAATGTTTATGCTCAAACTAAAAAAATTGCCTCCCAAACGAGTTATCAACAACAAGACAACAGTTGGCAGGTTAATACAGAAAACGTCTCTTTATTAGATCGAGAAGTTTTTTCAACGGAGTTAAACTTAAAATGCATTCGCTGGTACGATTCTCGCAAGCGTCTTTTACAATTTATTGGTAATTGTACCTCCTCTCAGTCTTTCGTCATACCTGGATGGCAAACCTTAGAGTATGAGTGCAGTTATGGAGATACGATATCTCAAAAGAATCTGCGTACTTTAACCCTTCCTCTAAAATACGATCTCTCTTTAGTTGGTTATGTACAGGTTGCGGTTTCGATCGATTCTTTGGAAGAGTCTTTAAGGCGATCGAGGTTGTTTTTCTCTTTAGGAGTACCAATTACCCTTGGTTTTACTGGTATTGTCGGTTGGTTTCTAGCAGGATTAGCTATGCAACCCGTCAGACACTCTTACGAACAATTACAACGTTTTACTGCCGATGCTTCCCACGAATTACGCGCCCCAGTAGCAGCAATTCTCAGTAATGCTCAAGTAGGTTTACTCGCTCCCCCAGAAGATAGGGAACAACCCCGTCAGCGTTTAGCCAATATTGTCACTCAAAGTAAATTGATGAGTGGGTTAATTGCTAACTTGCTCTTTTTAGCTCGTCATGAAGGGAAATTAAACCCCAAAGATCTCACCAAAACAGACATAGTCGAATTATTAAATTATTTGGCTAAACAATATCAAACTCGCAGCATAGAGAAAAACTTGCAGTTTAATTTAAATTTACCAACTACCTCATTAAAAGTTTGTGGCGATCGCGATCTATTGCAACAAGCTATTCGTAATTTACTCGATAATGCCATCAAATATACAGATCGGGGAAGTATTACTTTGGAGTTAATGGTTAAACCCCGCCGTCTTTTTATTAAAATTAAAGATACTGGTATTGGTATTCCCGCTTCAGACTTACCCCATATTTTCGATCGCTTTTACCGAGTAGATAAAGCCCGTACCAGACAAACAGGCGGTTTTGGCTTGGGACTGGCGATCGCCCAACAAATTATTCAAGCTCATAACGGTCAAATTAGCGTAGAAAGTACAATAGGCAAAGGAACTACCTTTCAAATTTGTTTACCCTTGCGCTCTTGAGGGATAATAATATCAGATCCTGTTAAATAGTCATAATTCGCTGAACTAAGCTTTTTAGCATCTTTAAGAGCTTGTTTGGTGTAGCGAAGTTCCCAAGGTTGAGATTCTACCACTCCAATTCATCCTCTGTTGCACATTCTGATAAAGGAGTCGCCATTCCTTCAACAATTGAATCTCTCATGCCAGGAATTGACATTAGATAAAGGGTTTCTTGAATGGCATCCCAATCTTCTAGAGATACTAAAACTGCCGTGTTGCGTTTGCCCACGATCGCGATCGGCGTATGAGATTCTGCGGTTTCATCGATGAGGCGATAAAGGTTACTACGGGCGTTAGAAACTGAGATATTTTCCATAGTTTAAGTGTTTGAATACTTATATTTAATATCGTACGCTTTTTGGTACGCACAAACAAAACCGCTCGAAAAGCGATCGCACTACAAAAATTCAACTCGCCCTCTCATGTCTTCTGGCGAATAAACTTCATAAATTAAAACCAAGCTTTCATAAAGAAGGCTTGAGAAAACCTTCGATCCAGAAGTCTTTGACTTTATTTAATAAGGTTTTGCGCTGACGATATTCATTTTGACCTATGGGTTCTCTCTCAACAAGATGGGATTGCCCAAACTCATCCCAAGTCTCTCTTGCCCGCTCTCGATATCCCTTATAACGCTCTTCTGATTCAACTGCTGCGATCAGTTCGGGGGGAAAATGAGATTGAGTTAACGAATCTGGATAATCAACTGAGGGAGCGGAGGTCACTTTTTTTGGGAAAGGAGTCAGAGGTGACTTCTTCTTCAGAACTGGTTTTAAGTCTTCTGGAATGATAACTGGCTCGGCGACATCGACAGCTATCAACTTGCGACTTTCTCCAGAGCTTCGGGAACGGGAAGTATTAGCTTTGGCAATCTGAATTTGAATCGCATTGCGACCAAACTTGTAAGACTCCTCAATGGATTTCCCCCAGCCTAATGCCCGATAAAAACCCGTGGCAAAAGCGATCGCTGCATCGTCCCTAATCTCATGACTCATGCCCACCACATAGTTAATATGTTGCACAATCTCCTTAGCTTGGATTTCGCTATAACAAGCATTGAGCAAAACGCACTCAACCTCCTTGTCAAAAAGCTCAAACAGATTAGATAGAGCTTCTGTACTAACTACTTGTTCCTGTCCAGCTTGATCTTCTAGCACCAAACCTGACTCTCCAGTTCCATGCCCACAAAAATGAACAATTCTTGGTTCGTGTTCTAGTAATAAATCCTGCAACTCTTCTGGATGTACATCTAACTCTAACTCCGTCTCTAATTGAGACTGGTTTTTGGAGCGTTTGATGACATTCTGCAAGTCTTTGATTTCTCTAGTTAACTTGAGATCGCCTCTAGGATTTGAGTATAAAATCAGAATTTTTTTCATCGAACTTCTCTACTTTGTAACCGTAATTTGGATCTGCTGAGTTGCCCATTCTGCTTCTGGTTCTGACTCGTAAATCATAGCGCGAGTTTTTTCTGGAGGATTAGTAACATCACTACCAATAGCAGTCAAGAGATTATTGAGAGGATTAATAGTTTGAGCTTCTCCTCTTGTTCTCAATTCTTCTGCCGCTATCTCCTATCAACATTGGTAATTGTTGAGGAAATTTACTCTGAATCATTCCCTTAATCCGATTGTAGAGGGATTTGTAGGTTAAGACAGAAGTACTGCTAGTCAGAGTGTCCATCATCCAGTAAGTTAATGCACCGTGGTGTTGTCCACCCTCCCGATCGCGCTGTATCGGTTATTTCCTTAAATGCCTGGACTATGTTGGCATAGGTTGGTTTTACTTCCTGTCGTGTCGATCGAATTTCAGAAAGAATCGAAGTCTCTTCAAAGGGAGAGGTCAATTTCCAGATCTGCTCTGTCGGTACTTTGAGGGTATTGCGAACATATTCATCTACTAGATCGATATCCCTAACACAACCTTTCAAATCTTTGTAATATCTATTGGGTTCATAGCGATCGATCCCAATTAATAAAGCATAAAATTTGCTTAATTCAGTCATAATTCTGTTCTCACGCTACTTTTTATGTAGCAAGAGCTTAAATTTTTTTATTTTGCTTAGAGTCCGATCTTGGTTAGCGATCGCGAAACTGCTACAAAATAGGTTTGCTCCTGTTTTGATCAAATCATATCTTGAATAATTGTGGTCTTTTTAATACCTCAAAGATAATTATCGCTCGACTACACTTAACTTAAGAACGTTACTTTAAAATCTTAAAATCTCAACTATGCAGGTTAAAGATCTTACCTTTGATGAACTAAAAACCCTAATTAGAGAAACTGTCAAGGAAACTCTAGAGGAGTTCCTGACAGATCTAGATGAGGGTAAGACAGTAAAAGAAGAGTTTAAACAACAGCTTTTAGCAATTCGCAAGCGTAGGAAAACAGGAGTTAGAGGCATTTCAACAGAAGAGGTTTATGATTAGGCTTGCTGTTTACTGTTTATCAGGCGTAGATTTATCTACATTGGTCGTCAAAGTCCCCCAAGATTCAATACCGTTCGGTTAAGCCCCCCAGCCCCCAAATTTGGGGGAGTCAGATTCGTTAAAGTCCCCCAGGATTGGGGGATTTAGGGGGCGAACGAAATAACTTGAAAGACTAACCGAACAGTATTGCCCCAAGATTGGGGGATTTAGGGGGCTTTAAAATTAGATGAGCCAGACAACTCTTCGACTCACGCCTACCAAGCTATCTGGCTCTGTTTTATTTTCGGAGGTCGTTGCCTTCCTCGCTGGAACAGGTCTGGACTCTTCTGAGTACGCCCGAACAATTCCCATTGCCCAGTTCTGACAGTAGAAGAGTGCTGGCAGCACCGCGCACACAACCCGAAAACCGATAATGAAGTTGCGGTTGGCGGGGGTATTATTGTTGCGGTGGGCAGAGCGACAATTCGCAGGATTATTGTTCCAGGAACCGCCCCGTTTACTGATGCCTGCCCCGATATTAATTGTAGTGCGATCCTAAATCGATTTTGTATAGATTACTTAAAAAATTAAGTAATGAGTAATGATATCGAGTCTGAAATAGAAAAAAAAATTGCTCGCGCTACGCGCGAAAAAAAGGGCAAAGAAAAGAAGGGCAGAGGGCAAAAGGGTAAGAGGGTAAAGGGCTAGAAGAGTCCTGGCAGCACCGCGCACACAACCCGAAAACCGATAATGAAGTTGCGGTTGGCGGGGGTATTATTGTTGCGGTGGGCAGAGCGACAATTCGCAGGAAGATCGTTCCAGGAACCGCCCCGTACTATTCGGCGTTCGGGATTTCCTCCTGTCACCCAAGCACTGCCATCCCTTGGCGCACCATCATAACTATTGTGCGGGTAGTCGGCACACCATTCCCAAACGTTTCCGTGCATATCGTACAAACCAAAAGCATTAGCAACTTGAAAGTATCCTACTGGGGTTGTTTGTTTTCTATAAATGCCTTTTAGCCCATTTCCATAATTCCCTGGATACATTTTGCCTTCATATTCAAAGTCAGTGCCTCGATAATTAGCCAATTTAGTAGAGATAGTTTTGCCAAAGTGAAATGGTGTTACTGTTCCAGCACGACAAGCGTATTCCCATTCTGCTTCTGTGGGTAAGCGATATTTACCATTGGTTTTTTTACTTAACCTGGCACAAAATTCTACTGCCTCCTCCCAAGAAATATTTTCTACTGGTCTAGTCCATCTGTCTCTTCCTTCGTAGTTATCTTTAAAATAGGAGGGGTCTGGGTTTAATTCTCTTTCTATTGATTCCCATCCTGCTACTATGCGCCATTGTGCTTGCGTAATGGGATATTGTCCCATCCAAAAACTAGGAACGTTTACCTCATGCTGTGGTCTTTCTCTTCTAAAATGTTCCACATTATAAGTTTGGCAGAGTTTTTCTATTTCCTCATCTTCTGTCCCCATCAAAAATTTTCCCCCAGGAATTTTGACCATTTCTAGAGTTACGCCATCGCCTAAATCTTCGGTGAAAAGTTCTGCTTCTTTAACTGTGATAACCTGAAAAGTTAAGATTTGGATTTGTTTATTGGCAATTGCGAGGGGTAAATTGCGATCGAACCCATTCGAGCCAATATGTGGATGCTGCCTATAATCTGTTTCTTGTTTAACCTTCTCTCGAACATATTCAAATAGCTCCCCAGTAGTAACTATTCCATCACCATCTTCATCTGCTGCACCACGCATTCCTTCTAAAACAAAATGGGTAAAAACTCCGTGTCCTCCTCCCCATTGTTTTCCTTCTCGCGATACTTCTCTGGCTTCGGCAGAAGTTAAAAGAGCAACTCCACCTTTGGAATTACTTAAACGATGTAAATACCGATTCATCAAATCTGAGCTTTGGCAAGCATTTCTATTACCGATTCTTCCGCCTATTCCGCCACTATGACAAGTATCTGCCAAGATAATTACTTTTTCTGCTATCAATATATCTTTCAAGGCATCATTAATTTCCTGCATTCTTAACCCAGTAGCAGCTATTTTATCTGGTTCGGTATCATATGTCAGTAAATAAAGGTTGTTATTGGGTCTATTGGGATCGGGTGCGCCATGACAGGCAAAATAAATGATAACTAAATCATCCCTGTCTGGTTTTTGCAGAAAATCATGAAGTGCGATCCCGATGTTGCGTTTAGTTGCTTGTTGATTAGTGAGTAATGTAATATTTTCTTTTTTAAAATGACTGCCGTTTTTGGTGAGCAATAATTTATAAAGTTCTTCGGCATCCCGATGAGCATAATTCAGATTCCAAGGTTGATATTGGTATTCGGAGATACCAACTATTACCGCCCATTTATCCATCTTCTTATCTTGGCTAGAAGTTTCTTGTGCTAATAATTTTCTTTCCGACACATTAGGTTTTAGTGGGGAGTGGTTAGGAAAAATTTATTTCGATTAATTGTCAATGTAATTATACTTTATACATCACAACAACAAGGCTTATATCGATTATAGAGTTAAGTCTAGATGTTGTTAATATCTTATAGCAATGGCAAAAATCTCCCCAGAACTCAAACTAAACCTAGCAAATTTACAGAAAACACTTCTGGATATTGTCGATGAAGCCAAAGCAGCCGAGTTTTTACTTCTAGAACGTTTTGGAGAGACAAATGAAACAATTATTGCTTTAGATCTTGTCTGAGAAGTCTAATTTGTTACATCTCAGCCCCCTAAATCCCCTGCCCCCGTGACCCCCAACATTGGGGGTAAGTTGGGGGACTTTTATTATATATTCCCCCCAGAATTGGGGGGTTAGGGGGGCAAAATTCAGTATAAAAAAACTTTTCAGATATCCTCTTAGATGAACTAACCGCAATCTCTCAACAAGCAGCCGATCTTTACATTCAAATATCCAGATTACTCTTAAGAACAGCAGAGATACAACCAGCTATAACTCCCGATCTGCTAAGGTTATTAGAGGAGAGAATTGCTACAATTGATAATCGTATTCCTGCTCTAGAGCGTAGCACCCAAGAAATAAAAACTGATTGGGGTTTATTATGAACAAGTATCCTCTACCTAATCGCGAACAAATCCAACAGACGATCTCAAAATCCCGTAAGTCGCGTCAACAATTAGAATTAGCAACCCTAGAATTGGAAGAAATTATTGTTCAGTTAGAAATGGTTTCCCGTCAAAATCGAAACCAACGTTTAACTAATCAAGCTTCTTCCAGTTAAATAGGTAAAATTAGAAGATTATAGCTTCAAATCTTTTTAAATAGTCAAAATTCCTTACTCTGTAACTGTAATTTGTATTTCCTGAGTTGCCCATTCTGCATCAGGATCGGATTCGTAAACCATAGCGCGAGTTTTTTCGGGAGAATTATTAATATCCCTACCAATAGTAGTTAAAAGTTGGTTTATTTGGTTAGAGAGAGTTTCAACCTACCCGAATTTCTAGGTCAATATCTACCCAAATAACTGATGTAGGTGAGTAATTAAATTGAGCAAAATACAAATAGCGTTAAGTTCAATATCTAATCAATGACATCAGCATCAAATTCAATTAATAATTCCTTAGTAGCTTTTTCAGATTCTTTAGCCGATATTGCCGAAAATGTGGGTAAATCTGTAGTCGCGATCGAAGGGCAGCGTTTTCCTTGTAGCGGTATCTATTGGCGTGAAGGCATAATTATTACCTCTGAAGAAAATATCAAACGTTCTGAAGGAATTAGCGTAATTTTGCCCGATGGTGAAACTACCCCCGTTACTCTATTGGGACGCGATCGCAGTACGGATGTAGCCGTATTTCAAACTGAAGTTTCTCTACCTATTGCACCTATAGATAGCAACTGCGAACTTAAAGTAGGTCATTTGGCACTTGCTGTTGGTCGAGACAAAGATAGAGGTTTGTTTGTCTCTCAGGGAGTAATTAGTACTGTAGGTGGTTCATGGCGCAGCAGTCTGGGGGGAAAGATCGATCGCTTTATTCGTTTAGACCTTAATTTCTACCCTGGAAGTGGCGGTAGTGCTTTAGTCAATGCAGCAGGAAAAGTTGTAGGTTTCAATACTACTGGCCCTCGTCGCAGCGTCTTGACTATACCTGCTACTACGGTCGATCGCGTTGTCGAGCAGTTGTTGTCCACGGGAAATATTAGTCGGGGTTATCTGGGGTTGGCAATGCAACCCGTTTATTTACCCGACTCTTTAGTCGATAAGTTGTCTTTAAATACCAAGCAAGGATTGATGGTAGTCAACTTAGAACCATTAGCTCCCGCCGAACAAGCTGGCGTTTTACTGGGAGATATTTTAACTTCAATTGAAGATACCCCTATAGAAAAGTTAAGAGATGTCCAAGCCTATTTAGAACCACAAAATGTAGGCAAAACTATCAAAATACAGTTGATTCGCGCAGGTTTATTACAAAATTTATCTCTAACTATTGGTGATAGCGGAAAGAGAAATGAGCGTTAGTAATATAGAATCTGAATTAGTAGTAATTTCCCAAAAATTGAGAAGCTCGACCGTGGAAATTAGCGATCGCTATACTGGAGGTTCGGGGGTAATTTGGTCGAGTAAAGGCTTGGTAGTAACCAATTCTCATGTGGTGGGGAGGTCGAAGTCGCCAGTCAAAACCTCAATTGGGCAAAATTGGGAAACTCGATCGCCCCTCTCGGTAAAACTAGAAAATGGTAGAGTTATCGAAGGGTCGGTAATTGCCAGTGACCCCCATGCCGATTTAGCTGCCATCCAATTAAAAATTGAGAAAAGCGAGGTCTTACCTACTCCTATCATCGGCAATTCTCAACTTTTGCGTCCAGGAGAAATAGTTTTAGCAATGGGTAATCCCTACGGTTTTAGTGGGACTTTAACTATGGGGGTTATCCACGCCTCGCTTAGGCAGAAATTTGCAGAAACTAAACTTAATGGGACAGAGAAAACATCTGACGATCTCGGTTATCCCAATGGTTCGATCGTTGCCGATATTCGTCTCGCTCCTGGTAATTCTGGAGGTATTTTAGCTAATGCTCGTGGTGAAGTGATTGGGATTAATGTAGCAATTTTTGGTGGTTTGGCTTTGGCAATACCCTCTCAAAGAGTAGAACATTTTATCAAAACCATCTCTCGATGATTAGGATTGCAGTATATGACTCTAACTCAGTTACCATCGCTGGAATTATGAGCATCCTGTCTCGCTCCGATTTACAAATAGTAGGGAGTTTTATCGATGAAACCAGTTTAATAGCTTTGAGCGATCGCCCTTTCGATCTATTACTATTAGAACGAATGCTCGATCGAGATTTATGGTGGTTGGAGCGATGGCTGTTAACAGTAGATTTCAAGCTGGCAGGAATCTTGTTAAGCGATTCAATAACTACTGAAGAAATGGGGGAATATCTCAGTCTCGGTTTTAAGGCTTTCTTACCCCGTCTAATTAATACCGAGGAAATGATTGCCACGATCGATGCTGTAATGGCTGGATTGATCGTAATTCATCCAGAGTTAGCATCTTTTGGGGAAAGCGAGCCTGCTATTACTCCAGAATCTCCCTCGGCAATTTATCTAACTTCTAGAGAAGTAGAAGTATTGCAGTTGTTAGGAGTCGGTTTGGATAATAAAGCGATCGCCTCACGACTTCATATATCTAAACATACCGTTAAATTTCACATCAGTTCGATTCTCTCTAAGCTCGATGTCTCTAGTCGCACCGAAGCAGTTACCTTGGGATTGCGAAAGGGACTAATTAGGCTTTGATGAATATTTCTGGAGTTTCTACCATCTATGCCATTAACAATCTAATGGCTTCACCGAAAGGAAACCGAGACAAATCTAAACCACCAGGCGTGACTACCCATAAGACTGGTAATTTTGGTATGTAATCGGGAAATTTACCATAACCATCGGTAAGATAGACACATACCCCTGTAGTGATGCTATTATGACGCTCTCCAATCTTGTCAAAGAAAGGAATAAAAGAAGTTCCACCACCACCTTGGGGTTTAGGGATATCACTACCCAGATTTAATTCATAAGCACCATAAACATACGCATCGGCATAATATAATTCGCATTCGATATGGGGGTAAGAATTTAAAATACCTTTGACTTCATTTAAAAATATTTTTAATTGCTGGTTATTAATCGATCCGCTAGTGTCTACCGCCACATATACTTTGACAGATTCTCCCTGTAAAGTTTCCAGATATAATCCTCTGCCAACAAAACGTCGAGCGAATTCTGTATAATCAGTAGGGGTTTTAACTAAATATCGCCATAAATAACTACGCCAGTCTAATTTTGTTCGGTCTAATGCACCTAATTCTCTCTCTATTCCTGCGGGTAATCTTCCCTGACTAGTAGTGCGGGCAATTACTGTTGCTTGCTGCATGGCATTACGCCAGTGGTTTTCTAATTCGGCTTTTTTGATTTCTGATAGGCTGTCTAACCCATTTAATTGGGACGAAAGACATTCGCCCTTACCATCTTTAGTTTGTGTTTCCTTTAAATCTTCTGGATTTGACTTCCTCCTCCACAACAGAACCGTCCGTTATAGTTGTCGCTTCGCAGAGCAATCACCGCCCTAAGAAGGATGGTGCTTTACGCTCAAATGCGGTAAAATAGTACTGTTTTAAGCAATAAAGATATACTTGTAATATGAGGCAAGCACCAATTACGCTCGAACTAGGGCGTGTCATCAGTTAGAAAAAAGCGATCGCGCCCTTCTGCTACGAAAGTAGTCGCCCAGTGCCTCGCTTCACGAGACAGCTGGCGAGAGAAAATCAGAAATTAGTTAGAAACAAATCGATCGAGCCATAGCAAGAAGCTCGATTATACAGGAGTTCCAAACGTAGTAGTCCAGTAGCTATTGTAGTTGACAGAACCAGTATCATTAGCTAAATATTCATAACCGACACCAATTTCAGTCAGATCGGGATTGAGAATATTAGCACGATGTCCCGCACTACCCATCCATGCTTCTACAACTGTTTCTGGAGTTTGATATCCAGCAGCAATATTTTCCGCAGCAGTTGAATATTGATAGCCCGTATCTTGAATACGCTCGAAAGGTGAAGAATTATCAATTCCATAATGACTAAAGAAATCATCACTAGCCATGCTTTCAGTATGTACTTGGGCAGCCTGAGATAATTGACTATCTATTTGCAAAGGATCTAAATTAGCTTCTGTTCGTTCAAAATTGATTAGCTCGACAACTCGATCGATAAAATCAGGATTCATTTTTCTTCAGTTAGGATCAAACATCAAAAAAATAACGAATGGATGTAAAAAAGCAGGTATCCCGCCTCCGCGATCGGCTAAAAAGTGATTGGGAATAGGGAAAGACAACAATCTTCTTCCTATTCCTCCTTCCAATCTCACAGTTTCGATCGCGAAATAAAGATATTTGGACGAGTTATTTTTCGCATTCCTGCTCTCTGTAAATTTAATCCTCTATACGAGCAATTAGTAGGACTGCGATTTCGCGCACTTTGTTTTCTCGTTGATACTTGTGGTGAAGATGTTACAACTTATTGCTCTACTTAAAAGCTTGACTTTTTTTGACTCAATTAAAGGTTGAGGATAACCGTCAGTAAATAGTAAGGTTTTCCGTATTTTAGCGGATGAATTACGCTCGATTTTTTGTTTATAGAGGCGATTTGAATTTAATTTCCTCTTTATCACTTCTTAATTGGAATTAATCTAATCAACTTTAGTATCTTTGAAGATGACATTCAGATATTTACGCTCATGTTATACAAAGCACTAGCAACCGATTACGATGGAACTATAGCAATAGAAGGACTAGTTACAGAAACTACCTATTCAGCACTTAATAGCTGGCAGCAAACAGGGCGATCGCTAATTTTGGTTACTGGAAGACGACTTGACAGTCTCTATGCTGTATTCCCAGAAGCTAAATCTTTTGACTGTATTGTTGCCGAAAATGGAGCGTTACTTTCATTTCCAACGACAGGTGAGACAATTTTACTCGGTGATGCTCCTCCCGATACTCTCATCTTTGCCCTACAACAGCGACAAGTAAATCCCCTGAATGTGGGACAGGGAATTGTTTCTACTCATGTGCCTCACGATACAACGGTGACTGAAGTCATACAAGAATTAGATTTGGCTTGGCAGATTAGTTACAACAAAGGGGCAGTAATGCTGCTGCCAGAAGGTGTTGATAAAGATAGGGGATTGAGAACTGCTCTGAGTAAAATGGACTTATCCCCCGATGAAGTAGTAGCAGTGGGAGATGGAGAAAACGATCTACCTTTGTTAAACTTATGCGGTTTGTCCGTATCTGTTGCTAACGCTTTACCCCTACTCAAAGAAGTTTCTGATTTGGTTATGAATGAAAGCTGCGGAGATGGTGTTGTTGAGTTGATAAATCAATTACTTCAATAATTATGAGGAAAAAACAACGCTCTTTATTATTAGACCGACATCATTGTGTTATGCAACCAAACAAATCGTCACAGCATTATGCCAAATTAATTCATCATTTCTAGACAATTAAAAGACAGGAAAAATACTCCGATCTTAAAAAATGTTTAGATATGTTGGCTTCAGTATTGGCTTAAGTATTTTGCTATTAATTGTAGGAGGAATCGTGCAATGGTTGAATATCTCCGCAGGTAGTTTAATTGACTGGTTAATTGGAATTGCTAGTTTTTGGTGGCTATTAGTTATTGTTACTATTCCCTGGAATATCTATTTTGATGCCCGCGAAACACTTACCGAGGCTCAAGTATCCCAAGAAAAAGGTTTAGAAATCGAGCGAAAACAAGTAAAATATGTCCAAAAGGTAGCCCGTTGGTCGATTTTAGGCGCGATCGCTCTCCATTTTATTTCGGCTATGGCTCTTTATTTACTAGCTGCTACTGGTATTAGTAATGTGGGTTATGTTAGTTCGGGTTTGACTTTATTACTAACAATTTTGCGTCCAGCAATTCGCGGTTATCAATATCTAACTGCAAAATTATCAAGCATTAAAAAAGAAATTAAATATCCCCGCGAAGACGCTATCGAACTTAGAAATAGAGTGAAAACTCTAGAGATAGCGATCGAAAATTTAGAAAACCGACTAGATACTGCAAATCCCGATTCTTTAGTTAGTAAACAACAGCAACAATCTCAAGAAAATCGCCATCAGTTAGCCCGTTTAAAAGCATTACTAGAAGAGTTTGAAGCTAAAAATAAAGTCGCACACGAACAATTATCCAGAGAAGCGAAAAACGCGATCGCCCAATTGAATGAAGACAGTCAATTTCTGGGTCACGTTAGGGAAATTATCCGCTTTGTTAAAACTTCATAAATTATCTAGTTTGAGAAGATTTGAGGGCGCGATCTCTTCGATCGTCATCTTCGCGATCGATATATCCTAGTCAAAAGGAAATAGTCTTGCGCCTTCCCAAACAATTAATAATGCGATCGGCAAGGCGTTTAGCTACGACTGGTTTATAAATAAAATCGTCAGCACCAGTGGCAAAAACTTGTTCCCGAATAGCTATATCTGTATGAATACTCAGAAATAAAACGGGTAATTTACACCAGTAAGGATGAGTCCTGAGTACCTTACATAATTCGATACCACTGAGGTAAGGCATTTCAATATCTAGTACTAATAAATTGGGGTCTACAGCTTGCAATACATCCCAAAATTGTCGAGAATCTTCTAGGGTAGTAACTTGAAATCCCCAAGGTTCTAGCAGAGCAGGTAAAACCCTTAATAACTCTACATCATCATCGACGATCATTACTTTTTTACCGAGAGAAAAATCCCGTAAAACTTGTTGGCAAAAAGTAAGAGTTTGTAGGGGGGTTATCGGTTGTTGCAGATAAAAATAACCTCCATGTCTGGCTACTTGGAGTCTATCTTGAAAGCGATCGCGATCGGCAATTACGATAACTGGTACAGATGGCTCTATTAATTTGAATTCCGCAATTAAAGACAAACTGTTCCATCGAGATAGAGGATTAGTAGATTCTGCAAAGGATATTCTGAGAAGAACTAGATTAGGAAGGTTGTTTGCCGAGCGTTCTTCTAGCCAAAGTTTAGCTAATTCTGGAGATGGTGCGATCGCGGTTCTAAATCCTAAAATATCGGCTTCTTGGACTAGTTGTTCGGTGAAGATTGGGTCATCATCAATAATTAAAATTAGAGGAGAATGTTTTTCTAATTGATAAGATATCTGCTGAGAAATATTACTTTTCTTAGTTAGTTCTTGACGTAAATTACTAAAAGTCGTTTCTAATTGCCATAATTTTTGGAGATTTTGTTCCCCTTGCAGTAATTGTTCTATTTTTCTTGCCAACCCCGAACCTTGCTCAAAACCAAACAAGCCCAGATTCCCTGCTAAACTATGAGCAGTAACGATTGCCGATAAGCGATCGCTTGTTTCTAGCTTATCTTGCTTCAAAGCTTCGATCGCTGTTTCTAAAGTGATTAATTGCTGTTGAGATTTAGATTGGTATTTTGTCCAAGCTGTAGTTAAAGCTTCTATATGCTTTTCTCGGCGTTCTTGTGGTATCTCTGTTTGATTATTCTGAGGGGGGGATTTTAAACAATAGCCTCGTCCCCTTACAGTGTCAATGGGGTCTTCAGCTAAACCAGCTAATTGTAACTTTTTTCTCAAGCGTCTGAGATGAGAACGGACTGTTGCTTCGGCAGGATATTCTGTGGATGACCAGAGATGTTCGATAATATCTTCAATACTTAAAACTTCCTGACTGTGACGGAGAAATAGTTCTAATAATCTGTATTCTTTGGCGGTTAAAGATAGTAATTTTCCCCGATAAGTAACTTCTCCATTACCAGAATCTAGTTTCAATTCTCCCCAACTCAAAACAGACAGAAAATCGCAATTTAAGCGACGTAATAAAGCACGGATACGGGCTGCTAACTCTTCTACGTCAACAGGCTTACAAAGATAATCATCTGCTCCCGCGTCCAGTCCTCTAATTTTATCTTGGCTAGTATTACGAGCAGTTAACAAGAGGATGGGAGTATCAAAGCCATGAGCGCGAAAACGCTTACATAAACTAATACCATCGAGTTTGGGCAAAGACCAGTCTAAAATTATTAGATCGTAATTATAGGTTGAACCATAAATCCATCCTTGTTCCCCGTCAGTTACCGTATCGATAGCATAGTTATGCTTTGCCAGCATTCTTGGAAGTACATCAATTAAAGTTTCATCATCATCAACTAATAAAATTCTCATCCGTAACCAAACTAACTACTCATTACTCATCTATATTTTCCATTCAAGCATTTTGGCAATCCGACTGGCTAAAGTCATCGAGTTAAAGGGTTTAGTAATTATGCCCACAACTCCTAAACTTTGAAACAAGTTTTTATCCGCAGCTTGAGTTTTAGCCGTGAGAAAAATGACAGGAATAGATTGAGTTTTGACATTAGCTTTTAGCTTAGACAAGGTAGAAATTCCGTCGAGATCGGGCATCATCACATCTAAAAGAATTGCATCGGGTTGTTGACTGACGGCTTTAGCAATTCCTTCTGAACCAGAAGAGGCAATTGCTACTTGCCAACCAGTTTCAATTTCGATGCCTACTTGTACAACTTCTTGAATAGCTTCTTCATCGTCGATCAGTAAGATGCGTTTATCGTTCATAGCGATCGCCTCCTTTTTGGATAACTGCTGGCAAGGTGAAATAAAAAGTGCTACCTTTTCCCCAGTGACTTTCCGCCCAAATTTTTCCGCCGTGTTCTTCAATAATTTGACGACAAATAGCTAACCCCAAACCAGTACCGCCTTTTTTGCGAGAATCAGAAGAATCGACTTGCTGAAAACGCTCGAAGATAGTTTCTAGTTGATTGGCAGGAATACCTTGACCTCGATCTTTAACTTCAAAGATTATGTAGGGAATCGACTTTTCCTGATGTTTTTTTCTGGCTGATAGCCATACCGTACTACCAGGAGGAGAAAACTTAATCGCATTACTCAAAAGATTGGTAAGAGTTTGAACGATGTAATCTGGATCTGCCCAGACCATAAAATTCACAGACTCAGCTAAGAGTTTAACTCCTTGTTCTTGGGCCATGGTTTGCATGGTTTGAGTAGCTTCAACCATTAATTCTGTGGCTTTACAGGCTGTTTTATTCATCTCGATTTTGCCTGATTGAATGCTCTGGAGATCGAGAACATTATTTACTAAACGCACTAACCGTTCGGTTTGTTCATCTGCGATCTTTAGCATTCGCTGCCCTTTGCTAGAAAGGTTGCCTAGTTTCCCCGTTGCCAGAATTTTGAGAGAACTGTGAATTGAGGTTAAAGGGGTACGTAATTCGTGACTGACAACAGAAATAAACTCATCTTTCATTCTTTCGATCGCCTTGCGATCGCTAATATCACTGGTGAGAGCAAAAAATCCTTGTACTATATCCTTATTCTGTTCGTTAAAATGAGGCATATAGGTAACGCTAAGAGAATGCAGACAGCCATCCAGCAAAACACGATCGGTTTCATATCTAACTGTCTTCCCTGATAACGCTGTCTCTACATATTTGCGAATCTTCTGGTATTCTTTCTCGCCGTGGACTTTTTCGAGATGACGGTTATAAATTTTAGTGGGATTAAGTCCCAACCAAGTTTGATAAACTTCATTATTGAAACGATAACGCTGTTGTTTATCTACATAAGCAATCAATACTGGCAGTCCATTAGCAATTAAGCGTAACTGTTCTTCGCTACGACGTAAAGCTGCTTCTGCTTCCTGACGATCCTTAATTTCTTGTTGCAAATTACGATTTGCTTCTCTTAATTTGGTGGTACGTTCCTCTACTAATTCTTCTAAATTTTCTAGTAACTCCCCCTGAGATAAAGCTATACCAATCTGATCGGCTAACTGTTCCATTAGTTCCAATTCAAAATTAGTCCACTCTCTTGGGGTGGCACATTGATGGGCGATCAACAAACCCCATAATCGATCGCAGTATTGAGTGTCCTCAGTTGGGGATTTGAGATTTTGCAGGATGGGTACTACTAATTTGGCTTTTACCATCCACTCATCCATAAATTCAACTAGACATTCGGCTAACCCCGCATCAGCATCATGGACATCGGCGATCGCTTGAACTCTTCCTCCTGCATACATTTCTCGATATTCTTCAGGGAAAACTTCTTCAGGAAACTCTACCCCCAAAATAGGAGCATAATCGGGTAAAACTGCCTCGCTAATTGGCATACCAGTCCCGTTAGCAAAAACCTGATAAATTAATACTCGATCGGCTTGAAGAATTCTTTGGACTTCTTTAACCGCAGTATGCAAGATTTCTTTAAGTTGTAGCGATTGACGAATTTTGAGGGTAACATCAGAAAACAACTGCACTCTTTGGTGTTGGCGATTGAGTTCTGCTTCTGCTTCTCTTTGAAGATTAGTAACGTCTCTTAAAACCAGTAAATTGTATTCAGAAAATAGATTTTTTACTTGACTATACTCTACAGTTTTTATAGTGCCTTGAGAATTTCTAATTTGTCTTCTGGTAATATCTTGCTCCTCCATCGGTAAAGGAGAAACAAAAAAGTCTGTCATCGATCGACCAATCAGTTTTTCTTTGGTCAAACCAAATAACTCACAAGCCGAGGGATTAACTTCCACAAATCGTAAAGCGCGATCGACAATGACAATTGCTTCAAAGGAGCGTTCAAATACAGCTTGGAGCAATAATTGCTGTTTGGAAAAATTTCCTACTTGCTCCATAATTAAAATATTATTAAAGTTTTTTACTGATATTAACTCAAATTAAAGTTTCTTAAATCAAAGCGTTATTAAAATTAATTTTATTTGAATGGAAGTTATTAGTTAGTGGTTAGTAGTTAGTAGTTAGTGGTTTATTGGTGATAGCTGATAAATCAAAAAACTTATTACTCATTACTCACTCTAGGGAGAATCAAACAGCATAGTATTCATATATCTATCCGTCCAAGACTTACCTAAAGATTTTTCTAAAACTCTGCGGGTCTTATCATTCTGTTGCTGCTGAGTGCAATAATAACGTTGTCCTGCCAGTAGTTCTGCTCGATCGCCACTAGAAACTACAGGAAGGGTAGCTATAGCAATTTGACAGTGTAGGGTTAAAAACTGCCTAACTCGCTGAAGAAAAAGTCCTTCTTCCTCCCCATTTACAGGACGGATAAAGAGGCAAAATTCTGAGAAGATATTGCCCCAAGCTGGCAAATCTCTAGGTTGAGAAAATTCAAGGGTAGGGAGATTTTTTAAGATAGAACGATAATTTTGAGGTAAAAATCGATCGCCAGTAACAGGAGACAGATCGACAATTGCAGCCGAAATTCCCTTGTGACTACCAACGAGATCGACCCCAAATATAGGTAGAGGATAATTAGGACGAGGGAACATAACACAGTGGAGAATATCCAAGCGATCGCCAACTCTTGCTAACTCCAAATGTAACTTACGGAATTGAGGAGTTTGATAGCAGCGATTTTCGATAATTAGTTTTTCTCCTTCTAAATTCCCTTCTACATATCCCAAGTCTTCGGGAATGTTATAGAGAGATAAACTTAAGTTACATTCCCAAATCTCTTCAATAAAGTTGGCCAACTGACAAATGAGAATATGTTGATGTTCTCTGAGAGAAAATTGAATAGTTGCAACCATTGTCTTAAGGATGAATTATGAAGGATAAGTAGGGGCGAATGGCGATTCGCCCTTACAGTGCTTGCTAATCACTCGTTGGTATCATTAACATCATTGGAATTATTAGTTTCTGGCGCACCCAGAGGTTTAATATTGACGATCGAACCACCCATGCGGGTAATGCGTAGCATTTCTTCGTTCATCCGATTGTAAGGAACTTGAATAAAAACACTACCACTCTTCCGAAAAGGATAACTATTGCGATCGTTTTGGGTATTTTGTTTTAACCCAGTTACTTCATAGACAAAAATACGGTTTTTGGCAGGGGAACTAGTTCTCCCACCGATTACAGATTGACCTAACATTTTTTTATCTCCTTATCTATTTTTAAGCTGTCAGTCTACAGCCATCAGCTATGGAAGTAAAAAGCTAAGAGCTAAAAGCTAAGAGCTGATAGCTTGTCTGAGCGAAGCGAGTATTTAAGCCAAAGAAATGCTAGCAACTTTACCGCCCATTTTGTTGATTCTTTGGAGAGTAGGTGTTAGCTGGTCGTAAGTAACGAGTAAAGCCCGACTAGCACGGCGTACTTTCGGGTATCCAGCTAGACTCATACCTGCTATCTCAACGCGATAGATACGACCTTCTTGATTAGAACTTCTAAAAGCTCTTTCTGGAGTAACACCACGGCTAGATTCTTGATATGCCCAACCACTACTACTGCCAGAAGGGGCAATCACTGCCGAGGCATTATTTTGAGCTAGTTCTTTGGCTAAGCGAGATTGTTTCCCTGCTACTTGAGCGCGGTCGCTATTGGCATAACCTCGATATAGTTGGAACATTCTGGTAAAGCCAACGGTTTTTTGCTGAGTTTGAGTATTAAAACCTCGATAATAAGGTACGATATTGTCACCGAAGTTTTCATCATATTCAGCAGAATCGATATACGAATCTATATCTGCTTCAAAACCTTTATTTTGATAGAGATCGAGATGGTAAATTACCTCAGACTCATCATAAGGTGCGCGACCGAGTAAATGTTTTAAGTTCAACTCGATTACTCTAGTTTGAAAATTGTTATAGAGAAACTTAGTTTTATATAATTCCGATTTGGCTACTGCCCGTACAAAATCCCGTACGGTAATCGAGCCATTGCACAATAAAGATTCTGTAGCTGTCAATCGCTCGGAAGCCATCACATAGTCATTGCCCAATACTTGGCAGTAAACTGCGCGAATAACTGCCTGAATATCATCTTGACTACTGTTATTGCGTAATTCTATAGGCTGACTATCTTTAAATGCCGAGACTCCGAGACGGGATGCTGCTGCTGTAATTGCCACTTATATTTCTCCTATATATCATTGAAAATGTCAATTAGCTCTAAGCTTTTGTCGATCGCTCCGAACTCTTTAAGCATTAGTAATACTAAGAATTTGGCAGCCTTTTTGATTCAATTTTTGTAAGGTGGGAGACAGTCTTTCGTAGGGTACGACATAGTCATTAATACTACGACGAAGTTGGGGTGCTCTTCCTTTTGCTCCCCTAGAAACCCTAATTCTATATAAACCGCCTCTTTCTGTCGTAGTAGTACCGCTTAGAACTCCTCCCATACCTGGATTACGCACAGGAGTAGGTATATTACGAGCCAAATCGTAAGTTAAACGAGGACTACCGCTATTACCCTGAGCGCGATCGCTATTGGCGTAGCCTTTATACAATTGAAACATTCTGGTAAAACCAACAGTTTTTTGTCCCCTTTGAGTCGAAAAACCACGATAATAGGGAACGATATTGTCACCAAAATTCTCGCTATACTCTTCACTATCGATATAAGAATCTATATCTGCTTCAAAACCCTCATTCTGATAGATGTCGAGATGCTCGATTATCTCAGATTCGTCATAAACGGCACGACCGAGTAAATGTTTAAAGTTTAACTCGATGGTACGGGGATGATAATTCTTATAGAAGAATTTTTCCTTGTATAGTTCTGATTTGGCTACTGCCCTGACGAACTCTCTTACGGAAATAGATCGATCGCGCAGTAAAGACTCTGCACTAGTAAGACGTTCGGATTTCATCAGATGATCGTTGCCCAACACTTGTCGATATACAGCATCGATCGCAATCTTAATATCCTCTTGACTACTAGTAGGACGTATTTCTACTAAACTGCTATCTTTAAATGCCGAGACTCCCAGACGAGATGCTGCTGCTGTAATTGCCACTGGTCATACTCCTATATATTGTTTATTTTTTAAATAAGCTCTTTGAGTAGTTAAAAAAACTAATAGCTGATAGCTAACCGAAGGTTAAAAAAACTGCTCGGAACTACAGGCAATTGTCAAACAACATTTCTGGTGCTCAATAACTACCTGCTATTCCGAGCCACTAGAAAAAAAATCTAGCTCAGAGCGTTAATAGCGTATTCAATATAAGAGTTAGCTTCTACAGCAGGATCGCCACTTAAACCGTGGTTGGCTTTAATATATTTAAGAGCTTCGATATACCAGCTAGGAGACAATTCAAAAGTGCTGTTAATTTCTGCAACTCCAGCAATTAAATAATCATCCATAGGGCCAGTACCACCTGCAACCAAACAGTAGGTGATCATCCGTAGATAGTAGCCGATATCGCGAGCGCACTTAGCCTTACCTTCAGGAGTGGAAGCATAGTTAGGCCCTTGCATTTGAGTGGTGTAAGGGAATTTTTGATAAACTGCTTGAGCAGCACCATTAACCAAACTGTCAGCTTTATTAGTTAATGCTTGAGCAGCTTCTAAACTTGCAGTGGCTTGACGGAAACGACCAAAAGCAACCTGAATTTCGCTGCTGCTGAGAAAACGTCCTTGAGAATCGGCAGTAGATACTGCTTCTGTAATGGGGGTTTTCATTATGTTATGTACCTCTTAACAATAAATTTCTAATATCGACAACTAAACAATTAAACAAGGAGATAATTAACCAACAGCTGCTGCTGCGCGATCGAAATAGCCAGATAATTCCGACATCAAGGAACTACAATCTCCTTGAGTTATACCATTTCTGTCATTAGCAATAGCAATAGCAGCGTTTTTCATTTTGTTAACAGCTTCAGCTACAGAACCACCAGGAACACCTAAAGCTACGTAAGTTTCCCGCAAACCATTCAAACAGCGGTCTTCTAGAACGCTTGCATCGCCAGAAAACATAGCATAGGTTACATAACGCAAGATAATTTCCATATCTCGCAAACAAGCTGCCATCCGACGGTTAGTATAAGCGTTACCACCAGGAGCAATTAATTGAGGTTGTTCGGCAAACAGCACACGAGCAGCATTAGCAACAATAGCAGAAGAGTTCCCAGTGATGCGGTTTACAACATCCATGCGTTTGTTACTTTCCGCTACCATATTTTTAAGAGCATCAAATTGATTGCTGCTAAGGTAGTTCCCTCTGGCATCAGCTTGAGAAATAACTCTTGTAAATGCGTCAAACATTAAAGTTTCTCCTGAATAATAAATGTTTAGAAACCTGAATCCTAACTTGCTTAACTAGTTAGGATGTCAGTGGCTTTTGGACTAAAACTATTCAATCAGGGTCTTTGTGCAGTTTTCGTGCAATTATCTGAGAAAAAACTAAACTATTGTTGTTTTTTGTAACTAAAGATTAAGTAAATGGTTTTGAGAATTTAAGACTATAAACCAACGTCTCTGGCTGATGTTGAAATTACAAAATCATCAAAATAGCTGTGTACTTCTCGCTCTGGCCACCAATCGCTACTATTACCCCCATGAAAAGTACTAAACATTAAACTGTCGATACTTTTATAGTTATTAACGAATTGAAGACCCCTCAGAGAAAGCATTTGTTCTCCATCCATCCAAACATCTATTTCGCCGTTGGCTAGAATACCGTCATTTATTTTGACTCGTTGGATTAAATTATGCCATTTTCCTCTTTGGAAATAGACATCTTGCCCCTCACTATCTTCTAACCAAAAGTTTTCACCCCATTTGGTTGGTTTATTCATGTGGTACAAATATAATTTTACTCTTCCGTTTTCGCCCCACATATATCTAGAAGAAAATCCATTTTCCCCCGTGCAAATCTGACCACCACTACAATAGCCTCCTGCACCTGCTAACCCTGGTAACTTTCCACCACTTTTCTTAGAACCATCAAAATCAAAATCCTCTTCAAACTTGACCCAGTAAGAAAGATAATATTCTTTCTCTTCTGGAAGTTTCCAGGCTGCACTACCCCCTGCGGTAGCATTGGCAGGATAAGTTATTCTTAAAGCTTTTGTCTGAGAATGAGCTTGACTATCGGTAATCATTGTATAGTTATTCATCCAATCAGATTTAGACCAAACTACATTCCAATCTTTGGTTTGAGCGTAATAATCGTAGACTGTACCAACCCGATGTTGCTCAAATCCTACTCTGATTACTGAAGCATCATTGTGAGTGTTTCCTTCTTTAAATGTACTTAATAAGACTAAAAAGGTGGAAATAATAGCGGTCAAGGCAAAAATATAGGGTTTCACAAAGTCAATTTTTTGATTCGATAACTCAAACTACTATCTCTACATATTACAAAAACTAAATAGAGCTTTTAATTTTCATAAATTGTCTGGGAAGAATATAAGTATGGCTGACCTTGTTCGACAACGAGGTATTTCGGACTGCTAAAAATCTTAGAGAGCGACTGGCAAAAAGTTATTCTTGTAAAATTTCTTTCGATAAAAAAATAGTTAGTAAATCTTTATTAAAATATGCGGTACATTTAATTATTTAATTATTAAGTGTCGCCATATTCATTTCAAAAAGATGTATGAAGTAATCATCAGCTATTTTGTTTTTTAGTTATGCCCGCTCTTGGCAAAATAAAATCTAGGTTGAGACAAAATATCTCGATCGCTATATTTTTGGGGATTGGCTCGGTTCTGACTACCATTGCTAGTTTTAGCTTCTCTATTCCCAAGCTAATGCCCTTTTTAGGAGCAGGAGTTATTTATCCTTTTTATCTATTATTAGTAGGTCGCCGTTGTTATAAGCGGGCAATGGGGTGGGTTCTTTGGTGGGCTATCTGTCAAAGTTTTATCGTAGCAATAGCAACGATTTTAGCTCCAGAACGAGCTAATGTGGTGGTACTCCATGGGGCGGTTTACACAGAGAATATGCTTCACTGGATTCGCACAGGAGAAGGAGCAGAGGGGTCACCTCAACTTTTTCTGCCTATTCATTTGCAAGAATACGCACTGTTTTCGACATTATCACTGCTTACCTTTGGTAGCGCAGCTTTAATTTTGGGAACATATTTACTCAATTATATGAATTTTTATGTTGGGCAGCTTGTCTACCAAAGTAGTTATCCGTGGCTAGCTGCTCTGATAGGATGGCCACCCTGGTCTATACTGCGAGTAGTTGGCTATATTTCCACTGGCTTGGCTCTCACTGCCTTAGCCTTAAAACTCGGTCACCATTTCAGCCGAAAATTCCCCCAGTTGGACTTTCCGCGCCAGTATTTTCTGATGGGACTGGGGTTGCTATTAGGGGACTTACTCGTTAAAGCTATCCTCGCGCCGATTTGGCAGCAACTTTTACGGATAGCTCTAATTGGCACTGTCAAATAATTGGTCGATGCACAATTAATTACCTGTTTGAGAAGCGTGTTTTTGTTAGTAGTTAAGTCGTTAATGGATAAAGATAAAATAACAGCTTAAAAAGCAGATAGATAGGAGATTTTATTTTCGTGCAGTTTAAACAGATTCATCCTCCCCTCAACTCGATCGTGACGCTTTATATGCTAGAAACTTTTGGAGCATCGGTTAAATTGGTTAGCACCTACTCTCCCGATGAGATATGGGTTCAACTTTGGACAAATACTCTAAACAAATTCAATAGCGAGGGTAATTGGCATCCGATCGAACTGTCCTATCAATCTTCCGAATCCGAGAATACCTATATTTTTCAGGGTTCTTTTACTCCTACCAGTCAAGGCGATTATCAATTTACTTACCGAGTGGGGGTAAAACGGCAACCCGAACAATGGCAGTGGGCGGGAAAATTGGGCGAAAATGGTTATCTTAGTATTGCTGCACCCTCACCTGAGATGATTTGGACTCAGGGGGCGAATCATGCTGAAGTTATGCCTTCTGTTTACGTCGGTAATTTTATTGCAGCTTCTAATGCAGTCGAACTGGGGTTTGATGCCGTACTTAACTTAGCCGAAGAATTTCTCTTGGATTTTTCCCCCGATACTGGCATTGCTTACAACCATCTCAAACTAAAAGATGGAGCGCAACATCCCATAGCCGATGAAATAATAAAAGACGCGATCGCTTGGATCGAGCGACAACTCCAGCAAGGAAAGAAAAAGGTGCTGATAAACTGTCGGGCGGGAATTGGCAGGAGCGGTTCTATCGGTTTGGCTTATTGTTTTTACAAAAACCCCGAATGGAGTTATCAGGAAGCCAAAAATTATATCTGGAGTAAAAAAGCAGATATTTATCCCCACAAACATCTTCAAGATAGTTTGGAACGTTTGTTTCCCGCCAAGTAAGCTTTCATCAATTAAAGGGTGGGAAATTGAGTGATATCTGCCGTCGCCGAAAGTATTATCCGTCCAGATTCTACGGTAAGGCTATGAATAGATAGAGCGAGTCCTTGTTTCTCAAAATTACGCAAATCCAGCATTTTTCCAGCTTTATCTAGGAATGCTTTGGTCAAGTCTTCCGCTACTTCTTTCCCAGGCTCGTATTGAATATTATCTAATAATACGCTTCTGCCTCCTCGGGCAATTTTGGGAGTTGTCGTAAATGCTACTTCTTTAAACTCTCCCGATGGTGTAATAGTTTGCACGATTATCTATTAATTAATATTGTTTTAGATTAAATTTATAAAAAAACTATTGATTATAGCGATCGCACAACTACAACAATCATTAAACCAACCACAAAAGCGATTAAAATTTCTCGCCACGAGCTAAAAGTTATAAGCTATTCCAGTTTAAGCAGATTGAAACTGAGGCAAAATAACAACAAAAGTAGTAAGAAAGACTTCAGGTTCTCCCGTCGGTTCACTACTGACGTTAATCTCACCATTGAGATGATCTACCAAATATTTAACTAAAGCCAATCCCAAACCAGTTCCTGGCACGGCACGGTCAGTAACTCCTTGACCCCGACGAAATTTATCAAATATATGAGGTAATTCTTCCTTGGCAATACCAGCACCATAATTACTAATTTTAATAGTTACTCGCTTACCTCTGCTGGTAATTTGAGGAGCTACTTGCAGATAAATAGTCGTATCTGGGTCGGAATATTTACCAGCATTAACTAATAGCTCATTAAAAATATGTTGAACACTTTCAGAATCGCTATAAAGATTTAAAGTGGCATCGGCAAAGTCAGTTTCTAGAGTTAGTCCTTTTTCTTGTTGCCATTTTTGATTAAAAGACTGAGCTAAATCTTGGACAATTTGATTGAGATTTAGTTCTTGAGGATCGATGGTAAATTCTCCCGATTCTACCTTTTGTAGAGTCAGTAAGTCTTTGATGAGGCTATACTCTCTATTCCACTCTTGTTCGAGAATATTAAGATATTTTTCCCTCATTGACTCTGGCAATTGTGCTTGACGGAGCATTTTAATTGCCATTTTCATACTAGTCAGAGGTGTTTTTAGCTCATGACTCATACTGTTCAAGAAATCGTCTTTAAGCTCGTTTAATTGTCGTAGTTGCTCAATTTGCTGACGCATTTTGTCTGACAATTTTGCTTGAACATCTAAACTCCATTTAAGTTGAGCCGTTCTTTCTTCGACTAAAGACTGGACTTGATTTAAAGTTTGATGGTGAATAATGGCAGTAGAGATTTGAAAACCAATCCAATTGATTAAATCTAATTCTTCTAGTAACCAAAGACGAGATTTATGATATTGCAACACGATAAAACCGATAACTAAACCCGTTTGACTATCGTTAGATAAATTACTCATCAAAGGCATCATTAACAATGCAGAGTAATTATGCTGTTGCTCAAAATCAGGCAATAACTCTGGAGGTAAATCGAGAAAAGATGCGCGTTCGGTAATAGCTAGAGGCTCGGGAGCTTTTTCTAAAGCTTTTTGACATAGAGGAGAATCGCTTAAATTAAAAGAATAATTATCTACGGCGATCGCTTTTTGAGTTGTAGATGTCCAATAACAAGGTATGAGAACATTTGCTTTAATAGACTGGGACGTATTTCTTTGAGTGATACGTGGGTCTTTATATTTAAGCATCAAGATCGAACTTCGATCGACTTCTAGAGCTTTGCCAATTTCAGATACAGTAAGTTGAAGTAAAGAATTAATATCGGAATTTTGGCTAATTTCCCTACCCAATTGATTGAATAAAGTGTGATATCTAGTTCGATTTTTAGCTTGTTGCTGGAGTTGAATTTGAGAAATAGCGATCGCCATCGTTTCAGAAACTTGAGTAAATAATTGTTGTTCGGATTTAGTCCATTGATAAGGTTGAGATTTAAGCAACAAAATTAAACCATTAGCTTGGGACTGAAACTCTGTTGTTATCCCCAACCAAGCTTCAGCAGGTATATAGTCAAATTGCTTGTTAAGCAAATAACCACTATCTTTTTGGCGATCGTTGACAATCATTAATCCTGTTGCCGTTTTTTGCTCTACTATAAGCTGAGATAAAAGAGGAATTAGTTTACCTTCATCCAAAACTGGAAATGTTTGCCCATGCCAGAATCCAATTCTAAAAGGATTAAAAGAATCAATCTCATCACAAAAAATTAGACAAGCATCAACCTGGAAAAATTGACCAAGCTTGTTAGCAAGTGACGAAAGCACCATTTGTGAATTAGAGTTATGCAGAATGATCTTAACGATCTCTGCTTTTATCTGGTTAGATTCTTCTGAATTTGTCATGGTGTCAACCAATTATTCCTGGGAAAGACATTTTTGTAAGATTGATAAATCTCAGAACAGTTCTTGTCTTGCTGGGAAAAAGGTAATTTAGTAAAAGTTTATAAAGATTTAAGCTACTAATGTACACTAAGATATTCTATTTCAGTTAAATAGGATAGTCGAACATAATTAATATAGACTCCGCAGACTAAGTATTTGCGCTCTACTGCTCCTTACAGAATTAGCATTCCCATTTTGGCTAAATTTCTACCAACTTAATGATAGTATTTTGACTATTTTTTCGCTTAATAGTAGTTTAGTTAAACTCAAGCTTAACCAGAGCCTAAACAGCCAAAGATATAGCTTAAAAATGTTGAAATCCTTTAGATAAGCTTAATATTTGCTGAGAATAAATATCGAGCTTATCTTTGAGGACTATTTGCGGTTGCTCGATAATTTTGCCGATAATTACGGCTTGATTATCCAATTTATCCAGCAACTTTTGAGCATTTTCCAAGTCAAGACATAAGATGAGTTCAAAGTCTTCTCCGCCATACAAAATCCACGACCACATTTGTTCGGGGGTAACTAACTTAGATAGCAGAGGTACATTCCTTAAACTATCTCTTTCTATTTCTGCGCCTACTCCACTACAATGACAAATTTGGACTATTGCATCCGCTAAACCATCACTACTATCCATTCCCGCGATCGCTCTTGCTGGTTTTAGCTCCCATAAATAAGGTAAAATGTCTAACCTGGGTCGGGGTTGTTGATGAGCTTTAATAAGTAAATCTCGTTCGGATTCCTTGAGTTGAGTGCCTATTTCGGGATGGAGTAACAATTCTAGTCCTGCTCTAGCAAGTCCGTGATAGCCAGTCATGACGATAGCATCTCCTACTCTAGCATTACTACGACGTATAACTCGATCGGGAAAAACTTGCCCTATAGCCGTAATCGCAACGGTAATGACTGTCGAGCGACAAATATCTCCTCCCAGAATGAGAGTATTATAGGGCTGTAAACAAGCATTCATCCCCCGATAAAGGTCTTCTACCCAACTAATTTGCACTTCTCCAGGTAAGGATAAGCCAACAGTAATTCCTAGAGGTTCTGCCCCCATAGCTGCCAAATCTGATAAATTAGCAGCAGCAGCCCGCCAACCTACATCAAAAGCTGTGGTCGTGCGATCGCTAAAATGTACTTTATCGACTAAAACATCAGTACTCACGACTAAATCTTTGTCTGGATGAGTGGATAGAACTGCTCCATCATCACCAATAACTCCACTAGGGCAAAAAGACTCTATTCTTTTGAGTATTCCTTTTTCTCCGATATCTTTAACCAATTGAGGTTGATTATTCATAGGGTAATAAGAAATAGGTAATAGGTAATAAAAGCCTAGTTACTATACCTAATACCTAATGCTTAATTTTTCCTAGCTAACTTGGTTGAACCAGATTCTCAATACCATCAACAACTTTAGCAGAAATAATCTTGTCATCTGCATTTAACTCGTCGAGAACTTCTTTACCTTTCACTAAATAGCCGAAAACAGAATAACGACCATCCATTAGGTTAAAACCAGGAGGAGTTATTTCTGTATCAAACTTAAAGAAAAAGAACTGAGAAGAACCACCGTTAGGATTGGCCGCAGGACGTGCTAATGCTACTGCACCATAGGCATTAAAAGGAAGAACGGGTCGATCTAAATATCGTCCTAGTTCCTCTAAGGTGACACCATACACTGGTTCTTCATCCCCTTCAACTAAAACTTCTAAAGGGATTGCTCGATATTCTCCTGTTTGTGGCTCGATAAAGCCTTCCTCTTCTCCTGGTGGATCTCCAGCTTGTAAAATGTAAAAGTCTTCAGCCCGAATAAAATCTAGACCATCATAAAATCCTCTTTGCACTAGATCGACAAAGTTACCCCCATTAATCGGCGCACTATAGCCATCAACGACAATAGTCAGATCGCCCTTGGTAGTTTCCATCTCTACTACTGCACGACCTAGAAGTTGCGGGAGATTAGCATATTCTTCGGGGATCGCAAAAGGAAATCCTTCTACCATTAAAGCTTCTAGCTGACCGACTTGTTCTAGCAATTCTAAACGTTTTTCGGCAACTTCCCCTTTATCTTTAGCTTTAACTAGCTCTTGCAGTTCTCTTACGCCATTAGTTAGTTCTTCAATTGTATTTTTGGCTTCGGATTGACGGTCTTCTGGTATTGATGCTAACAATTTATCCTGACGATAAGTCAAGATCTTATTAGCATCTTTGCTGTCTCGCTGAATTTTACCCCAACGCTTACCTCTTAGCTGAGTACCGATATCTTCTAAATCACTTTGGAGTTTTCTTACTGGATCGTTATCTATAGGCAAAGCATATCTGAGGATAGCTTGAGGACTGGTAATGGCATCTCCTTGTGCCAGCATACTTTTGCGGGGGGCAGCCACAGCATCTAAGTTCCACCAGATTGTGCTGCTACTTACCCAAAAAGTAGCAATCAAGATAACTAACAAACTTGTCTTGAGTGACTTCTTAATCCACTCATTTCCCAGGTTCTTTACAGTTTTCATAAAATTTAATATCCGATCGCTATTCACTTTTTCGTTGTTTTTTAGACAAAAGCTTATCCATTGTATGTTCTTAGTTCTCCCTAGACCTTGTCAACACCAAAGGTTGGATTTCGAGAGGATATCTTGGCTGAGGGGGAGGCAAGATATCCTCGATCGAGAGAACGTAATATGGTGAGAGTCATTCATCAGGTAGAATGGAATTCTGATATTTCTAGACTACTTTTTTTAAACTAAATGATTTCTAGCAACGATTTTCGCACTGGTGTGACTATTGAGTTGGATGGCTCTGTTTGGCGAGTAGTAGAGTTTTTGCACGTTAAACCAGGTAAAGGTTCTGCTTTTGTTCGTACTAAGTTAAAAAATGTGCAGAATGGGAATGTAGTCGAACGTACTTTTCGGGCTGGAGAAACTGTTCCTCAAGCAAATATTGAAAAACGGACGATGCAATATACCTATAAAGACGGGGAATACTTTGTTTTTATGGATATGGAAACCTACGAAGAAGCTCGTCTCAATCCAGAACAGATTGGCGAGCGCGTTCTCTATCTTAAAGAAGAAATGGAAGTAAATGTTCTTTTTTGGGAAGAACAAGTATTGGAAGTGGAATTACCCACTTCTGTATTCTTAGAAGTAACAGAAACCGATCCTGGTGTAAAAGGTGATACGGCGACAGGAGGCTCGAAACCAGCTACCGTGGAAACTGGCGCACAGGTAATGGTTCCTTTATTTATCTCTGTTGGTGAAAAAATTAAAGTCGATACTCGCGACGGCTCTTATCTAGGTAGAACCTAAGTTGAGAGCATAGTCTCGATCGAACTATTTTCGTGCTAATAATCGTCAACAACCAAAACAATTTACTAGAGATTAGGTTAAATAACTTGTGTCTATAGATTTTCAACAACTCCGCGAACTATTATCGGCGATCGCTCAAACTGATATTACGGAGTTGACTTTAAAAAATGAGGAGTTTGAATTAATGGTACGCAAAGGGTCAAATTTCGTCCCATCTCCTCCCGTTCCTACCTACACTGATGCTGTAGAAATTGCTCCTACTAAAAACATCATAGCTAATCCCGTTGTTCCCGCACAAACTCCCGCTCCCCCAACATCTCCCACTCGGGATAAAAAATGGATAGAGATTACTTCCCCGATGGTGGGAACATTTTACCGCGCTCCTGCGCCAGATGAACCGCCTTTTGTAGAAGTGAACGATCGCATTAGCAAAAATCAAACCGTCTGCATTATTGAAGCTATGAAGCTAATGAATGAAATTGAGGCGGAAGTTTCTGGGCAAATTATGGAAATTGCCGTAGAAAATGGAGAACCAGTTGAATATGGTCAAACTTTAATGTGGGTCAATCCTGACTAGATAAACTTTTTATACTCACTCTTAATCCCTCACTCACAAAAGACAAGGAGGAAAAGGAAAAAATGGAATTATCTTTGCTCCTCTTGTCAGGATTATTATCTGTAGTAACTGCTGGAGGGTTAGTTCTTGATGTTCTAGCTGGTAATTCTCTAAATAACCAAGTTCATTCGGCAGAAGAGTTGGTAATTAGAATAGATAATATTCCTAGTTATCAACTAGCAACAGGTAAAGTCGATCGCCTGAGAATTGCTAGTCGTGGTGTAAATATTCGTTCTCTTGTCAAAATTGATACGTTAGAAATAGAGACAGACCCGATCGATCTCAATTTACGTCACCTAGAAACAAACAATTTAGGAGGAATTAGCAAATCACTACGCAAACCACTTCAAGGAGCAATTCGTTTAATCATTACCGAACGCGACCTTAATCAATCTTTACAATCTGCGGAAATTCAAAGTCAGCTACAAGAGTTATTAAATCGGCTAATTAAGCAAAAGACTGGCTCTTCCGCATTTAGCTATCAACTACTCAATCCACGCTTAAAATTTTTAGAAAAAAATACGATCGGACTAGAATTTGAGCTATCTCGTATAGAAGGAGGACGTTCTCGCTTTCAAGAATTATCAATGAGCTTGGAATGTCAGATTAAGATTATAGAAGGGACAAAAATTGAATTAGTTAAACTAAAAGGTACGATTAATAATCGTCCTCTATCCGCTCGCCTTTTACAAGGTTTTGCCAAAGGAATTAGTAATCGTTTAAATTTTGATAATTTGGAACAAAACAGAATGTTTGTTCGGCTTTTACAATTAAAGATCAATAATAATCAGATTGAGCTAGCTGCTTTTGTCCGAATTCACCAAGAAAAATCCAAATTTTCAACTCAAACACGGTGAACTCAATTAAATACTCTAAAGCTATAAACGAGATTATTTAAATTTCTGAGGATTCTTTCTCTGGTTCAGGAGAACTATTATGCAAAATAACAAACAAAATCGTCGTTTTTCTCTTCCTCTGGTTGCAGGAATAGCTGCAACTATTTTAGCTCTTGGGGGTGGAGCAGCTTGGTGGGCAAAATATTCCCTGGACGCTAATCGGGAAGTAACCCCCAAACCATCTACAGTTACGCCACCAGTCGTGGAAAACCCAACACCACCTCAATCAGTTACCGAGCAAAGGCAAGTAGAAATTTGCTGGCTAAATCCGACGGCAGATAAAATTGAATTAGTCACCAAAACCGTAAAGGTACAAAAGTCTGTACAAGCAGATGAGCTTTTAAAAATAGCTTTTGAAAATTTATTATCTGGCACAGAAGAAGAAGCTTACACTACGGCTATTCCCACAGGAACAAAACTAATTGACCTTAACCTGGATAAGGAAGGAGTTCATGTAAATCTGTCTCAGCAATTTGTGTCTGGTGGTGGTAGTGCTTCCATGACTGGACGTTTGGCGCAAGTTCTTTATACAGCAACAAGTTTAGACCCTGATGCTAAAGTATGGATTAATGTAGACGGAACACCACTGAATAATTTAGGTGGGGAAGGATTAATTATCAATCAACCTATGACTCGTAGTGATTTTAATAATAATTTCACTTTGTAATTTAATTAATCTTGGCGAGCAAGTCGATCGAAATACCAATTTAATATAGGTTTGAGCAAACTATGCCATCTATGTAAAATAGCCATTTCCCGTCCGGGAGAGATAGCAAAAGTTTTTGCCTCGATTCCTCGAACAATAGTTTGAGCAACTCCTTCTGCCGTCCAAGTTTTTGCACTAGCTGTAATTCTTTTGGTTTCTAAAGGTTTAGTTTTATTCTCTTCGATTAGTTGAGGAGTATCTGTATCGGGAGGATAGACAATAGATACTTCAATCCCTTTTGGTTTTAATTCTCCCCTCAGAGATTCTGCCAGTCCTCTGAGGGCAAATTTAGAGGGACTATAAGCCGTATATCCATATAAGCCAATTAACCCCGCTCCAGAAGAAATTAAGACAATATGACCATGTTTTTGAGTTTCCATGGCTGATAATACGGCTCTAATGCTATATAGAGAACCAAAGTAATTAACAGCCATCGTCTGCTCGAATATTTCTAGGGGTATTTCGGCAAAATAACCAGGGTAAGCCATCCCCGCAGATGTAATTAAAAGATCGGGATTACCAATTTTTTCAATCGCGCTGCCGATAGCTGTTTCGTTTTCCGTTTGGTTAGCTACATCAGCGACAAAGGTAAGTATTTGCTGATTAGAGTCTATTTTTATAGCTTCAATTTCTCGTTTTGCCGAATTTAGTTTATCGCGATCGCGAGCAATAATTGAGATGTTTGCTCCGCCTTTAGCGAGTAATTTAGCTATAGCTTTACCAATACCACTAGAACCACCAGTAATAATAGCGTGTCGATCGAGAAATTTCATTTAATTAGTTTATAGATTTGTTTTCAACTAATACATTATTAAATTCCCTTTGAATTAGTTCTTGCCAAACCCCTTGTGGCTGCCAAATTTGATTCATAGGATAACGGGCTTGTTCTTCTGGTAGATTAAGAATATGCTTCTGATAAAGATACATAAAACAAGAAACACGCATATTCTTGGCGCAATGTACCCATACTTTTCGCAAATTATTAAGACTCATTAAATTACAAAAGATTTGAACATCATCTATCTGAGGAGCTTCCCAAACTACAGGAAGATGAATATAAACCATTCCTAAATCTGTAACAATTGCGTCTTCTTCAGGAATAGCATTACTAGAAGAAGTTAAGGCTAAATTAATCACCACTTTGTAACCATTTTGGGCAATAGTGTTAAATTGCTCTGGTGTAGGTTGTCCAGAAGTGGCAATCTTATCACTCACTTGGTAATAATTTAATATTTTTTTCATTTTAATTACGATGAATTATGCTTCTCAATCTCAAGATAAAATAATTACCGACCTAGATATTTTGCTTTACTAACTGACTAAAACTAAGTTAAGTTATCGTGGTTATTAAAATTGTAAAATATAGCCCAATCTCTATTTTTGTCCATCGTCGATCTAACTATCTTTTCATTATGTAATAACCAATAGAATTTTTTTTTAAGGTTTATCCTAATTAATTTATAGCAGATTAAATTTAATTAAAATATTAATCTAAATGGGGATCGAATATAGGTAAAACAGCTAATTGGGATAGCTGAAAAAATAATTTTTCTTCATTAATTATTTAGGATTAAGCTCCAAATTATATCTTTTACTAACTATTAATTATCTATTATTCAAAAACATGAATAAATATTTTAAAATTTTAACTTACATAAGATTAGTTAAACTATGGTGTTTGTTTCCATTCCGATAAGTCACGCTCCACTGCATAATGCCAATTTTTGGAGACTAATAAAACTGTGATTTGACTATCCGACTTGGCTTGAGGATTATTGGGAGGATTGACTAGAGCATAAACCAAGCGATCGCTAAAATTAGCATTACCTAAAATAATTTCTTGGCTTGAATTATCGCTTAATTCGAGGCTTATTTTAGTAGCAGATTGGTCTAATCCATACCGAGCAAGTTTTGAACTAGGAACGGCAAAAGAGCGATCGCTTTTTCCTGTAGCAATTAAATCCAATAAAAAAGCAATAGTTCCTTCGTTAACTGGCACATCTTCGGGTTGTTTCATTTGCCAGGGTCGATCGCTATTGTTCGTCCGCACCAAGGTAAGCGTATTTTCCGCTTTGGTAATCGTTATTTTTTGTATTTCTGGTTCGGTAATGTTAAAAATTTGTCGCTGTCGAGCTATAATTCGATCGATCTTTTCCGTCTTTTTAATTTCGTAAAAATAGACCCAACCGCCTAAACTAAAAGCTATAAATAATAATAACCAAGTACTTTTTTTTAGCTGCATAAAAAAATATTAATTATTAATTCATAATTACCGTCTGCGCCACCAAACTAAACTAGCAAGAACCAAACCTAACAAGGGCATAATACCTAAAGCTGTCCAATTGAGAATACCTGCTTGTAAAGGCGATAAATTAATACGACGGTTACGGGGTTCTTTGGGGCGAATAGAAAGTGTTTGTTCGTCTTCTTTAGCTAACCAATTAACAGCATTAAGAAAGATATCTCCATTAAGTTGTTGTTCAAACCAACCATTAGTAATAAATGTAGAACTACCAAAGATAACTAAACGAGATTCTCTGCTGGGTTTATCTAATTGTTGCTCGTTAGATGGTGGAGTGCGAGTAAAAGCAAAACCGATATTAAGAGGTCCTGGAATATCTTCGGATTCGTTAAAAGTAATTTCTGCTGTAGCTATATTTTGTTCTGCCCAAGTTTCTGTATCGGTAATAACTAACGGGGTAGCGGTTACGGTTTCTTTTGGTGTTGTCGTAATTGGTCGAGATTCTGGAAAAATAGAAATACCATTGCCAAACTGATTGGTAATAGGATGATCGCCATAGTTAGTAATTAAAGGAGCAGCAGGGCCAAAACCCAGAATACTACCAGCCCCCGAAGCATCAATAATAAAGCGATCGTCTAACTTCACGCCATAATCTTCTAATATTGGCGTTAATTGAGGCTCGGTATTAGGCACAAAGGTTAATAATAGACTACCCCCCTCCTGGAGATAATTTTGCAACAGAGTTACTTCTTGGGGAAATAAGGCTCTAACTGGCCCAGAAACGATAATTACATCGGGTTTATCGGGTATTTTTCCGCTAGTTGCTAAGTTTAGTGGTCTAACTTGATATCCTTTGTCTGTTAAACTTTTAGCTGCGATCGATAAATTACTGTCAACTCCTTCTATTTCTCCTTCCCCATGTCCTTGAATAAAGTAAACTAGGGGAATTCGATCGCGGATAATCCTTTCGATGGCATTGGTTAGTTGTACTTCTGAAAGACTACTGGCTAAATTATTCTCCGCAGCCTGTACTAGTTGTTTTTTATCACCATATTCTAAATAAATATCCCCTCTCGATCGCACGGCAAATTTTTCTCGTAATTCAATTTCAATATCTGGATCGATAAATTCATATTGAAAATTATCACTATAACTTTGATAATTTTCTAACAAGGGTTCAATTGCTGCCTGAGAGCGAGGCTCAAAAACTAGCACTTTTAAAGGTTGAGATAAGTTTTTAACAATAGTTTGAGTCTGAGGTGAAAGAGTAAATAATTGATTTTCAGTTAAATCTAGGCGTAGAGAATAACGAACTGCTAAAAAATTAATTAATCCCAGAATCGCTATTATGGCACAAGTAGATAATAAAGCATTTGTTCCTGCCTGAATCGAACGTTTATTTAACCAGCTATCTTTCTGGCGATTAACTAACAGAAACCATACGAGTAAGAGTGTCAATCCAGCTATTAATACAATCCAAGCTGTTGCCGACCAGATATTTTCTACTAATCTAATAACAATTCCAGCGGTAGTTAATGCTAATCCCAAAAACAACAAGATTTTTTTCATCAGATACTTCTTAACTATTGACTAGTGAATCTAATAGTTTCAACAGATTGTGCCGTAAGAAACAAACCCAAAAAGATATAACTACCAAATACAACCAAATTACTAGTATCTAAAATTCCTTGAACTAGATTGTTATAACTTTCTAGTAAAGAAATATATTTTAAAGCATCTCCTACTACTCCTCCAATATTCTGAGCAATTAAATCTATAATCCAGAGTAAGATAACCAAAGCAAAAGTAATAATTGCTGCAAAAATCGTGCTTTCTGTCAGAGAAGAAATAAACATTCCTAAAGAAAGGATAGCTGCTGCTAGTAAGATTAAGCCAAGATGAGCGAGCAAAGGTACGGCAAGAGGAATTGGCGGATCGGCAGCACTAAAAACGATTATTTCATAAAATAACCAGGGTAAAATCATTACTATAAAAAAAGCAGTTACACCTAAAAGTTTTCCCAAAGCCACAACCCAATTAGAAATAGGTGATGTTGCGAGTAGTTCTAGAGTTCCTCTTTTTCTTTCTTCAGAATATAACCCCATGGATAATATAGGTAAAATAAACAGAGAAAGTGAACCCATTAAAGAAAAAAACGAATTTAAGAAAATATAGGCAACGTCGATCGAGCCAGTAATTCCTAATTGTTCGCTAGCAGTGACTTGTTGAATAATACCTTCTTTTCCTAATAAAAGTTCAACAAAAAACAAACCAGATATTAACCAAAAAACCGCAGCAACGATATAAGCTAAAGGCGAAGCAAAATAACTTTGTAATTCTTTTTGGAAAATAGCTATGGTGTTAGAAATTATCATAAAAATGTTAGTTGAAATATAATATCTTATCTATAAGACACTCTATTAGTTGTTAATTTCTCTATCTTTTTCGCCAGTCGATTCTTCAGTAGTTAATTCTAAGAAAATATCTTCTAGACTGAGACTAACGCGACGCATTTCTAACAATCCCAATCCCTGCTGGACAATAGTAGCAGCAATTTCTTTACCTAATTCTGCTTCTTTGGTACAACTAATTTGGAAAACAGTACGATTAGCGGGCAAATGAGATTTAGTATTATCGATCTCTACTGTGTTAACTCCAGAGATTTCTTGTAAACAAGCAATAGCTTTGTCTGTCTCTCCTTCTATCTCTACCTCATAACCAGAACTACCTTTAAACTGAGTCATTAATAAGCTAGGAGTATTGGTAGCTACTACTTTACCTCGATTGACGATAGTAACTCGATCGCAAGTCATACTCACTTCTGGCAAGATATGAGTAGATAAAATAATGGTATGTTCTCCTGCCAGACTTTTAATTAAGTTGCGTACTTCGATAATTTGTCTGGGGTCTAAACCCACTGTCGGTTCATCTAAAATAATTACAGGGGGTTCGTGGACTATAGCTTGAGCAATACCCACTCTTTGACGATAACCTTTTGATAGTTTACGAATAATATCTTTGCGTCGTTCGACTAATTGACAGCGTTGAATAGCTGAATCTACTTTAGAAGAGCGATCGCTTTTTTTAACTCCTTTTATTTGCGCGACAAAATGTAAAAATCCTTCTACTGTCATATCGGGATATAGAGGCGGATTTTCTGGTAAATAGCCAACTCGACGACGTACTTGCATCGACTGCTGATGAACATCATAGTCGGCAATTTTGGCAGTTCCTCCCGTAGCTGGCAGATAACCCGCTAAAATACGCATAGTGGTAGTCTTACCCGCACCATTCGGGCCGAGAAAACCCATGATTTCCCCTTTTTCGACTGAGAAATGAATGTCTTCAATTGCCTGAGTAGAACCGTAAGTTTTACTGAGATGTTCGACTTGAATCATTATTTCAGAGAATTGAGAACAGGTAGTAGGTGATTAATTCCGAACTTACATTAAAAAAGGTTTAATCAGTTTATATCTTAAGGCTAAGTCTAAAGTCAGACGAGCCATTCCAAAACAGATGATACTTTCAAATAACATAATACTACCAGCCCAGAATATCCCAGTTTCTTCTAGTAAAGCTAATCCTCGCACTAAACCAAAAGCCAAAACCGCACCATCTTTAAGATGGGAATTGCGATCGCCACGGATAATATAACGATAGGTAACTCCAAAGAGAAAACCACTCAGCCAAGCGATACCTACTCGAATGAGTAATTTTATTTCCCAGCCTACTTGAAGATAACTAAATTGCTCTTCTGGCGCGGACAATACATAAGTATTGCAAACGAGCATCATCAGATCGATAAAGATAAAAGCAAAGGCTGCCGTCATCCCCGCTTTGAACGATTCGATTCTTTCTGTTTGTAAACTAGGCAAAATCTCCACCAAAAAACTATACTTAAAAATATGATAGAGTTTGTAGTAGTTTTATTACTTTTATCTGAGAAAAAAATAAAAATATGGATATTTTGACATTAGGTTGGGTTACTTTACTCGCTTTATTTACTTGGTCTATTTCAATGGTAGTATGGGGTCGTAACGGATTCTAAGTTACGGATTCTAAGTTGTGGAAACGAGTTATATTTTAAATACCTTATTTCTAGTCGCCCTAGTTTTGCTAGTTTTAGTTAGTGGTGGCATACTCTATCTATCTGCGCTGAAGTGGCGCGATCGACGTATGCAAGCCCGCGATAAACAGGGTAGATAGTTTTTGATTTAAAAAAAGACGATCGCTCTTCTCTTATCTAGGATAGGGAGAAGGGCGATTATTATAGCAAATTACTTATCGATATCGCCTACAGCATCGATTGGGCATTGATAATAACTTGCCAAAAGGCGATCGCGAAAATTAAAGTTACTAAATGTTGTGGTAAAAGTAACTTAAAAGACTGACGGGCAATTTTTTGGGTTAAAGCTACAGATAACAAAACCCCTAAAATCAAAGTGCTTCCTTGTAGAAAGGCAATAACGGCGGGATGAGCCACAAGAATAGGTAAACTTTCCCCTTCCCAACCAAATGTTGCCATAGTAAGGGGTAAAATTCTTCCTCCTTCACCCAAACCCAATTGTAAATAATGAGCCAAATTGCCAGCTAATACTAATGGTAGATAGCCATAAGCTAATTCGCTAAATTTGGGATACTTAAACTTTTTCTTTATTCTTGTTAATAATCTAATAGTTCCTTGAGCTAACAAGGGCAATATTATCGGTACAACTAAGATAGCAATAGCTAATAAAGCATGAATCGAAAATTGCTCTAAATTTAGGTCTAAATTAAGTAAATAATTTATCTCTGGTAGATGATGTAACCAGACAACATTTAACAGCAAAAATAGTAATGCTACTTCATAACTGCGAGGAATATGAGTAGTCCATAATTCTATGCCAGGAGGACGTAAATTAAATTCTACCGAACGATGAGGACAAGCTTTTAAACAAGTCATACATAACACACAATCTCTATTATCTTCTAATTGTGCGGGATGAGAATAAAGAGGACAACCATTAGTTTCCATTCCTTCCCCTTTTTCTGGCCCTCCTTTATAACATTGATAAGTAGTACATTCTGCCGAACAAGTTCCTTGTTGCGCTCTTAATTCTGTGAAGGAAAGTTTAGCAAACATCCCATTCATCCCACCAATAGGACATAAATATCTACACCAAAACCTTCTTTCAAAAATTGCCGAGAAAATCATTGCTCCTGCGGTAATTAGTAACAACAAACAAGCAGAAAGATAGGCTGTATTTTCTAAATTCCATAATTCTTCCCAGAGCAATATTAAAGTAAATAACCCAAATAAAAACCAGCCTCCCCATTTATCTGCTTGTTGTCTCGGCCATTTTTTTAACTGACGGGGAAATAGCCATAAAGAAAGTTTTTGTGTTATTTCTCCATAAATCATAAAAGGACAAACAGCACACCAAAGTCTACCCACGAAAGGAAATCCAATTAAAATTAAAGGCCACCACCAAGCCCAAAATAAATTAAGAGCAAAATTTTCTTGTCTATTTTGTGGTCCTAAAAATAAAACTAAAACAATAAAGGCAAAAAAAGCAAAAGTGAAGCCATAGTTAATATTATCTGGCCACCAGTTACTCCGCAGAAAATCACGTAGCTCGCGATATTTATTTAAAAGATTAAATCTATATTGTTTTTTCTTACTTTGAGATGGCCAAATAATTTCTTCTGTAATATCATTACAGCTTTGTAATTGAACGATCGCTCTTTCAACTAAATTCTCTAGTTCCCTTAAGTTATTCGGAAAATCATAAGCTTGTAATCTACGTACAGCTTCTAGGGTGATTTTAGCTTTATTAATACATCGATCGCGAGCAATTAGATTAATATAATAATAAACTAACTCTTCAATATCTTCTTTTCTTATTCGTAGAGGCGGTACTTTAATAAAACTATCTACTTGAGACTTAATCTTACTAATAGGTCTTTCAGTAATTATAATAATTCGAGCGGAAGCTATTTTTGTTTCTGCTGGCTGTTCTGCCGAGCGACTAATAGTTTGATAACTATTTGTTTTTAAGAGATTAGCTATTGCGGGTAAAAGTTCTGATGGCAGGAGATGAATATTATTTAAAATTAAAGTTCCCTTGCCTAAAGCTTCGATGAAACCTAGTTTTCCCCCTGTTCTGCCAAATAATTCTGCTCCACTAGTTTGAACTTTGGCACAATCTACTTTAATAATAGGCTCGCGACGATAATCCGAGCCAAAATGAATTAAAGCAGCAATATTGTCTTTTTCTAACCCAGGTTCGCCAAAAATAAAAACAGAATCTCTGCTATTTGAGGCTTCTTTAATTTGCGATCGCAGTCGGACAGCATACTTACTTTTACCAATAATTCCCCGTTTGGCTTTACTAACTAAATAGGGTCTTAAAGCTACTTGTCTTTCTTGTTCAAAATTTAATTTTTCTGTTAATTCTTTAACTTCTTCTGCTAATTGTTGCGAAAAAGTCTGAGTAATTTCTGGATAGCGATCGGCTAATTCTTTAAAATCAGCAGCAGCTATAAACCAAACTTTAGTTGTCGTGATAGTTTTAACTGTATATTGACTCGGTTGCTCTAAAATTAAGGCGTGTAAATTTAAGGCCGAACCTGGTAATAAACTAACAGTTTGTTTTTCTATTTCACTCTTACTTTCTACTTGCCCTGACTGGAGAAGATATAGCCCCTCTACTTCTGTATTTTCCGTAACAAATGTTTGTTCTGCTGCTAGGTTTTTTTCTACTAATTTTGGCGCGATCGCTGCTAAAATTTCCTCGGATAAAATACTTAAAGCAGTTCTTTCTTTTAAAAAAGTTACTAAGTCAGAACCAGTCATAATCTTATCTAATAATTGTAGTTGAGTTATAAATTAAAAACTGTCGGTTATACCATCATCGGTCATTGATTATTTAGGTAAAAATCCTATATATATTTTCCTGGGTTTTAATTCTAAAATTAGCGGATATTAAATAAAATTAATACAGAAAACCATGATTGAATTCAGCAGCTTACTCGTTCCTCTATTTTTATTAAGTTTAATAATTTTAGCTGCTATTTTTTTTAGTAACGTTAAGTAGGCTAAAGTTGCTTTTGCCTTTATCTGTAACTATATTCTAAACTTATGCCAGAAATCCGTGGAGTTTGGATCGCTAACCGTCCCCACAGTAAAGTTTTAGAGTCACGGCAAAACATAGCTGAGGCTATGGAATTTTTACAACAGATGGGATTTAATCTTGTTTGTCCCGTAGTTTGGAATAGAGGTTATACTCTTTTTCCTAGCGAGGTAATGAAAAATTATGACTTGCCTCAAATCGATCCTTTTTACGCACAACAACAAAGAAACCCTTTAGCAGAGATAATTCAAGAAGCCCATCAGAGAAATATAGCAGTTATCCCTTGGTTTGAATATGGATTTGCAGCGTCTCATTTAGCTAATGGCGGACATATCTTACAAAAATATCCTGAATGGGCAGCGATCGACTGTCAAGGTGAGATCCTCAAACAAGGTGCTTTAGTTTGGCTAAATGCTTTTAACTCGGTCGTACAAAAATTTATTTTAGAACTAGTCTTAGAAGTCGCTACTAATTATGATGTAGAGGGGATACAAGGTTGCGATCGCTTACCTGCATTACCAGTTACGGGAGGATACGATCGCGCTACCTGTCTGAAGTATCAAGCAGACTTCGGTAAAAAACCACCACAAGACCCCAAAAACAAACAATGGATACGATGGCGCGCCAGCATTCTAACCAATTTCTTAGCTCAATTATATACTCAAGTAAAAGCAGTCAAACCAGAATTAATGGTTTCTTTGTCTCCTGCTGTATATCCTTTTTGTTTAAATAATTTACTGCAAGATACTAAAACTTGGGTATTAAGAGGAATAGTCGATCTTATTCATCCACAAATATATCGTTCTTCTTATTCTGCTTATTATCGAGAAGTAAAAAAAATTGAAAAGACTTTTAGTAGTTTTAGTAAAGATAGACTTACTTTATTTGCTCCTGGTATCGCCCTTAAAGCTAATAACCAAGTCTTAAAGCAAGAAGATTTGATTAAGTGTATCAAATTAAACCAACAGATGAACTTTAGTGGACAAATAATTTTCCATTATGAGAGTTTGTGTCAAAATCAAAATAAGACTGTGTCTGCTTTAGTTAAATCTGGAGGCTACGATCGACCTGTTTCTTTTCCTCACAAGATGGAAAATAACGAGCGGAAAGTTCAGTATCAGTGGCGTAAAAGGGAACTAATGGAAGAAAAAAGCGACTTAGAGGATATTTGAATAAGTCATATCGACTATCAGCTAAGGTTTAGTGGTATTTGTCGATGTAATAAAATATAAATACAAAATGCCTATGAATAAAAATTATAAAATTCTCTTGAGATTAATGTTATTTAATTCTTGGTTGAGGGAATTATAAAAATAGTAGGAAAGATTCCGACTGAAAACTTAATTACTATCTCATAATAGAAAAGAGCATATAGAAAAAACAATTTTTCTGTAGCCAATTTCTGTAGTCATATTTTCTGGTTTCATTAAACCGCTTCGCGGTTAGCTATTAGCTAGATCGCTAATTAATTAGTAGATTAAGATAGCCAGAAAAATCCAGGATTTTAGATTTTTCTTATTTAAATCAAATTTATTGCATAATCATTAGAAATTAATGCGTCAATTTTTAAAACAAACCGTTGCTAGTTTAATTGGGAGTCTAGCTGGACTATTTTTATTTTGTGCGATCGGGGCTAGTAGTCTTGTTTTTTTAGTCTTTTTTGCTACATCTGCACCAAAAGAATCTCAAGTTAAAGAAAAATCAATTCTTACTTTCGATCTTTCTACGGAAATTACTGATTCTCAAATTCCTGTTAATTTAACTCAAGCTATCTCTGGGGAAACTATCAATAGTGTTACCTTGAGAACTGTCTTAAATGCTATAGAAAAAGCAGCAGAAGACGAAAATATAGTAGGAATATTTTTAGATGGCAGAAAAGGGGCTGGTAGTAGTGGTTATGCCACTCTTGCAGAAATAAGAACTGCCCTAGAAGGTTTTCAGGCAAAGGGTAAAAAAGTCATTGCCTACGATGTTAATTGGAGCGAACGGGAGTACTATCTAGCTTCCATAGCAGATGAAGTCATTCTCAATCCCATGGGCATCATGGAAATAAATGGTTTAAGTTCCCAACAAATGTTCTTTCAAGGGGCATTAGAGAAGTATGGCATTGGCGTTCAAGTAATTCGCGTGGGTGACTATAAATCTGCCGTCGAACCCTATACTCGCAAAAATCTTAGTCCAGAAAATCGTCAGCAAACCGAAGCTTTATTAGCCGATCTATGGGGCAAATTTCTCAATACTGTGGGAGAAAGTCGTCAAGTATCTCCAGCAAAATTACAAACTATTACCGATCGAAAAGGATTTTTACGTTCTCAAGCTGCCCTTAGAGAGGGTTTAGTAGATGAGGTAGCCTATTTCGATAAAGCGATCGCCAGCTTAAAAGAATTGACTGGGCAACAAACCGAAGCAAAAAACGAATCTGTAAGACAAATTGCTCTTAATGCCTATCTCAGTCACAATTCTCCTGAAGATTCTACCCTAGAAACTTTTGAAAATAAAATTGCTGTTGTCTATGCCGAAGGTTCGATCGTCGGTGGTAAAGGTAATATCCAAGAAATTGGTAGCGATCGCTTTGCGAGAGAATTTCGTCAACTCAGAGAAGATGACACTGTTAAAGCAATCGTGTTGAGAGTAAATAGTCCTGGGGGCAGTGCTACTGCTTCTGAAGTTATTTTACGCGAAATCTTACTTACTCGCGAGAAAAAACCAGTAATCGTCTCGATGGGTAATATTGCTGCTTCTGGTGGTTATTGGATTTCTGCTGGTGCCGATTGCATTTTTGCCGAAGAAAATACGATTACAGGCTCGATTGGCGTATTTGGTTTACTAACAAATATTCAAGAGATTGGTAACAACCATGGTATTACCTGGGATGTAGTCAAAACTGGTCGTTTTGCCGATATTGGTTCTAATGTTCGCCCAAAAACAGCAGAAGAATTAGCTCTCTATCAAAAATCCGTGACTAATACATACAATCTTTTTCTGAATAAAGTCGCTCAATATCGTAATCTTCCCCGTCAAAAAGTTGATGAAATTGCTCAAGGTAGAATTTGGTCTGGTAAAGAAGCTTATAAACTAGGTTTAGTCGATCGAATTGGCGGATTAGAAGCTGCGATCGCCTATGCAGCAGAAACAACTAAACTAGGAAACAATTGGCAATTAGAAGAGTATCCCCAACATCGCAGTTTTGAAGCAGAAATTTTAGATAGATTGATTAATATAGAAGCTTTAAAACAAACTAATACTGTCGATCCCCTTACTTTAGAATTGCTGAAAATAAAATCCGACTTGAGTATTTTACAAAGCTTAAACGATCCTCAAGGTATTTATGCTCGTCTGCCCTTTAATCTGGAGATAGATTAAAATTTTACTTCGATCTATTGCTAACGGGGCAAAATAGAGACTTCTAACCAATTATCAACAAATACTCGAATAGTTTTTTTCAAGTTATTTAAATCCATTGGTTTGAGCATATAACTATTTGCCCCATATTCGTAACAGTAATTGATATCTTGAGGATCGGCAGATGTTGTAAAGATGACTATGGGAATAGTCTTTAGTCGTTCATCTTGCTTAATTTTTCTCAGTACCTCTTTACCATTTGTTCCAGGTAAATTGAGGTCGAGTAAAATTATAGCGGGGATAGGAAGAGAATTAGAATCATCATTTTTTTGAGAACAAAGAAAATCGATCGCTTCATCTCCATCGGTGCATCGATAAATTGGGTTTGTGACAGAAAGCTTAGTCATAATTTTCTGTAAACAAACAAAATCTAAATCGTTGTCTTCAACAACTAAAATTGCTTTGCTGGGATTAGCTACTAAGGTCTGCATAGATTTTAATTAATAGTAATTTTTAGGGATCGAGTCTTACAGCAAGACTCATTTAGTTAGCTACTTCTCTGAATAAAAGTTAGAAATATTAGCTTCAGTCTATTGAGTAATCCTTTATTTTTTCTTTGGATTTCTTATACAATATTATAATATTATAATCTCTTTCTTAAGATTTACTTTAGATTCGTCCAGTATTAAAAAATCTTCTGCGGAAAATAATAAACTAGTTTTAGGCAATTTTATTTAAAAGATAACTATGAGTAACAAAGGTTGATATTACTTAATAGTAGCTCGGTAATATCTTGGATATAGCGATCTAATATAGCTCGAAATACTTAAATCAAAACACTGATTTATAACTGAAAAATGGTTTATTAGTTATTAATTATTAGTTACGATCGAGCTAATTTCCTCGATCGGTAATCTTGCCAGAATCGATCGACAGAATTTGAGAATCTTTGAGCCATCGAGCGTGAAAAGAGCCGATGTGAGTAGTAGTAATAATAGTTTGAAAGCGATCGCCAATAGCTCCTAAAAGTTGATTTTGGCGATGGGGATCTAATTCAGCTAAAACGTCATCGAGTAGTAGTAAAGGAGGTTCTCCTACTACCTCTTCAATTAATTTCAGTTCGGCTAATTTTAAAGCCAATACCAGGGTGCGTTGCTGTCCCTGAGAACCATAATAGCGAGCAGGAGTATCATTAATGATCAATTCAATTTCATCTCGATGGGGGCCAATTAAAGTTTTGCCCTGATGTTGTTCGGCTATGCGTCTTTGCTCGATTCTAGCTAAAAAAGCCTGTTGTACTTTCTCTGGTAGATCTTCCGTCCATTCCACATTAGGAGCATAAGTTATCTCAAGAACTTCTGTTTTTCCGCTAATGCGCTCGTGCCACGTTTGAGCTATAGGTGCAATTTTATGCAAAACTCTAGCACGTCTTCTGGTTACTCTAGAACCCGTAGCAGCTAATTGTTCGTCCCATAATTTTAGTTGTGCTAAGTCTTCTCGATCGATATCTATTTGTTTTTCTTGTTCTTGCTGACGGATAGTTTTAAGTAGAGCATTACGCTGACGCAATACCCGCTCGTACTGCTGTAACATATGAGCGTAAACTGGTTCTAACTGAATTAATAATCGATCGATCCAATTACGGCGAGATTCTGGCGCACCTCTAACTAAATCTAAATCGAGACTAGAAAATTGAACCGCGTTAAGCCTGCCTAAAAAATCTAGCTGACGCGGGAGGATTTCTCGATTAATTGCAGCAGTCCGTCTTCCTTGTTTGCGGAGAGTTAAACTTAATTCTGCCGTTCCATAAGCTCTTTCTATAGTAGCTTCTATTTTACCGTAAGTACTACCATCTAAAACTAACTCGCGATCGCGGATAGCACGATGACTTTTGAGGGTAGCGAGTAATTCTATTGCCTCTAAAAGATTCGACTTTCCTTGCGCATTATTACCAACAACGATAGTTTTTTGCGCTGTAAACTTTACCTGTTGTTCGACGTAGTTACGAAATGACCACAGATGCAGGTTATTTAGATACATTTAGAGTATAAAAGTTACGGAATTTGAATTAGATCGGGCTAAAAGCTGACAGTTATTTAAACATTATTCTCTCAACTTCGATAATAATAATTTTTGTTCTCCACGAGCGATCGCTTTATAGGTAGACATTACCGCTTGTGGTTCGACTGAAATACTAGTAATACCCCATTGAATTAATCGTTCGATCGAACTAGGATTGTCTACTGGTGCTTGTCCGCAAATAGAACAGGGAATCCCTTCTGCTTTGGCATTTTGAATTAATTGGGCGATCGCTTTAAGCATAGCAGGATGATGGGCATTTAAACCATGACGGGTAAAATCATCTTCTTCTCGATCTATTCCTAAAATTAACTGAGTAAGATCGTTAGTGCCGATAGCAATTCCTTGTACTCCTGCTCGTACGTATTCTGATAGCAAGAAGATAATCGAGGGGACTTCTGCCATAATCCAGAGTTGAAAATCACGATAATCTTTTAAGCCAGCTTTTTCAATTAAACGATGGCAAAAACGAAACTCTTCAAGACTACGAACAAAAGGCAAAATTAACTTCAGGTTATTATATCCTTCTTGCATAACCTGAGCTAAAGCCGATAGCTCCAAAATAAATAAATTAGAATTTTGCCAATGATAATATGTCCCCCTGCTACCCAATAGAGAATTAGACGACTGCCAGTCTAAAGAGCGATAAAATACAGGTCGTGGAGCAAATTCTTTGGCTAGCTGACGTAATAAATTAGTTATATTTTCTTGTAATTTAGATTTTGTACTACTATCTAACCAGGTTTCTGGAGGTTGAGAGAAAAGGCAATCTGCTAGCATTAGTTCTCCACGCACTAAACCTACTCCATCTACAGGTAAATTAGCAGCTACAGCGATCGAATTTGGGTGAGAAAGGTTTACCATCAGTTGAGTGGCGATAGGATAATCGATAAATGATTCTGGTAGGCTAGCACCTAGACTGATTGAATGCCTTCGATCTTCTTTGTTCATGGCTGTATTTTCTACTTTATAGATTTCTCCGCTATTCCCATCGAGTAAAATTTGTTCTCCAGATTGCAAGCTATTCATAGCTTCTTTTACTCCAGCAATTGCTGGTATATTTAATTCACGAGCAACAATTGCTCCATGGCTAGTCATACCCCCTTCTTGAGTAATTACCCCCACAACACGATCGAGTAAGGAAATATGCCTTGGTATAATTGTTGAAGTTACAAGAATAGTTCCTTCAGGTATTTCGGGGAGTTCCTCAGTAGAATTAGTTAACAGAAAAACGGGTGCAGTTACCTTCCCTGGAGCGACACCTAGTCCTTTTAAATAAGGTTGATGGAGATTTACTTCTGAAGTAGACAGAGTATTAACAGAACTAGCTATTAAGGAAGGATAATAGTTTAATTGAGTTAGGAAAAATTGAGGTATATTTACAGAGCGATCGAAATTTGTCGAGTAATCCTGGGAAGTTAAGATCCATTCTAAGTATTTAATTTGTTTATCTTCAGCAACTATTGTTTCTACAAGCTGAACTAATTGTCGAACCGCAGCAGTGTCTAAAGCATATTTTTGCTGTTTTTGTTCGCTTACCATTTCTGCTTGCAGAAGATTGCGCTCGTGACTATTAGTTTCAGATTCAGCCCCAAGATGATAAGCGATAACCTTATTCCCCAACTTTTGAGTTTCGAGCGTAGCGGTTTTTCGCTCGATTTGGTAAATATCTGGCTGTACTGCTCCTTGGATTAAACTATGTCCCAAACCCCAGGTAGCATTAATTTGCATCGAGCGGGATGTTATCTCAACTGTTCCCGAGGCGATCGCATCTTTTAATGGTTGAATTAAAACAGCTAGGTTAAGTTTACCGATATCGATCCCTAATTTGTGCCAATAAAATATACTTTTTGCCGAAAATAACTCTCCCCAAATTTGTTTAATCGATTTTTCGCTCGCTTCTGGTTGACAGAGACATACCTGGGAATTCCACAAACCTATATGTCTCTGTTTTAAATAATTAGGAGTTACTAAAGATGGACGTAAAATTAGGGTAGAAGCATTTAATTTTTGTGCCGAATTAAAGATTGCTTCTTGCCACCCTAACGGAAAATTAGTTTCCAGGATAATCTGACGGCTTTTTTGCGCAAAAGATTGTAATGCTTGATAATTATCTACATCTAAATACAAAGAAGAATCTGATAAATTACCAATTAAAGATCGAAAACTATCTAAAGTTTGGAGAAACTCCCGTAAAATGGGCGTGCCAATTACCAAGCCAGGCACGACTGGGTAGCCACGCTGTAATAGGCGACTTAATCTTAAAACTTTTTCTCCTACTAAAGATTTTTCTAAGGATTTCGGTTGTGAGAGCCAGTAAAGATGGTTCACGACTTTAATTAACAGCCATTACCTGTTCATTAGTTTGTTGAGCGGTATTATAATTGGCAGCCTTACCTAAAAATTCCTCAGTTAGTTTAGTAAATGCTTTTGAACCACCAGAATTAGGCATTGCCATTACAACTGGTGTAAATAAATCCACTGCTTTAGCCACATTAACATCCATAGGAATCGAAGTAGTAAAGAGTTGATGGGGATGAAAATCATCTCTCACTCTTTTCATCACCTGTTTATAATATCTTCCGAGTAAACCGCCAGCAGAAAGAATGAATACAATACCTAGCAAGTTGGTATTAACGGGTTGACTATTTTGGTGGTTTTTTTTCAGATTGGCGATACGCCTTTCTAATAGTTGAATTCCTACCAAAGATAAAGGTTCGGGACGAGCAGGAAGTAAGTAAAAATCGCTAGCAGCAATACCACTACGAGTTAGTAAGTTATAACCAGGAGCGCAGTCCATAATAATAAAATCATATTCATCGATGATTGGCTCGATAATTTGTTTGATTAAAACTCTTTCAAAACCATCCCATATTTTCTCAAACTCCTGTCCCGATTGTTGTACTGCTTCTTTATGCAGCATTTCTGAAACTACATACTCATCGTAAAGTTCGATATCTCCTGGTAATAATTCTAACCCTTCTATGCCACAAATATTAGGACAGATAATATCTTGTACACTTAATTTTTTCCAAGGATTAGGAGTTATAGCATTATCTAAGAGGTAACTAAGAGTGCGTCTTTTTTTGCGAAATTTAGCAAATTCATGAGGGGAGATCAGACTGAGGGTAGCACTAATTTGTGAATCTAAATCGAGAACAAGTACTCTCTTGCCATGATTTTTGGCTAAACAAGTTGCTAAATTAACTGTTAGAGTAGTTTTACCTACTCCTCCTTTCATATTTACCGTACTTATAACAGTTCCCATTTGGCTAATTTTAGATGTTTATAGTTCTAATTTAAGTTAGTTTGCCATAAGTGGAAAACTAATGAATCTTGATATTTTCTTAGGGTTTTTCTCTTCATTAGTTCAATTGTTTTTTGTAAATCGAGTTACAAAGGTTTTCATTCCTAGATTTTAGAGAAAATAGTTTTATGGTAATGCTGCATAAATGCCAAATTTCTCATTTAAAAGTTTTATTAAAGATTGACAAATATATAAAAATTAATGGGTTGACTATTCCTCAAGAGGAAGAGATTGCACCCAGATTTTTACTGGAATTGGCGATCGATAATTTAAGTCAAGACCCAGTTAATAGTTTTTGGTGGTCTCCTCGATTAATTGTAGTCGATCGAGAAATAGTGGGCATGATTAGTTTCAAAAGTCCACCCAAGTTAAATCGCTCGGTTGAAATTGGTTATGGAATTATTCCCTCTAAGCAAAGACAAGGTTTCGCCACCGAAGCAGTTAGGCTTATTTTACAAGAAGCATTTTCTAGCGATCGAGTTAGCACGGCGATCGCTCATACTAATCTCCTCAATAAAGCATCTCAACGAGTATTAGCTAAAAATGGCTTCGTGCTTCAAGGAAGTAAGTTAGATCCACAAGAAGGAGAAATATCGATCTGGCAAAAAAAAATAGCAATAACTTAAGCTACCATTTTGTGAATATAAGTAGGTAAGCAAAAAGCTGCTCGATGAATATCTGCGTTATAGTAACGAAGATTTTGTGTTTGAGTAAATTTCATAGCGCGATCGCGATCGAAATCTTGGAGAGGATGCGCTCCTTGTTTGGAACAATAGGTTAAACTCCACATTCCACTAGGATACATGGGAATAAAAACTAAATAGGGATATACTCGCTCGTCAAACACTTGTTTGAGGCATTGATTGAGTTCCTCAAACACTTGGGGATTAAAAGAAGGTGATTCGCTTTGAATTGTAACTAAACCCCCAGGGCGCAAACAGCGATAGATATCCTGGTAAAATGATTTGGTAAATAATCCTTCCGCCGGGCCAACAGGATCGGAAGAATCGATAATAATTAGATCGTAACTATCTTTGCTAGCTTCTCGGACATATTTAATCCCATCCTCAATAAGCAAATTTAATTTAGGATGATTTAGAGCAGAAGAAATGTGAGGTAAAAATTCTTGGGATGCCTTGACTACCACTTCATCAATCTCTACCATCGTGATTTGCTCGATCGTTTCGTGGCGGACTAATTCTCCGATCGTGCCTCCATCTCCCGCACCAATAACCAAGACATCTAGAATCTGGGAATTAGTAAACATCGGTACATGAACCAGCATTTCATGATAGGCAGCTTCGTCTGATTCGGTACACATAACCATTCGATCGATAGTCAGCATTCTACCGCGATCGTAAGTATCGAATACTTCTACTGTCTGATAGGGAGATTTTTGCTGAAAAAGTCGTTTTTTTATACGGATAGATAAGGCAGTATTGTTATTGCGATCGATTACCCATTCAGCAGGAGAGAATTGTTCGGCATTATTCATATAGGTATAAAAAGCAGATCGTAAACTAAACGGAGAATAGTATAGCTCGATCGATCGCTCTTACCAATCTCTCTAAAAAAGTTATTATTTATTCAAATTGTTTGATGAAATCAGCCTCAATAACTAGAGGGCTTTCTGTCAATCCACGATTAACAAAACTAGCTAAATTTAAGGAAGCTAAATTAGATAAACATTTACTCGTGGCAATTTCGTGATAGAGATCGCCTTTTAGGTAATAAAAAGTAATTTGGTTATTTTTCCAGAACCAAACTTCTTTTACTCCTAAAATTTGATATTTTTCCAATGCTAGGTAAAACTTTTAGAGTAAAGTTGAAACCAAAACATTTTTGTCCCAGGGCATGGGATGGGCTGGATCAGAAACCAGTTTCAAAGTTGCCTGTGGTGGCGATCTGGCGGGGGCGAGTACGAGGCATTCTAGGATGTTGTTGACCATGAGTCTAGTTAAGAGCCGAACTGAAATCAGCAGGAAATCTAAATAGCGATGTTTAGAATCCCTCATTAGAATTGGGAGTAAGCCGTCTAGGCGAACAAACAATTTAATGATGGGAGTGTGTCAACTAGCTAGATACCGAGGGACTAAATTCCACTACCTTTGCACCTTGAGTATCTATTTTTAACGAGCGCACATCTGCGTTAATACCTATTTGCTCCCAAGCCGATTTCATGGCCGTTACTACCCCATCTACTTGGGTAGAATTGGTTAAAGCTAGTAAAGTAGGCCCTGCACCACTAATTACCATACCGTAAGCTCCTGCTTCGATCGCTGCGGTTTTTACTTTTTGATAACCACGAATCAACTTTTGACGATAGGGTTGATGTAATTTGTCTTCTAGGGCAGTACTCAACCAAGAAGGATGATTAGTTGCCAAACCTCTTACTAATAATCCCATACGGGAAATATTAAAAATAGCATCGCTGCGAGGAATTTCTGTGGGTAAAACCGAGCGAGCTTCTTCTGTAGATAGTTCAAAGTTAGGAATAGCTACCACGGGAATAATTTCTTGATGCCAGGGGATCGGACAAATTTGCCAATTACCCATTTTTCCTACAGACAATTGACAATTTCCCCGTAAAGCAGGAATAACATTATCGGGATGTCCTTCTATGGCGATCGCTAATTCTTCAATTTCGGCTGAAGTTAAAGGATTTCCCGCTAAATAATTAGCACCGAGTAAACCCCCGACAATGGCTGTAGCGGAACTACCCAATCCCCTAGATAGAGGTACACCAAGTTTAATTTCTATGGCAACGCTAGGTACGGTTCGATCGATCTGCTGGTATAACTTGCGAAAAGACTCATACAGTAGATTATCTTCGTCTATACTAACTCTATCTGCTTCTGTTCCCGTGACTGTAATTTTTAATTTATTTGTCTGAGAAGAATCACTAAAGGCAAACTCAAATTCATTGTAAAGACTTAAAGCTGCTCCAATACAGTCAAAGCCAGCACCAAGATTGGCAGTAGTAGCAGGAACGATAATCTTAACTTGAGTCATTTCACGATCGACAATTAACACTTAACACAAAATCCTACATCATTTAGGGTTAGGATAAATTTGACTCAATCAAAAACTTAAATGATCTTGTTTGGCGATCGTTGTCTATAAATCTGCTTTAAACAAGGAAATACTCAATTATATCGACGTTCCTTAGATTCTCCATAAATTACCTTACTTTAATATTTGCGCGATCGCCTTTTCTAATTCTGCTTGAGTTAAAGAAGTAATAATAAAAACTTCTTGTACGGTTTTACCCTGTCGGGCGATAATTTTGTAACCTCCACGGATGGGGACAGACACCCTCAATCTCATCTTCGGACAATGACTTCTAACCCGCTTAATTTCTCCTGGCGTTACGGTTTGAATTCCTTCATAGGTAATCAATTTTTCTAATAACGGAATTAAACCAGAAAGATGAGTAGAATGATTCCAGACTAGTCTACCATCCGCAGAATTTCCCATAATTTTTTATGCTTTCTCCAATGGAGCCATAGTTAAGCCAGCCCGTTTTAATTGTAAGTGATACAGTTCTGCTTGTTCTTGAGGCCCAACCCAGACGATCGCCTGTCCCTCGAAATGGACTTGATTGGTTAATTCCCAAGCGCGATCGCTACTCATGCCAGGAATATATTTTATCAAACATTCAGCTACGTGCTTAAATGTATTGAAATCATCATTAAGAACGATCACCTTATAGTTAGGATAAAGCTTGCTAATAACTTGACTTTCTTTTTCTTTAGTTACTGTGGGTGAAACACTCATAATTTACAAGTTGCCAAGAAGTATATGCTTAATTATTTGGCTATTTACGCAATCTTAAGTTTAGCTATTTTTAATATTTTCTTCAAAATTTACTAATCTAATATATCAATATTATTCCGACTTGCAATAGCCATAGTTCCATAAGTTTAATTTAGCTAAAAAATTATGTCCGATCCAAATTATTTATCTATTTTGCAACAAGCTGCTACTGCTTCACTAAAGAATAGTTCTAATTCTCCCCCTAATCAAGAGCAAGTTGTGGAGGCACTACTAGCAGCAGAAAAAATGAGCAAAAAAAATAAAATGAATTGTTCGTTTTCCCAACTATTAGGAACTTGGCAGTTAAAGTTTATAACAGGGACAAAAAAAACTCGCGCCAAAGTAGGTGTAGTTTTAGGCGCGGGGCGTTATCTACCTGGATTTATTAGCATCTACTTAACTTATTGCGATCGACTTTTAGCAACACCACCTAAAGACACACAAGCAGGAACAGTAGAAAATGTAGTGAGATTAGGAGGATTTAAACTTGCTTTAGAAGGGCCAATTAAATTTTTACCCCAGAAAAATATTCTTGCTTTTGACTTTACACGTATCTGTGTCAAATTTTTGGGACTTAAACTCTATCAAGGATATATAAGAGGAGGTAAAGTTAAAGAAGACGAGTTTTATCGAGAAAAAGTTGGTAAACAAGCTTTTTTTGCTTATTTTTTAGTTCGAGATGATTTTATTGCTGCCAGAGGAAGAGGAGGCGGTTTAGCCTTGTGGAGTGCAGTTAAGTAACCCGAGTCCGATTAAAACTATTTATTGATGTGGTTTCTTTTTAGTCAATAAAGGTAATGGTGGTCTAGATTCACTAGGAGGTAAAAAATAGCGAGATGGTTTATCTGCTACTATGGCTTCCGCTTGTTGTAGTTTATACCACCGTAATATTATGGAAGCTACTACCATGGATAAACCAAAAGATAATAAAGTCAATTTCCCACCAATTCCACCTATGACTACATCCACTGCTCCAAATACAAGGATAAAGCTGGAAACTGATTCTTTACGATAGGTTTTTTTCAAAAAGTTAAAAAATAAAGCGTTCATACAATTGCTCTATTCAAAAATAGGACTTAAGTGTAATTGCTGAATAATTTTAGCAATATTTATTTGGGTTGTAACCTACAAATAAATTTTTCGATCGTATCTGCACAAAAAATTTATCGCTAATTTATTGTTAAACTAAGCCACCTCGTCACCGAGGCGACTCGTCTTCAGAACGCAGCATGAAACTTTCATTTCACTGCGCTCCTCTCTCTTCAGGCTCTTTATGAGTACCACGACCAGTTGTTAGAGTTGGAATGTCATCCACCCATAACCAATTTTGGTTGTCAAACCATTTGGTGACGGACATCTCACGTTTTTGAGGTTTCCTCAAAAACCGTGTCCTCGAGTTTGAGCCATTCTTTCTCCTGTTTGTAGGCTTTGATAGCTTTAAGGTCATCTCTGGTCTTTTCGTCATGACAATGTCTGTGAAGAAGTTGACGATTATTTAGTGAATTATTACCTCCAGCTTTCCTGGCGATAATGTGGTCGTCTTCTATTAGGTCATCTTCTTGAAAAGGAAGTCCACACCAATTACATTTACCTTTTTGCTTGTGTAGCATTTTGGCTATTGAGTCTTTTATTTCGGGATGTTTTCTCATCCTTTTAGCCCAATATAATGTGTTTCCGTCATAGGGTGAGCTATTCCCTGTGACTTTGGTGTGCCTTGTGATGGCTGTTTTTGGGTGCTTTATTAGTTCAAAGATATTACCTTTGTATTTACATCCAAATACCCAGTTATCATTTCCTATCGTTGTCCAGTACTTCTTAGTTACCCAATGTTTGTTTTTATTTGGGTGTCTTCTGTCAGCCCATCTGCGTATTCTTATATGAGTTAATCGATATAACTCACTAAAGATTTCTTTACTACAGACTTTCTTGAAATAGTTGCACCATCCCCTAGGTTTGGATTTGTTACCTAGTTTTAGATTTTCAGCGAGTTCAAGACGTTGCTTGGGTGTTAAGGATTTAACCTTATCTACCCCTGCCGTCTTTTTACCTTGGTTATCCTGTGTGACCTTTCTGACGGATAGTAATCTGTTGTAATAGGAATTGATGAGGGTTTTTTGTAGCCTTCTTCCTTTCCGAACATCGCCACTGATATAGGCTCGGTAGATTCTCTTTTGTAACTTCCAGACGGCTTTTTGGATTTTACGCCAGTTTAGCTGCCTCCATTCCACAGTATTTGTTTTCAAATCTGTCTTAGACATATTAATTACTACTTAATCATTACTTTCCTGAAAACAGTGGGTACGTCGGCAAGGGGCTGTCTTTTGAGGTCTCCTCAAAAGCTTGTACGCCCCGTATATCCTTGGCATTACCCTTCTTTACCTTTGTTTCAGTAAAGCAATCCTCGTATCTTTCGAGCTAAGGCGTTGGCTTCTTACCCAATCCTGTCCCCCAATAACCTCTATTTCTAGAGAGATTGCATCTTGGTTGATTACTTACTCGTTCGACCTTTGAGTAAGAATTATTGAGGGGTTATCCCGTTCCGAATATTCTGTTGGTATGAATCTTTAGGATGCGTCCATACACCGATTGCGATTAGTGTTAGTTACTTACATACACATTAAGTAACAATCATTTGCAATGTGACCATTTTGGTTGCAGCTTTATCAGTACTGTTTTAGCTGCTTAGCATTCACGATGTTTTGACCTTTACCTATCTACCGACTGCAATTGGTGTTGGTTACTTACTATAAAATTAAGTAACAATTATGTGCAGCGTTGCCTTTTGGCTACAACCTATCAGAACTGATTTGGCTGTTTGAACTTAACGATAGTTGAGGTGCTTTGGGCGTTCGCCCTATCCTTGGAATTCTTGCTAGGGATTGACCAGTTCAGCCTGCCAGCCATTGACCCATTTAACCCCGCTTCAGGCTTTGATGACCAGTCGCGAACCTGGGGGTTATGCTTTTACTCCTAACACCTGGAGAGTAGGGCTTGAGGACTTAGACTTTTATTACTATTTAGCACCTTATTACAGGTTCTCTCACCTACACAGAATATTCAGTTGTCAAGGTTCTGATTCTTTTATTAGAATTAGCTCCAAACTAGTCACACCAAGGTTTGTATACCTTGTTTCTGCCTAAACGGGTCGCACTTTATATTAGTTCTTATATTTTAAAAAATGGGTAATTGGCTAAACATTTGCTTTCACCAATTACCATATTCCAATCAATTTTGATTATTGTAGACCCAACCAAGACAACAAGCCTTGTCCTGTAACGTACTCAATGATAACGGTCAAAAGAAAGCCAATCATGGCTGCTCTACCATTTAAACGTTCCGCATAGTCATTAAAGCCAAACTTAGGGTCTTCTAGATTGGGGGTAGTAGTAGGTTGAGATTCGGTCATAGGTAAATTTATCTGGGATTTTAATATGTTTTACAATGTTAAACTAAGCCACCTCGTCACCGAGGCGACTCGTCTTCAGAACCGTGCATGAAAATTTCTCCTCACACGGCTCCTCTCTTTTCAGGCTCTTTATGAGTACCACGACCAGTGACTAGGGTTGGAA